>NZ_JBIAQM010000038.1:0-85552 GCF_042888945.1 Streptomyces sp. NPDC002698
CTCTTCTCGTTCGAACTCCTCCAGACTGATGTCTCCGTCCTCAAGCTCCCTGTTCAGCAGGGCCAGTTGGGCACGGAGAACCCCTGGGTCGCGCAGCCGCGTCCGTTCGTTCGGGACACATCTCCGCACGGGGCAGTGACCGTTCCGAGTCGAACTCGACCCCGATCAGCACGAAGAGGCCCGCTCGCAGGCAATACGCATGCCGTATCCCTGCGTGGTGTTCGACGGAACGCCGTTTGCCCGGGGCACAGTCGGGCCCCACGAGTCAGCTGACGCTCTGATGCGCCGGCAACTCGCCGGCGGTGGCGTCCTCTTGCTGCTCGTACTGGGAGAGTGCCAGGCCAAGGCCGAAGAAGGCGGGGCCCATTCGCCGATGCAGATTCCCCAGCGGTCGGCCCGGGCGATGTCGATGCCGGGCTCCATCTTCAAGGAGCCTGCCCAGGCGACGACAGTGAGGCCTATGGATGCCATGGCGGCCAGGTACACAGTTCGCTGCGGATACCCATGTCATGCATCTTCTTGATGATCACGATGCACTCCGTTCACTAGTCCTTTGACGGACTACCCGGAGCAGTTGGCCCTATTCACACCATTAGACACAAATGTCCACTTATGTGCAGTTCGCGGGCCGGCACACTGCGAACTCGTCGCGACGCTCTCACGACTCGATGACCGGCAGTTCGACCCACCTCGTCCAAGCCCACCCGGTGCACCCATGATCAGCGAGCGGTCCGGGTGGGGGCTCTGCAGGTCGACAGCGTCAGCACGCAGCGTCCGGATGCCGGACCGGCTCCGGTGAAAGGGCCCGCCCTCTTGAGGGCGGGCCCTTTCACCGGAGCCGGTCCAGGCTTCAGCGCTTGCCGTGCTTGCCGTGCATGGAGTCCTTGGCGTCTTCCAGGGCTTCCTTCGCCTCGCCCTCCGCCTGGTCCATCTTCCCCTCGGCTTTCATCCGGTCGTTGCCGGTGGCTTTACCGACCGCTTCCTTCATCTTGCCCTTGGCCTTGTCCATGCCGCCCTTGCCAGCCATGCCCTGCTCCTTGCATAGGAAAATCAGTGACAGTGACAAACTAGAACGGAAATGCGCATATCGCTCGGCAAACGTCGCGCTCACGGCCGACTGCGCGGATCCGCTCCCGCCGCCTTATGACGGCGGGTCCGGGACCAGCTTGCGCCTGCCGGCCGCGGCGTCGGACCCGCCACTGCAAGACGTCCAGAGGGCGGCCCAACGCGGTCACGACTCGAGGGACGAACGTTGCCGCTGTTCGTTCTCGCGTCTTTCGTGGGTGAGGAACAGACCTGCCGCTACCGCAGGTGGCCGGTGTCACGATCACGGCGGGCCCGTACACAGCGGATCATCTCTTCCGCGTACGGCAGGACGACACACAGTCCGACCCCGGCGGCAATACCGGCGAGGTAGCGGGCCGGCAGCGGGCGTTGTTTGGGGAGGAGTTTCCAGTCGTCGGCGTGGCCGGCGCCCTTCATCACCTCACGGACCTGGTCCCAGTGCAGGCATGTGGTGAACGCGGCCGCCGTCAGCGGGAGCACTTCCAGAAAGCTGTGGATGTGCTGCTCCACGGGCCGCACCTCACGCTTTTCGGTGGCCAGCGACACATCCCACAGCGCGGTGGCCCCGTGCGCGACGGCCGCGCCTCCCATGAGCGAGAGCACCAGCGGGTTGACCCTGGCGGTCAGACCCGCGACCACCGGGATGCCGGCCTCGGCCATCATGAGGGCATGCACCGCTGATTCCCGTACGCCGCTGGTGTGCTCGATGTCCGAGCGCCTGTGCATCACCCAGTCGGCGACGGCGGGAACGAACCACAGGGGCAGGACGCCGTACAGCAGAAACCTGCGATTGGCGTTCTCCACGTCGTCCGCCCCGGGCGGAATGCGAAGCGTGGGCCCGGAGCGCCAGCGCTGCCAGCGGGTGAGCGTCGAACGGCGACTCTTGCTCATGACTGCCTTTCCTCAACGACGGACGGCCTCTCGGCCCGGATGCCGGGTCCCAGAAGGAGATCTCGGCGGCCGGGCGGGTATCGGCACCCCTGTTGCGGCCCGCGCGGCCCACACCTGAAGGCCCAGGACGCCGCCCCGCCCCCTCCCGGCTGCTCACAAGAGCCTTGAGCGGTCGGAACCCGCAGGCTGCGGGCCGTGCCTGCGGGCTCTCCGTCCACTCCACCAGACGGCCGCCCCACTGCGCGGGCGGGTGAACGATCACGGCACGCTCGCTCATGTCCAACGCCTCACCCTCCGTTACCTCTTCCTGCGCCCGCGGCATGGGGTGCCGTGAGCCGGGGGCCGGGGCGCGGGGTGCCATCGCGGCGACTGGCAGACGGTTCGCCGGCGTCGCCGTGGAAACTGGCCGCACTGGCTGTTCCGATGACTGCGGGCTCGGGAAGCGCAGAGGCCTGTCGGTGTTTGGCTCCGGGTCTCGTGGCGGCCTGGGAGCTTGTGACGGGTGTGGCAGCCGCCTTGGCCAGGTAGGAGCGGGCGGTGTCGAGGGCGTCTGTGACTTCGCGGGTTCCGGTGGACACGCACAGGGTGTAGGCGAGGTCGCGCAGGCGCTGGCTGGGGGGCGTCGTGCCGTCGGGCGATTCCTCGGCAAGGAGCGACTCGTATTCCGCGACGAGCCGGTACAGAGTGGCGGGGAGGGGCATCAACATCGGTGCGACTCCTTGGGGCTGAGGCCATCTGGTGTTGTGGGAACGGTCAAGACAGCGTGTACGGGGCTTGAGGAAGCGGCCACTCGGCTCTGGGAGCAGAGCAGTCCCTCAGGCCGCGGAGGCGCCGCTGGAGCGGGTGGGGCACTCGCACTCTCCCAGCACCTCACTGCGCACGTGGGCGCAGCTGCGGGTGATGAGCCGGGAGATATGCATCTGGGAGTACCCGAGCTGGTCGGCTATGCGGCTTTGGGTCATGTCCTGGAAGAAGCGCAGGTAGAGGACTGTCCGCTCGCGTTCGGGGAGCCGGCGCAGTGCCTTCCTGGCCGCCTCGCGGTCGACGATGACGTCGTAGGAAGGGTCGGCGGCCCCCAGGGTGTCGGCGAGGTTGTACCCGTCATCGTCGGTGGCCAGTTCGGCGTCCAGGGAGAGGGTGCTGTAGCTCTCCAGCGCTTCCAGGCCCGCGGCGACCTCGTCCTCGGTGAGGCCGGTGTGGGCGGCTATGTCTGCGGGAGTGGGCCGGGGGCTGCCGGGGCGCTGGGTGAGCTCTCGGCGTGCCAGGCGGACCTGGTTGCGCAGCTCCTGCACTCGGCGGGGCACCCGCAGGGCCCACGTCCGGTCCCGGAAGTGCCGTTTCACCTCACCGGTGATGGTCGGCACGGCGTAACTCTCGAAGGCCCCCCGGCTGGGCTCGAAGCGGTCGATGGCCTTGACCAGCCCGAGTGCTGCTACCTGGCGCAGGTCCTCCATGGCTTCGCCGCGATCACGGAACCGGCCGGCGATGCGGTGCGCCATGGGCAGCCAGGCCCTCACCAGCTCGTCCCGCACGGCGTCCCGTTCCGGACCCTCGCCCAGTTCCACCAGCCGCTCGAAGAGCACGGCAGTCCTGGGGGAATCGTCATGGATGCGGCGTGCGGTCCCGGCGGAAAGGGAGACAGAGGTGCCGTCGACCTGCGAACGGTCTGGGGTCATATCAGTGAGCATGGGCAATCGCTCCTGAACGCCTGGTTCAGGACGGGGCCCGGAGCCAGGTACCGAGCGCGGCCTGAACAGTGTCTGTCAGAGGTTCGCCGCGCGGAAGATCTGCCCGGCCCGCCGAAGGCAACCGCGGCAGGCAGGGAGAGCAGGATCCCCACAGGGCGTGCGCCTTCGGTCCGAAGCACGAATTCCCGTGTGCCCATCCGTCATGACCGCAAACACCGCCGGCCCGGCTGCGCGCCACATCCTCCACCCACCCGCCCGGCCCGGGAAAGGCCGTGCCCATACCTCCCTGAAGCGTCTCCCGCAAACGGCTTCGGGTGTGCCTTCGAGCGATGGATGGCCAGGGGCGCCCGGATCCGCCCCGGTCAGCCTTCCGTGACGATTCGTAGTCGGATACTCCGGTGGCTCCGGTCACCATGCGGTGATGACCGGCGCGTCGGGTTCGTACTGCCGCCAGGCCTTGTGAGGCGCGCGAGCCGGTCTGCGGCGGCCATGCCGCTCAGGGACGCGACCTTGCCGTCGCCGACTTCGGACGCCACGGCGCCCACGCCCCGGTCGTCGACCACGGCGAGGACGGCCGGGGAGTCGTTGACCAGGGAGATATGCATCGCGGACGAGCCGCCAGCTGGCCGCCGCTTCGCCGGCGTGGGCTTGAAGTCGGCCCGCACGTAGGAGGCGACCCGTTCGCGCGTCCTGTACCACGGCCGGATGCAGATAGCCCGAGCGCAGCAGTGTGGAAGGCGGGTACCACGGGACTTTTGAGAGTCAACCGGTCGGTGATTGCGGGAAGTTGCTGCCGCAGAGGCGCACAGCTGCGTACAGATTCCTCGGCCGAAGCCGCGGACCATCACCACCGTCCAGCCTCCGGCTGGACGCCGCCCGAGATCGTCAAGGGAAGACGGGGAGAGCGGATCATGGCGCAGAGCCGCGCGGACGCCCGGACACGACACCCTCGCCACGAACGACGAGGCGAGGCGAGACTTCCCGGAGTATTGGCCACCCTCGCCGCCATCTCCCTCTACCTCGCATTGCCGCAGCAACTGCTCATCGCACCCCGATACGTGCTGCCCGCTCTTGAGGTCCTGCTCCTCATTCCGCTCATCGCGATCAATCCCAGGCGACTGACCCGTCAGACCAGAATGTTCCGCATCCTGTCACTGACCCTCGTCGCCGTCATCGCCGCGAGCAACCTCGTCGCGCTCGCCATCCTGGTCGACGAGTTGGTGCACGCCGGGGTGAAGGACGGCCGCGCGCTCCTGGTGGCCGCCCTGCAAGTCTGGCTCACCAACATCATCGTCTTCGGACTCGCGTTCTGGGAACTGGACCGAGGCGGCCCCGTCAGCCGCACACAGGCGCCGCGCGCCGAGCTCCCGCTGACGGATTTCCGCTTCTCCCAAGACGAGAACGACGACGCTGTCGAGGAAGTCGCCGACGGCGCCAGCGGCTCCTCCGACTGGGTTCCCACGCTGGTCGACTACCTGTACGTGTCCGTCACGAACTCAACGGCCTTCAGCCCGACGGACACCATGCCGCTCACCACCCGGGCCAAACTCATGATGAGCGTCGAAAGCGTCTCCGCCCTCATCACATCAATCCTCGTAATCGCCCGTGCCGTGAGCATCCTGCACTGACATCGGAACAGCCCCCTGCCTCTCCATGTCCGTGCCGCTCGTCCTGCGCGTCCGAAGGCCTACAGGAATCACGAGCCACCGGCAGCAGGACTGGCCCGATTGGAGAACGCCGACAGCCGCACGGCGGGCCAAGGCGCCCAAGCCGAGGAGGACGTCCCTCAGCTGCTCAGCGCAGAGGACGAGGAAGGATTCCGCACCCGCTGGCAGGAGTGCAGAACAGATTCGTCGACGACCCGCGCGACGCCGTGCACACTGCCGACGCCCTCGTCGCCGACGTGATGCAGAGGCTTGCCGCCACCTTCGCCGACCGCGAACAGGAGCTGGAAGGACAGTGGAACCGAGGCGAATACCGAAGACCTGCGCCTGGCACTGCGGCACTACTGTTCGTTCTTCAACCGCCTGCTGGTCACCTGACACGACGCCGCAGCGGCTGACCTCGGCTGCGCCCTCTGATCGCGGTACTCACCTGTCTTAGGAGTCCTACTGCCCTTTTCGAAGGGGGATCGGGCGAGCGTGGGTCGACTCGGCTGCGGACGCCGGCGGCACCATCCGAGAACCAGGAGAGGGGAAGCGAAGCCGACCGGAATGCGTCCCCGAGCGGGAATGTCTGCCCGGGCCTAGCGTGGAAACGCGCAGGAAGGGACCTGGCACTCCCACGGCGGAGGAACCGCATGGCGGTACGGCACCGGCTGATCAGGAAGCCTCCCAAGGACGTCTGGGAGGTCCTGTCCGACGTCGAACGGTATGGGGACTGGGTCGTGGGCCCCTCACGGGCCGAGCCGGCCGAGGGACGGTGGCCCGAACTGGGGGCGGCCCTCCGCTACGAGATCAGGATCGGGCCGCTCACCCTGCACAACCGGACCGTCGTGCGCCGCAGCGAGCCGTCCGCCGTCCTCGAGCTGGAGGCGGACAGCGGACCACTGGGGACCGCGAGGATCGCGATGGAACTGCGGCCCTGGGGCGAGCACACCCTGATCATCCTCGATGAACACCCCCTGCGCGGCGCCGGAGGCGCGTTGCACAACGGCCTCCTGGAGGTGGTCCAGCAAATGCGGAACCGCGCCATGCTGGGCCGCCTCGCCCGGCTGTGCGAGGGGGACGAGGACCCGGCCCGCACCACTTCCATGCGGCGACGGCCGATCAAGGCCTGAAACGGCACCGAGACCTGGGAACAGCCGCTCGACCGGGCGCGGCCACCCACCGAGCCGGGAGCGAGTCATGCCGGACGCTGTAGTGATCGGGGCGGGCCCCAATGGGCTGGTCGCGGCGAACCTCCTGGCCGACGCGGGCTGGAGCGTGGAAGTCCTGGAGGCCCAGGACGAGCCCGGAGGAGCGGTCCGGCACGACCGGGGGGTCGATCCCGACTTCGCCAGCGACCTCTTCAGCGCCTTCTACCCCCTCGCTGCCGCCTCCCCGGTCCTGGCCGGCTTGAACCTGGAGCGGGAGGGGCTGAGCTGGAGCCACGCCCCGAAGGTGCTCGCCCACCCTTTGCGGGACGGCCGCTGTGCCGTCCTCAGCCGTGACCTGGAGGAGACGGCCGCGAGCCTGGAGGCGTTCGCACCCGGGGACGGGGCCGCGTGGAAGGAGCTGTGGGAGGTCTGGGAGACGCTGCGGGCCGGCATCCTCGACGCCCTCTTCACGCCGTTCCCCCCGGTCCGCGCGGGAGCCCGGCTGGCCCTACGGCTGCGCGCGGCGGGCGGGCTGCGAATGGCCAGGACGATGGTGCTGCCGGTCCGGCGTCTGGGAGAGGAGGAGTTCCGCGGCGAGGGCGGCAGGCTCATCCTCGCGGGCAATGCCCTGCACGCGGACCTCGCACCGGAGGCGGCAGGCAGCGGCGGCTTCGGCTGGCTCATGTCCATGCTCGGCCAGACCTACGGTTTCCCGGTCCCCACCGGCGGCTCCGGGGCACTCACCGCCGCTCTCGTCCGCCGGCTGACACGGCGCGGCGGGACCGTCCGCTGCGGGGAACAGGTCACCGAGGTCGTCGTCCGCGGCGGTCGCGCCGTCGGCGTCCGTACTGCGGGCGGCGAGGCGGTCCCGGCCCGCAAGGCGGTCCTGGCCGATGTGTCCGCGCCCGCGCTCTACGGCTCTCTGGTCGCCGAACGGCACCTGCCCGGGCAGCTGCTCACCGACCTGAAGCGCTTCCAGTGGGACTTCGCCACGTTCAAGGTCGACTGGGCGCTGAACAACCCGGTGCCCTGGGCCTGCCCGGAGGCCGCGCAGGCGGGAACCGTGCATCTCGCAGACGGTGTGGACGGTCTCACCCGCTTCGCCGCGCAGATCGCCATGGGCCGCGTCCCCGACGAACCCTTCGTCCTCTTCGGCCAGATGACCACCACCGACCCCAGCCGCTCGCCCCGGGGCACCGAGTCAGCCTGGGCCTACACGCACGTACCCCACCGCGTTCGGGGCGACGCGGGAAACGACGGGCTGACCGGCTCGTGGGACGGCCGGGAGCAGGAGACCATGGCCGATCGTCTCGAGGCACAGGTCGAGCGCCATGCCCCCGGTTTCCGCGGCCTCATCAGGGCCCGGCGCGTCCTCGCCCCGCCCACACTGCAGAGCATGGACGCCAACCTCCACGGCGGCGCCATCAACGGCGGCACCACTGCCCTGCACCAGCAGTTCGTCTTCCGCCCCACACCCGGCACCGGCCGCCCGGAGACACCCGTCGCCGGCCTCTACCTCGCTTCCGCCTCCGCGCCCCCGGGCGGAGGAGTTCATGGCGCCCCCGGAGCCAACGCCGCCCGGGCCGCCCTGCGTCGGCAGCGCGCCGGTGCCCTGGCCGGCCTGCAGAGTCGGCTGCACCGTCGCGACCGCAAGGGTCAGCGCTGACAACCCGCCCCGCGCCCACCGCGGCGTCGACGGCGGGCCCGGTGTCGGTAGCCGGTCCAGCACCGCTGGTCACCCGTTCTCCGGGCGCTTTGCCCGTTGCAGCCCACCTCGGACGAGTACTTCAGGTGCGTCGGCCGGGGTACTCGGCGCGCATGGCGAAAATACATCTTCCAGGACAAAACAATCACGACAACGACAACAAGCCGCCGCCGGACGAGGCCGGGCCCGCCCCTGAAGTAGAGCGGCAGGCTCCGGATACACCGACAGAGCTGCCCCGCCGAGCCTGGGGCAAGGTGTTCAGCGGGAGCCTGCGGGAGTTCAAGAAGGACGAGCTGACCGACCGGGCGGCCGCGCTCACCTACTACGGGGTGCTCGCCCTGTTCCCGGCCCTGCTGGTCCTGGTCTCCCTGCTGGGCATCACCGGCAGGTCGACCGCGGACAGGGTGCTCGACAATCTCAAACAACTCACCCCCGGCTCGGCCCGCGACATCCTCACCGGCGCGGTGGAACAGCTGCAGGGCAACGCCGGCCTCGGCTCACTCGTGGCGATCATCGGCCTGGTGGTGGCGGTGTGGTCCGCCTCGGGCTATGTCGCGGCGTTCATCCGCGCTGCCAACGCCATCTACGACATGCCCGAGGGCCGGCCGGTCTGGAAGATCCTGCCGGTGCGTGTCGGCGTGACGGTCGTCCTGATGATTCTGGCGGTGGTCAGTGCGCTGATCGTGGTCTTCACCGGCGGTATCGCCCGCCAGGTGGGCACGGCGCTGGGGGTCGGGGACACCGCGCTGACGGTGTGGTCGATCGCCAAGTGGCCCGTACTGGTCGTGCTGGTCACGGTGATGATCGCGATCCTGTACTGGGCGAGCCCGAACGCGAAGGTGAAGGGCTTCAAGTGGATCACTCCGGGCAGTTTCCTGGCCCTGGTGATCTGGATGATCGCCTCCGCCGGATTCGCGTTCTACGTGGCCAACTTCGCCTCGTACAACAAGACCTACGGCACCATGGCCGGCGTCGTCGTCTTCCTGGTGTGGCTGTGGATCAGCAACCTGGCCATCCTCCTCGGCCTGGAGTTCGACGCGGAGGCGGTACGCCAGCGGGCCATCGCCGGCGGGCTCCCGCCCGGTGCCGAGCCCTACACCCAGCCCCGTGACACCCGCGCGTGGGACGAGGAAGACCTGCGCCGCCTCGGCAAGGACGAGGAATGACCGCTGCGTGCGAGGCGGGTGCGCATCGGATCGCCCGGGATACCCGCGGCCGCCGTGGCCTTCACCGCCGCCCTCGCCCCCACGTGGCCGCTGCCTGGCGCCGCCTGCGCGGTGACCGGCACCCTGCCGACCGTCGAGCGGGGGCAGTCCGGTCGCGGTCGAACGCCGGGGCGGGCGCCCCCCGGCGTTCGACCGCGAGACCTACGGACAGCGCGACGCACACCGCGTACGTCACGGCGGAGCAGCCGCGCTCGGCAAGGTCGTGTTACGAGTTCTTGCCATGCTCGCCCTTGGCCTGAGCCTTCTCGTCCTCAGCCCCAACCATTCACACCCTGAGCCTTTTCCAACTTCCGGAGGTGGGCGGCCGGTTGGTCGCGGAGTGCTGTACATCGAAGTGAAGCTCCCGGTAGACGGGTTCACGACCAAGATCACCCGTTGTCCACCAGGAGCTTCCGTGCTTGTCCACCCGTCCGGGACCGACCTGTCCAGTTCACCCCTGCGGGTCCTCGCCGGCCACCTGCGCCGGCGCCGCCGTGAGATCGGCAGCCGATGGCGACGCCTGACCACCGGACCCCAGGCACTGCTCGCGCTCCACCTGACCACATCAGCCTGAGACTGGAAAACCCTGAGTGCCAGGTCCGTTCCCGACCGGCGGGGCGCGGCGAAAACCTGTTGAGCTGGGCTGCCCGTCTCGGGCAGGATCCGCGCCCGTGGATACCTACCTGGAGACCGAGCGGCTGACGCTGCGCCATATCACCGTCGAGGACGCGAACTTGCTGATCGAGCTGAACAGCGATCCCGAGGTGATGCGCTACCTTCCCCCCGACGAGGCGGAGAGACCTGCCGCGGAGATGCGCGAGCTCGTCATGCCGGCCATCGTCGCGGAGTGCCGGCGGTGGCAGGGTGAGTTCGGTCTGTTCGCCGTGCACGAGAAGGACGGCGGCGCGTTCATCGGCTGGTTCTCGCTGTGGCCCGAGAGAGAAGGGCCGCGCGAGAACGCCGAGCTGGGCTGCCGTCTGCGCAAGGCGGCCTGGGGAAGGGACTACGCCACCGAGGGCTCGCTGGCGCTGCTGCGCAAGGGGTTCACCGAGCTCGGCATGCGCTCGGTCTGGGCCGAGACGCTGGCCGTGAACAGCCGCTCCCGCCGCGTCATGGAGAAGGCCGGCCTGACGCTCACAGGCGAGATCCCGGTTCCGGAGGACATGCAGGTGATCGACGGTGCGGACCAGGGGGGAGTGCGCTACGAGATCACCCGGGAGCAGTGGCAGCAGCGCTGACCTGGAGCTCGAAGTCCCTTGCCGGTTCGTCCCAGGGGATGCGCGGCAGCCCGGGCTCCGCGCGGTCCTCGGACGGCACGTCGGTGGTGTGCTGGAACCACGCCATCGCGAGTGGGGAGCGGTACAGCTCGGGGCTGCGGTCGGGGCCGATCGCCCTGAAGCGGAAGTACCCGATGCTGCGGACCGACGGCAGGATCTCTACCGGCCCGAAGCCGCCCACAGGCAGGTTGAAAAACCCTCCGTGATGCAGGCGTCGTTCCTGCCGACGCGTTTCCGGCGGAGCCCGAAAATGGTCCGCCAGTCCGACCGCGAGCTGTATCACCTCACGCTGCTGCTCGACGGCGAGATGGCTCTCGACCACGCCGGGCGGACCAACACGTTCCGCCCGTGTGACCTGCACATGGTCGACAGTTCACAGCCATACGACCTGCGGTCTCTGGACGACCAGGAGCCTCGTGTCGTCCAGGGAGTGGGAGTGGACTTCCCCAAGGAGATGCTGCCCTTGCCACCGCACCGGGTCCGCGAGTTACTGGGCCGGGGACTGCCGGGGCAAGAGGGCGTCGGGCCGTTGCTGACGGAGCTCCTCGTCGGCCTGGTGCGACAGGCAAAAACCCTCCAACCGTCCGATGCACCACGCCTGGGAACAGTCCTGCTCGAACTGATCTCGGCCTGGTGCGCCCAAGCACTGGACGCGGAAGCCGCCCTGCCGCCGGAGACCCGCCAGCGGGCCATGGCGCGACGCGTCCGGGCGTTCATCCGACAGAACCTGAACGACCCTGAGCTGACCCCATCCGTGATCGCAGCCGCGCACCACATCTCGCTCAGCTACCTGTACCGGATCTTTGAGCAACAGTCACAGGGCGAAACGGTCGCGGCCTGGATCCGCAACCAGCGACTGGAGGGCGCCCGCCGCGACCTGGCGAACCCCGCGCTGCGCACCACGCCCATCCATGCCATCGCCGCCCGCTGGGGCTTCCCCCGTGCCTCCGACTTCTCCCGCGCTTTCCGCACCGCCCACCAGATCTCCCCCAAGGACTACAGGTTCCAGAGACCGTCCGAACGGAAGTAGGACTCAGCCGTCAGCCGGGGCGCGGTCCCCAGACGCAGTCCCCCGCCTGCGGGCTCGGTGGCGGCAGACGGGGGCCTGGCCGTGGAACGCTCCTCGACGGTCTGCGAGCTCAGCATGCGAACGGCTCGCCCAGTCGCATGTACGACAGCTTCAGCGACGTCACAGAGTACGACTGTGCTGTGACCGGGAAGGTTCGCCGGGTGGGCGGTTGGGGCGGTGGACGAGCGGTGACGTCCGCTCCGGCCGCTGGAGGCGTGAGTGGCCGAGCCTGTGCGGTGCGCAGGCTGACCGATCGGGAAGGGCAGAAGCTGCAGCAGATCGTCCACCGGGCAGCACCACCTCCGTGCGCTGCCGCTGCTTGCTTTCGGCTGGGACCATCGGTCCCGGTAATCGCCCAGCCCCTCACCTGCTGGTCGGCCCGCAAACTCGCCGCCTACCTGCACCGCGTGCACGAACGCATACTCCGCATCGGCCGGGAAACGTTACGGTTCCTGCTCCGGCGCCGGGAGCAGCGCCTTTCAGCGCACCAACCAGGATGGAGTCCCCGACCCCGACGTCAAGCTCGACCGCATCGAGCACGTCCTGGAGTACTTCCCGGACCAGGTCTTCGCCTTCGAGTTCGGCCCCCTGGGCATCAGGCCGACCGCAGGCTCTTGCTGGGCGGAGCAGGGCAAGCCCGACCGCGCGTCGGCGACCTGCCACCGCACTCATGGCGTCACCTACTTCCACGGCTGCTACTCCATCGGCGACGACCGGTTGTGGGGCGTGACCCGCCGCCGCAAGGGCGCCGCCCACGGTCTGGCCGGGCTGAAGCCGATTCGGGCCGCCCGCCTCGCCGGCGGCCGACCCGATGCCCGGGCGGCGGGGGGCAGAGGTCGGAAGGGGCAAGCCTGGAGATCCTCTGGAGCATCCGTCCAGGACGTCTCCACCACCGGCTTCGCTGCCGCTGTCCGCGTGTACGTTCGCGGTCGGGGCCGGCCCGGGAACGGCCCCCGTACCTGCCCCGGAGCCGTCGAGCGGTCACGGGGAAGCCGGCCGATCACCTCCCGAAGGCGTTGCGCCTCATGCGTTTGGGGGGTGCCCGATTTTCCGGTGGGACGTGCGGACGCCACCAGCCCCGCCCGGCCCGCCCGACCACGCAACCGGATCACTGTCCGCGCAGCAAAGACGACAACCGAGTCGGTGCGACCGCGCATTGCGACGCACCAGATCGCTCTGGGGTGGAAATGATCAAGTCGCTCGACATGCAGGACATCGCCCGGCACGCGGTCTGTCCTCCCGGACAGCACCACCTCTTCCGCGAGAAGCTGGACGAGCACGGCTTCGCCGTCCTGCAGCCCGGCGAAGCCGGCGACCCCGCCCTCGACCTCGACGCCGTCATGGCGCAGCTGGGTGAACCGGTCACCTACGGCTTCGGCACCAAACTCGCCCTCCAGCCCCAAGAGGGCTCCGGCAATCTCCAGTTCACCACCCGCGCCATGCCACTGCACACCGACGGCCTCTTCAACGCCGGACCGCAGGTCAGATACATCGGCATGCGGTGCGTGGCCGCACCTCTGACCGGCGGCCAGACACTGATCGCGAGCAACGCCGCGTTCTTCGCGCACGCGCCGACCGATCTCCTCGAGATCCTGCGCGGTGTCACCATCGAATACCGCAACCGGATCCCCGGCTACTACCGCGACCACCCCGAAGCCGGGCACCCCCAAGTCGCCCCGATCCAGGACGATCCCGTCACCGGCACGACGCGGCTGGTCATCGGGCTCACCGACCCCGACGACCCGACGCGCACCCACGACGCCACCGTCGTGGGCCACACGGCCAAGGAGAGCACCGCGCTGCTCGGCCGGATCAGGGCGGTGCTGCACCAGCCACGTGTGCTCTACGCCCACACCTGGCGGCCCGGGCAGGTGATCGTCCAGGACAACCGTCAGGTCGTCCACGGCCGGGCCGCTTTCCCCGGCCAGCCGCGCAAACTCGTGCGCCTGTCCGTCGCGTGAAGAGGGGGAAGAACCGATGAACAGCTACAGCTATCCCACGCTCCTGCTGGACGTACGTCCCCACGGCAGTGGCCTCGCGGCACACCGGCTCGACGGCTCCGGCCAGGACGGCACCATCGAGCGACTGGTGGTGGAGGAGTTCGGCCGCGCCCTGCCGCTGCCCTGCGGCGACATCGACGACTGCAACACGATCGCGTGCACCGCGGGCCGCGTCACCATCCGCACCAGTCGGCAGAACCTCACCCCCGTGCGCTACTGGCACCAGCCCGGCACGGGCCGCGTCCTGATCGGGACCGATCTCGCCTCACTCACCGCCCGGGCGATCGAGCACGCGGGCACGCGGCCCGACCGGGTGGCGCAGATCCGCGCCGTCCGGGCCGCGATCCGTACGATCGGCGGCGGCCGCACCGTCGTCTTCTCCCGCGACGCGAGCGGCGACTCGACGGATGTCACCGAGACCGTGTCGAACACCTGGAAGGCCTCCCCCCTGACCGGCGAGAAGGCCGCCGAGGCGGGGGCACGGCAGATCGAGGTGCTGCGGCAGCAGATCGCCGCCTGCGGCACGCCACGGCCCCTGACCGCCGTCGTCTCCGGCGGAGTCGACTCCGGGCTCGTCGCCGCGCTGGCCCAGCAGGCCGGCGTCCTCGACCACCTCGCCACCCTGGGCACCCCGTGGGGGGACGAGTACGCCACGGCCGACGAGCTCGGCGCCCATCTGCGCATGCCCGTCCGCCATATCGAACTCAGCGAGCAGGACGTCCTCCGGGCGATCCCGGAAACCGTCCGGATGCTCGGCGTCCCGCACCACGAGATGGTCGCCGCGGGGGTCAACCTCGTCGCGGTCTACCGCCGGCACCAGATCCCCGCCGGCACCATCCTGACCGGCATCGGCGCCGACTACATCAACTCCGGGCTCCGCACCGAGCCGGGCACCGCCCCCGACCTTCAGCGCGCCGTCATCCAGTGCCTCGACGACGCGGCGGCGGGCGGCGAGTGGAGCGGTGCGGGCGCCGCGGCCCACGGCTACACCCTGCGCCACATGTACTGGAACACGCCCGTCATCCAGGCCGCGCTGGACACGGCTCCCGAAATCATGCGCCACCGCGACAGGGAAAAGGGACACATCCGGGCCGCGGCCGAAGCCCTCCTGCCACCCCACATCGCGTGGCGGCCCAAACAGGCCATGCACCACGGCAGTGGCGTCCAGCGCAACCTCCGCGGCGCCGTCGCCCGTCTGACCGGCCTGGACAGCGTCGACGTGGAGAGCTTCTACGAACTCATCGCCACCGAACAGGCCGGCGCGCTGGTCGAGCGACCGCACGAGCCGGTCGACTCCGACACCTGCCTGGAAGCGGCGGTGGCCGCCTACATCCGTGAGCACGACTGAGAACAGGGGAACGCCGTGGCACTGATCCACATCGAGGACGTCAGGGGAACCCGGATCCTGACCCTGAACCACGACAAGCCGACCAACCCGTTCGGCAAGAAGATGGCCGAGGCCTTCACCGCCTCCCTGCGCGCGGCAGACCGTGACGACACGGTGAACGCGATCGTCGTCCACGGCGGACGCGACCGCAGCTTCAGCGCGGGCGGGGACTTCAACGAGGTCATGCTGCTGGCAACGGACGAGTCGGTCGACGACCTCATCGACTGGATCACCGAGCTCTACCTGACAGTCCTGGACACCGGCAAACCCACCGTCGCCGCGATCGACCGCCACGCGATCGGCCTGGGCTTCCAGCTCGCCATGATGTTCGACTGGAAGATCATGTCCACCCGGGCGAGCCTGGCCATGCCCGAACTGGAGCACGGCATCGGCGCCTCCATGGGTGCCGCCATCCTCTCCACCATCAGCAGCTACGACATCGCCCGCCACATCCTCATGTCCTGCCGCCCGATCGGTCCCGACACCGCCCTGCGCTGGGGCATGGCCGACGAAGCCTGCGAGCCGGAATTCCTCCTCGACCGGGCGATCCAGCGGGCCCAGCGGATGGCGCGCTACCCCCACACCGCCTTCTCCGCCACCAAACACGTACTCACCGACCGGCTGCGGGCGAGTCTGGAGCAGACCCGCGAGGACTCCAAGGCCGTGCACCGCAGGACGTTCGCGGCCAAGGCGATGCACCACCACTTCACCAGCATCCTCAACAAGAACACCAAGACCCCGGCCGGCACCCCCTCATGACGCTGTACCGACAGCTGCGCAGCATCGCCCGGCGGCATCCCGACGCAACAGCCGTCGTGTCCTACGACGACACGACCGTCTCCTACAGCCACCTCCTCAAGACCACCGACGCCATCACCGACCGTCTCCGGGACCACCCACCCGGCACCGCCGTCGGCCTGGCCCTGGACGAACCCACCACCTTCCTCGCCACCTACTTCGCCGCCGCCGAACTGCGGTTGGTCATCGTGCTCCTGGACAGCAGGGCCACACCCGAGCGGACGGCGCGCCTCGCGGCCAGGTTCGACCTCGACCTGGTGCTGCGCGACGGTCCCGACGGCATCGGCTCCCTCGTACCGGAACCGCGCGCGCCAGGCGCCCGTAGCCCCCTCGAAGGACCCGCACGCACGTCCCGCGCGTACCTGCCCACGGACTTCGTCGTGCACTGCACCTCCGGCTCGACCGGTGAGCCCAAAGGCATCGTCATGAGCCAGGAAGCCGTCGTGGAGCGGGTGAGGACCTGGACGGAAGCAACCGGCCTGGGGCCCTCGGACGTCGTGCTGTGCCCGCTGCCGCTCTGGCACGGCCACGGAATCGACGTACTGGCCCTGCCGGCCCTGCTCAGCGGCGCGAAACTCGTCCTCACCCGCGGCGCGCACCTCACGGGCCGCGGACTGGCCCGCGCCGTCGCCGACCACGCGGTGACCTTCGTCAGCGGCCTTCCGGTGATGTACCAGATGCTCGTCGCAGCCGACGGCGTCGACCCCGCACTCCTGGGGTCCCTGCGCTTCGCTCTCACCGGAAGTGCCCCCATCGCCGCCCACACCCAGACGCGCTTCCGCGAACGATTCGGTCTCCCCCTGCGCCAGGGCTACGGGCTGGGCGAGATCGGCGTCATCGCCTACGACGCCGACAACGCGGGACCGGGCACGATCGGACTGCCGCTCCCGGGGATCGAGTGGCGGCTGCAGCCGGCCGGCGCGGCCGACGGTGAGGACCGGCTCTGCGAACTGTGGGTGCGCGGAACCGCCCTGGCCCGCGGCTACTACCGGGACCCGGCCGCGCAGTCGGCGATGTTCGTGGACGGCTGGCTGCGCACCCACGATCTCCTTGTCGCCCGCCCACAGGGCTGGTCCGTCCGCGGGCGGATGTCCACGTTCATCAACGTCACGGGCAACAAGGTGGCGCCGGCGGAGGTCGAGACGGCGCTGCGCGGGTGCGACGGCGTCATCGACTGCGGGGTCGTCGGGATGCCCGACGGGCACGGCGGCGAACAGATCGCCGCCCTGGTCATGACGGAGCCCGGATGCGATCCGCAGACGGTCCGCCGCCGGGCCGCCGCACATCTGCTCCCCCACCAACTTCCCCAGACCTGGCGGTTCGCGGCCGCGCTGCCACGCACCCCGGTCGGCAAGACCGACTACGAGGCCCTCAAGCGCCTCGTCGGAGACGAGGAAGCACGCACGCCATGACTCCCGCGACAGCCCTCGGCCTCAGCTCTCCGCTCGCCGGGACAGAGCCATCGGCGCGCACCGCCCTGCGCTGGTGCGGCCGGTCGATGACGTACGCACAGCTCGAAGCCGCGGTCACCGCCCTGGCCGACCGGCTCGCCACGGCCGGTGTGGCGCGCGCGAGTGTCCTGGTCATGGGCCCCTTGTCACCCGCCTACGTGGTGGGGCTGCTGGCCGCGTGGCGCGCCGACGCCGTGCCCGTGCCCGTGGACGCCGGACTGAGCGCCAAGCAGTACGCCTGGCTCGAAGAGCGCACCTGCCCGGCCGCGGTGATCAGTCACGATGTCACCCCGGCCGACCAGTACCGCGGGGCGACATCGGGCGTGAGCGAGTTCGTCGTCGACTCCGCCACCGGCGCGATCCTCCTCGAATCCGTCCCGCGCACCCCGTGGCGGGCGCCGAGGTTCCAGGAGGCGGACGCCGGCTATGTGATCCCCACGTCCGGCTCGACCGGGGAGCCCAAAGCCGTCGTCGGCAGCCGGCGCGGCCTGGACCTCTTCCTCCACTGGTTCCGCGACGAGTTCGCACTCACCGCGTCGGACCGGTGCGCCGCCGTCACCCGGGTCAACTTCGACCCCTCGCTGCGGGAACTGCTCGCCGTGCTCGGCGCGGGCGGTGTGCTGTCGCTGCCGCCCGCCGACGCCCAGCTCGACCTGCCGACGCTGGCCGACCACCTCGCCGACAGCGACCCGACCACCGTGTTCCTCGTCCCGTCCATCGCGACCCGGCTCGCCGAGGAACCCCGCCTGACGGCGACCGGACTGCCCGGACTGCGCCTGGTCTTCTTCGCCGGAGAGGTCCTGGGCCGCCGGGTGGTCGAGCAGTGGAGCGCCCTCGCCCCCGCTGCCGAGATCGTCAACCTGTACGGGCAGACCGAGGCGACACTCGCCCAGCTGTACCGGCGCGACGTCCAGCTCCTCGACCACATCGGCGCGCAGCCGATCCCGGTCGGAGTACCACGTGCCGGGGTCGAGGTGGCCCTGCGCGATCCGGACGACACCGGGGTCGGGGAAGTGCTCATCACCTCGCGGGCACCCGCGCTGGGCGTCCTGGACACCGCCGCCGGTGACCGGCACCGGACGTCCGCGTTCCCCGTCCCCCTCCCCACCGGCGATCTGGGCCGCCTCAGGAACGACGGCGCCCTGGTGATCGTCGGCCGCGGCGGCAACGACCTCAAGTTCGGCGGCCGGCGCGTCAGCTTCCAGCCGCTGGTCGACGCCGTCGAGGCCTTGCCCGAAGTACGCCAGTGCGTGGTCCTCGACCACGGCGGCCCGCACCTCTTCGTCGCCACCGCGCCCGGCAAGGCGGTGGACGAGGAGACGCTGCGGACCGTGATCCACGGCCTGGGCCGCAGCCGACGGCTGCCGCGGTTCACCCTGCATCTGCGGGACGGCCTGCCGATGCTGCGCAGCGGCAAGGCCGACCGGCAGACCCTGCTGGCGTCCCTGGACCGGCTTCCCGTCATACCCGCCGACGCCCCCACCCCCGCCGCCGGAAACGACGTCGAACGGTGTCTGCGCGTCCTGTTGGACGTCGACGACGACACCTCCGGCCTGGTCGACGCCGGCATCACATCGCTGGAGATGCTCGCGGCGCTGGCGCGGGTCCACCGCCTCCACGGGGTGCGGCTGACCGTCACGGAGGCCTTCGCCCTGCGCGACATACCGCTGCTGGCCCGCGAGATCGAGCGCAGGCGCCGCCTTGCCCGCTCCGAGAACACCGAGAACACCCAGTGCACCGAGGACACCGAGGACACCGAAAGTACCGAGTCCCCCGGGAGCATCAAGGCAGTCGGAGCAGCCGGGATCCCTCGCCCGCTCGTGCCGACGGCGCCGGACCGCCGTCCACCGCCGGACCGCTGTCCGCTCTCGTCGCGCCAGCTGGCCTACCTGTGGATCTGCATGTCGGACGGCAACGCCGACTGGTGCAACATCTCCCGCGAGATCCCCCTCTCCCGGCGGCTGTCCGAGACGGCGCTCACCGAAGCACTGCGGTCACTGCTCGCACGGCACGACGTGCTGGGGCTGGCGCTCACCGCCGACTGGCAGGAACAGACCTGGACCGACCCGGCGCGGCTGTCCTGCGCGGTCGAGGTCGTGGACACCGACGCCGAACCGGACTCGGCGGCCTTCCGCGACAGCGTGCAGGCCGCGCGCACCACTCTGGTGTCCGAACTGATCGACCCCGAAGCCGCACCCCCCATCCGGGCCACGCTCGTACGGGGAACCACCGGAAGTTCCGTCCTGCTGGCGGCACATCACCTGTTCGTGGACGGACTGGGCCTGGACGCGCTGGCCGGCGAACTGCGCACCGTCCTGTCCGGCCGGACCCTGGACCCCGTCACGGGCCAGGACCACGGCGGCTACCGGGCGTTCTGCCGCGCGACCGCGAGGACGCAGGAGCCGGGCCCTGCGGCCGCGTACTGGCGAGACCTGCTGCAAGGTGCCACCCAGGTCGAACTGCCCGAGGCCACCACACCCGACGGTGCCCGGGGCGAGCTGGTCTCGCTGCCCCTGGGCACCGTGTGCACCCGCCGGATCCACGCGCTCGCCCAGGAGTGGGGCGTCTCCGCGTTCACCGTGGTCCTGGCGGCCTTCGAGCAGGCCGTCGCCGCCACCTTCGCCCTGGAGCGTCCGCCCGTCATCGTGATGAGCCAGAACCGCGGCGAGAGCGATGCCGGGGTCGTCGGCAACTTCACCACCAGCCTGATCGTCCGCGGACCGGGCGCACCGTCGCTGCGGGAGACCGCGGCCGCCATGGCGCGCCAGCTGGCCGACGGCACGACGTACGGCGACTGGGAGTTCGACCAGCGGATCGCCGACCTGCGCCTGCCCGCCACACGCCGCTTCCCGCTGTCCACGGTCCTGTTCAACCAGCGGCCGGTGTCACGCGGCCTGCGCCCCCGCGACCTCGGCGCGTGGAGGGCGAGATCTCTGGGCCGTGCGCTGCGCTACCAACTCCAGGGAGAGCTTCAGATGTCCGGGCCCGAGATGGTCATGACCTACTACTACCGCGAGGGGATCCGCGACACCGACGTGATCGACAGCGTGCACCGTGCGCTGCTGTCCTCGATCCGGACGGGCGGCCGGGAGGCGACCCATGGCTGACCACGTCGGCACGGTCACCGTCCCAGCCCCGCACACGCCACCCACACCGCAAGCCGGGCCCGCCCCGCACACGCCGGATGCCCTGCTCGGACCGCTCCAGCGCGCCTACCTGGTCGGCGACCAGGACGGCCTCGAACTGCGCAGCCCCGCCCGGTACTACCTCGCCTGCGAACTCCCGGTGTCCGCCGTGGACCGGGTCCAGCAGAGGCTGGACCGCCTGGTCCGGCAGAACCCGATCCTGCGCACCCGCATCGAGGACGGCCTAGCCCCGGCGGCGGTCCCAGGAGAGGCGGTCGTCCCGGTCTCCGTACTGGAGGCCACCGAGGACGGCTTCGACGCACTCGACAGCGGTGTGCGCGAGGAGTTCCGCTCGGACGGCCTCACCTTCGGGGCATGGCCTCAGCTGCGGGTCACCGTCGTGCGCTCGGCACGACGGGCGCGGCTCCATCTCGTCTACGCGCTGTGGCTCATGGACGCCGCCTCGCTCGCCCGGTTCCTGGAAGGCCTGGTCCACGACACCGGCAGCGACACCGGCCCCGGCCCTGAGACCGGCACCGGCACCGGCACCGGCACCGCGATGGTGGACCGCGAGCCGACCCCGCGGGCCGGACTGCGCCGGGAGCGCGACGAACGGTACTGGCGCGAGGTGGCACCGGCCCTGCCCGAGACCGCGCAAGCACCGCTGCGGCCCGACTGGCGGCACGCGGGCCGGGCCGTGACGCACCGGATGCTCCATCTCGGCCGCACCACCGCAGAGGCGATCACACGGCAGGCCAACCGGCACGGCCTGACCCTGCCGATGCTCTTCCTCACCGTGTACGGCACCCTCCTGGGAGCCGTCGGCGGCGGCCGCCCGCACACCCTCACCCTCGTCCTGTCCCCGCAGGACCCGCCGGCCGGCACCCGGCAGCTCGGCAACCGCGGCATCGCCATGCCGGTGGCGATACCGGCGGCCGAGGGACGCGACGTCGTCTCACTCGCCCGGGAGATACAGGGCCGCGTCCTCGAACAGTCGCTGCACCCCTCGCTCAGCGGCCCCGAGATCGCCCGCCTGGCCGACCCGGCCTCCGGCCCGCGCCGACTGCCGTATCCCTTCGCGTTCACCGCGACCGAGGTCGACACACCGCGCGAGGCGGCGCTCGGCCTGCGGCGGGACTGGGACACCGTGCACCTGCGCGTGCCGCAGGTCCTGCTGGACCACCAGGTGGTCGTGGACGGCGACGGCACCATCCGGCTGGGCTTCGACGGGCGCACCGACGCGTTCGACGACGGTTTCCTGGACGACTTCGTGGAGCAGTACGCCCACGCCGTCGACCGGCTCGCGGCCGACGGCGCCGACTGGACCGGTGCGGCCCGGCGCGCACCCGGCGCCGCCGGCCACGACCGCCCCGCGCGACCCGGCGGGGCGACGCTGCAGCAGCGGTTCCTGGAGACCGTGGAACGAACACCCCACGCACACGCGGTCCGGGACGGCGAGGGGACGCTGAGCTACGAGGCTCTCGCCGACGCCGCCGCCGAGGTCGCGCGGCAACTGGTGAGCGCGGGCGCCGACACCGGCGACCACGTCGCGATCCATCTGCCGCGCGGCCGCGGCCAGGTCGTGGCGATCCTCGGCACGCTGCTCGCCGGTTGCGTGTACGTCCCGCTCGACCGGGGCCTGCCCCAAGGACGGCTCGACCGGATCACCCGCCAGGCCGGGCTGCGCTTCGCGGTGACCGCGCACGAGGACAAGGCCGCCGAGGCGTGGCACCGACGCGGAGTGCGGGCTCTCGCCGTACCGGCGAAGGTCACCTCCGTACGGACTCCCGCCGGACCCACGACAGCCCCCGGCGAGCAGACTCCCGCCGTACCGGCGGCGGCGCCCGGAGTGCGCCGGCTGCCGGAGCGTGAGGCGGCCGACATCGCCTACGTCATCTTCACCTCCGGCTCGACGGGCGAGCCCAAGGGTGTGGTCATCCGCCACGACGCGGTGCTCAACACCCTCGACGCGGTCAACGACCTGCTGCGGCTCGGGCCGTCGGACAGCGTGCTGTCGGTGTCCTCGATCGGCTTCGACCTGTCCGTGTACGACGTCTTCGGCCCGCTCCTCGTCGGCGCCACCGTGGTCATGCCGTCCGAGGACGACGCGCGCACCCCGTCGGCCTGGACGAGGATCGTCACGGAGCACGCGGTGACGATCTGGAACTCGGCCCCGGCCCTGGCCGCCCTGCTGGCGGAGGAGGGCGGCGCCCTCCCCTCGGTCCGCTCCTACCTGCTCAGCGGCGACTGGATCCCGCTGCGCCTGCCCGCCGCACTGGAACAACGGTCGGCCGGAGCGCGGGTGATCAGCCTGGGCGGTGCGACCGAGGGCTCGATCTGGTCGATCCACCACCGGGTCACCCCGGCCGACCGCACCGGCCGGTCCATCCCGTACGGGAGGCCGCTGGCGGGCCAGGACATCCTGGTGCTGGACGCCCAGCGCGCCGTATGCGCCGACTGGCACATCGGCGAGATCCACATCGCGGGCCGCGGAGTCGCCGACGGATACCTCAACGACCCGCAGCGGACCGCAACGGCGTTCTTCGACGACCCGGAACACGGCTGGGTCTACCGCACCGGCGACCGCGGCCGCCGCGGCCCGGACGGCGTCGTCGAGATACTCGGCCGCATCGACACCCAGGTCAAGGTCAACGGCTACCGGGTCGAACTGGGCGAGATCGAAGCACTGCTGGACGCCATGCCCCACGTGCGCCGCAGCGCCGCGTGCGTCCCCAAGGACGGCGGGGGTGTCCTGGCCTGCGTCACGCTGTCCGCCGACGCCCCCTCCGACTGGCGCACACGCAGCATCGCCGTGCTGCGCGAGGAACTGCCCGCGTACATGGTCCCGTACGCGCTCGTCGACCTCGACGAGATCCCCCTGACGGCCAACGGCAAGGTCGACCACCGCCGGCTGCGCACGACGGCGACACCGCCCGCGGCGCCGGTGCCCGTCGCCGCGCCGCACGAGGAAGGACCACACGCCCAGGAGGTGACGTCCTGCTGGAGCGAACTGCTGGGCAGGGCACCGGAAGGCGAGGGATTCTTCGACTCCGGCGGCAGTTCCCTCGACGCGATCCGGCTGCTGTCGATGCTGCGCGGCCGATTCGGCTATGACATACCGTTCGGTCGCTTCCTGGCCGACCCGACGGTGAGGGGCCTGGCGCAGCTGTGCGGAGCAGGCCGCGGACCGGCGAACGAGGCGGTGTGGAGCTTCTCCCCCCGCCCGGTGACCCGCCCGCGCGGCCGGGTCGTCTTCTTCCCGCCCGTCGGCGGGGGCGTCGCCTGCTACGCCGGCCTGATCCGCGATCTGCCGGCCGACCTCGACGTCCACGTCCTCGGCTTCGACCGTCCCTGCGACACGGTGGGAGCCGGGGCCCCCGCACTGGCCGCCCTGACGGACCTGTGCCTGCACCACCTCAAGGGGCGGATCGACGACCCGGACGTGCCGTGCGTCCTGCTCGGCTGGTCCTTCGGCGGCGCGCTCGCCGCCGAGGCCGCGCGGGCCGCGCCGTACCCCGTCACCAAGGCCGTCCTCCTCGACACCCCCGTGTCGGCGGCGGCACGCCATTGCGAAGACTCCGAGCCGCGGACGGTGGCCGCGTTCGTCGACGACATCCGGCAGGCCGGCAACGTCATGGTCTCGGCGGAGGCCGTACGGAGCGACGCGGTACTGCGCCAGAGGTTCGCGGTCTACCGGCAGAACCTGCTGCTCCTGCGCGACTGGCAGCCGGGCCCCGTACCGGTTCCGCTCGTCCAGTTCCGGGCCGGTGAACAACCGGCCGAACCGGACCCCGACGCCTGGCGGGCCTGGGCGCCCGACCTGCGCACCCTCACGCTGACCGGCGGGCATTTCGACGTGTTCCGGGCGGAGAACCTGCGGCACATACAGGACGAGATCGAGAGCGGGTTGCGGTGAGCGAATCAACGGTGCTCAGCACGATTGTCGGCCAACTGCGGCAACAGGGCTACGACATCGGTCCCGACGCGTACGACGCGGACCTCATCGGTGCCGGTCTGAACTCGGTGAACATGATCCGGCTGCTGTCGTGCCTGGAGGAGGAGTTCGACATCGATCTCCCCGTCGCCCGGCTCTTCAGCGAGCCGGTGACCGTCCAACGCCTCACCACACAGATCGTCTCCCAGCAGACGGTCCGGGAGGTGAAGCGGCCATGACGACGACAGGATCGCCCTCCCCGCTCGTCGAACAGGCGCACAGGATCGCCGAGTCGGCGGGGCAGCGGGCCGAGAAGGCCGAAGCGGCCCGCACACCGGACCCCGATGTCATCGACGCACTCGTCGCCGCCGGCGCCGCACGTCACTTCGTTCCCCTCTCGCTCGGCGGCTCCGGTGGGACGTTCACGCAGTTGAAGCAGGCGGCCGTCACCATCGGCGCGCACTGCCCGGCGACCGCCTGGTGCACCGTCGTGGCCGCACTGATGACCCGCGCCGCACACCACCTGCCACCCGCGGGACAGGAGCAGTTGTGGGCCGACGGGCCGGACACCCTCGTCGCCGGAGGCGTCACTCCCAACGGCACCGCCACCGCGCTGGAAGGCGGCTGGTCGCTCTCGGGATCCTGGCCCGCGGTCTCCTTCGCGGAACGGGCCCAGTGGATCCTCCTGTCCGCCACCCCCCGGGGAACGGACGGCGGCGGACAGCGCATCTGTCTCGTGCCCGCCGCACACGTCCGTGTCGACCGCACCTGGGACGCCGTCGGAATGCAGGCGACCGGCAGCCACACCGTGGCCGTCCGGCAGGTCTTCGTCCCGGACACGATGACCTTCCCCGCCGCTCTGCTGACCGGCCTGGACACCGCACCGGCCGGCCCGGACGGCCGCACCGTACCCCTGCCGGCCGTGAACACCTTCCTGTTCTGCCTGCCGATGCTCGGCGCCGCGCACGGCGCGCTGCGCCACTGGAGACAGCTGACCGGAGCACGACTGCACCGGCACCCTCGCGCCTACGACCCGGTACTCGCCCACTACGGAGACGTGTTCGCCCGCAGCTCCAGCGAGATCGACGCAGCCGAACTGCTCCTCGACCGCATCGCCCGCCACACCGACACCGCACCCGCCCTCACCCGGACGGACGTGGCACGCAACCAGCGCGACTGCGCCTTCGTCGCCGAACTCCTGCTCCGCGCCGTGGACCGCCTCATGCAGGCTTCCGGCACCAGCGGGCACAGCGCCGCCTCCGCCCTGCAGCGACTGTGGCGCGACATCCACACCGCGGGCTCCCACGCGACGCTCCAGTTCGGCCCGGCCGCCGCCCGGTACACCCAGGCAGAACTCACCCACGCCCACTGACCCCGCCCGCACCGCACCCGGCTCGCAGCCACCGACCAGCAGAAAAGACACCAGCCATGAACCCCACCACCGACACCGACATGCGGCAGTGGGCCGCCGACGCCCGCTGCCCCCGCACCGTCCGCGCACCGTACCTGGAGAAGCTCCGGCGCCACGGCTTCGTCGTCCTGGAACCCCAAGGCCCGGACCCGATGCCCCTCGAGGACCTCATGGCCCCACTCGGCCGGCCGACGCCGTACGGGTTCGGAACACAACTCATCCAGGAACAGCGGCCCGACACCGACAACTCGCAGTTCCGCACCGGCGCCATACCGATGCACACCGACGCCCTCCTGAACGCCAACCCGGTCGGCTACATCGGCCTGGAGTGCCTCCAGGCCCCCGACAAGGGCGGCGAGACGCTGGTCGCCAGCAGCCGCGCCTTCTTCGCGACAGCCCCCGCCGCCCTGGTGGACACGCTGCGCGGCATCGAGATCGAGTACTGGTCCCGGGTCTCGGGCTTCTACGTGGAACGCCCCGACGGCAACCCGGTGGTGGCGCCCGTACAGGTCGACCCGGTCACGGGCGGGGACGCGCTGTGGATCGGGCTCGACCACCCCGCCGACCCGCACCGCAACTACGGCGCGGCCGTGATCGGCTACACCGGACGACAGAACCGCGAACTCTTCGCCACCCTCGACCGGACACTGAACATCCCCGAAGTGACGTACGCGCACCGGTGGCGGCCCGGCCAGATCCTGATCATGGACAACCGACGCGTCCTCCACGCACGCACCGCCTATCACCCCGACACCCCACGCAAACTGCGCCGCGTCTCCGTCACCTGACCCACCCCCCGGCCATGTGGCTGCAGTCGCTCCCGTGAGGACTGACCGACGCAGTCGGCTGCTACCTTCCGAGCCATGAACGACAGCGTGTATGTGGGCAATGCGGGCAAGGACGGGGCACTGGACCGGGGGTGGCTGCTGGGGCACTTCAAGGACGTCTCCGATCCTCGGCACAGCGAGGCCGTGGAGATCAAATGGGGCGTCCATCCGCAGGGCGATGAGCGGGCTCAGTGGGTGACGGGCGAAGAGCGCACCGCCCTGCTGGTCCTCATCAGCGGGCGCTTCCGGGTGGAACTGCCCGGACGCGGCGTCCTCTTGGCCCAGCAGGGGGACTATGTCATGTGGGGCCGAGGCGTCGACCACTCCTGGTTCGCGGAGGAAGAGTCCGTGGTTCTGACCGTCCGATGGCCCTCACTCCCCGGCTACAAGGCGACCGATCAGGGCATCTGAGGAAGCGGCGGACATCAGGACCGGTACCAGTCGTCCCCGCCGGAGTTCAGCACGCGGCCGAGGTAGTCCCGCAGACCGCCGGCGACCCAGCGACGGCTGTCGCTCTCGTGCTCCCAGACGAAGATGTCGGGGCGCTCGGGCCTTTGCACGAAGGCGAATTGGTCCCCGCCACCGTTGTCCCCGAAGAAGAGGAAAGCGTCGAAGGGCATGTAGAGCCGGGCGAGCGTTTCGTCCGACCAGAAGAGAAGGTTCTGCTCGACGATCCGGTCCAGGGGCCAGACGGTGTCCGTGTCGGTGTGTCCGATCACCCCGTCGCTCTCGAGGAGCAGCGCCCGCAGTTCGGCCGGCAGGGTCCGCCCGAGCCGCTCCTGCGCCACGGCAAGGCCGGACTCCTGAACCGCCTCCCGCAGGCCCACACCGGGGAAGGTCTGCGCCGCTGTCTCTCTCCACATGGTCCAAAGCCTACGTCGCGGGCGAGTTCGGCGATTTCGACGCTGCCATCACGCACTTTCCGAACTGCCCGCCGCGGAGCGTGAGGTGCTCGTCCCCCTGGCCCGGCCCGGTGCGCCTGCGAAACCTTTGAGAGCCTAAAGTCGGTGCCCGTTACAGCCATTTGGGGCGCGGGGTGATGCCCGCGGAGAAGAGGGGCCCGATGTCGCACGACGATGGAACAAGCCCGACGCCGAGATCCGGCGCACCCACGTACGCGATGCTGACGGCCGAGGCACGGCGCCAGGCGGCGCTGACCAGGCCCACGGCACGCAGCCGTCGTGAGGCGGACATTCGCACGGTGCGGTGGTGGCGGGTGCGGACGCTGCGGAGCATCTCAGGTCTGTCCATCCTGGCCACGGCACTGGTCTTCGCGCTTCTTCTGCTGGCGATCTGCTGGCTGGTCGGCCCTTCGATACTGCCCGACGCCTGGTTCCCGCTCGTGGTATCGGTCGGCATGGCGCTCTACGGGGCGTACCAACTCCGTGGAGCCGGTGGGACGACGGCCAGGGACTTGGCCCGTACGGCCTGTGCGCCCGGCCCCGTGCCCAAGCGCTATGCCCTGGTGTACGACCCGCCCTGGGGCGGGATCGCCCTGCTGGTGCTGTTCCCGGCCGCCGGAGGCGACGGCGTCCGGCCCGATGCGGTGCTGGAACTCAGGCCTCTGCCTCAAACGTGGCGTCGGTTCCTGGGGACGGGCAAGCTCCCGGCCGACCTGCCTGTGGAGCCCGTCGGCGATCGTAGTGCCGAGGGGCCGCTGTGCACCGGTGGCGTCACACCGAAGTCACACCGGCTCAAAGCGACTTATGTCGTCGTCGGCTCCGCCGTCTGGTCCGTCGCCTCCCGTGGTGACGGGCCAGAGGCGGAGCCGAAGAACCAGCCGGCCGACCGCCGGCCTCGCGGCAGCAAGGGCGGCCGGCCCGCCGGCTTCGACCAGGGCACGCATCGAATGTATTTCCGGAGTGGTCGTCGGGCCGCTCCGCTACGGTGCGACCATGGCGAACTTCGTGCTGATTGCAGGTGCGCGACTCGGATCGTGGGCGTGGGACGATGTGGTACCGCACCTGCGTGCGGCCGGCCATGGCATCCACCCGCTGACGCTGTCCGGTCTCGCCGAGAAGCAAGGCGTGTCGGCCGGGCAGCAGACCCACGTCCAGGACATCGTTGACGAGGTCGAGCGCCAGGACCTGCGTGAAGTCGTCCTGGTAGGTCACAGCTACTCGGGTATCCCAAGCGGTCAGGCCGCCGGGCGGATCGGCGACCGGCTGGCGCACGTGGTCTTCCTTGACTCCAGTGTTCCGGCCGATGGTGAACCGTTCGTCTCCGCCTGGCCGGACGGCGGGGCGATGATGAGGGCGTCGATCGCCGAGAACGGCGGATTCTGGCCGGTCGCGCCCGCGACCCACTTCGAGGGCCACGGTCTCACCGATGACCAGATCGCACGGATCGTCGGCGGTTCGACGCCACACCCGGGTGCCACGCTGACCGAACCCGCCGTGCTGGAAAGGCCGCTCAGCGACCTCCCGGCGACTTACATCAAGTGCACGCTCGGTGACCCCGAGCCGAGCGACGACGTAGCCAAGCTGCTGACCAGCGGGCGCTGGCGGCTGATCGAGATGGACACCGGCCACTGGCCGATGTTCTCCCAGCCACGCGAACTGGCGCAGATCCTCCTCGACACAGCCGGCGTGTGACCGCAGTTCCATGCTTGCGGATTCCTTGCCGGCCTCGTATCAACTGCGCTGATCACAGCCACTCGTCGACGGCCGCTACGAGGACGGTCGCCTCGTAGCGGACCGCGAGTCTGCCGTACCGCGTGGCGCTCGCGGTAGTCGGCCGGGGCGAAACGAAACGCAGGCCCTTCCGTCCTCGCAGTCGTAGGTTCAGTACTGGGGGTGCACCTCGGCCGAAGCGATGCCCGGGCCACTGACCACCGTGGCGACTCCAAGGCCGAAAGCCACAGCTGTACGGCTCGCGAGCCTCTTGAAGGACTGCACGAAGGACTCCCCGTAGAGGAGGGTGGAGATGCGCTTCGCGTCCTCCCAGCCGGCGGCCCGCATCCCGCAGTCGCGCCGCCCTAAAGCGGTCTCGGACCGGGCGGTGCGGTGGTGCACGCCCGGGGCCCATGCGAGCGAACCGGTGTGCTGACGGCCGCCCGGCGGATCCGTACGAACCTCAGGACATGCTGCCCCGGCACACCGTCCCCGGGGCCGGGGTCCGGCCCGTGCGGAGGTAGCGGTCGACCGTCTCCGTGACGCAGCGGTTCTGCGGGTACGTGCCGTGGCCCTCCTCCTCGGCCGTCAGGAGCACGCCGACGCCGTCGCCCAGGGCGCGGGCCATGTGGCGGGCGCCGGGGTAGGGGGTGGTCGGGTCGCCGGTGCCGCCGACCACCAGGACGGGGGCCGCGCCGTCGGCGTTCACCTGGAGCGTGGTGCGCTCGCCGCCGAACGGCCAGTCGTAGCAGAGATAGACGCCGGTGGACCAGGCAGCGCCGAAGACAGGTGAGGCGGCTTTGACGCGGGCCTCGTCCCGGTCGAGGCGTTCGAAGCCGGGGCGCAGGCTGGAGTCCGCACAGGTGATCGCCGTCCGGGCAGCGCGGCTGCTGTCGCGCGGGGTCGCCGCGCGGTCGGCGGAGCGGTCGGCGGAGCCGATGTCGTCCACGCCCTTGCTCAGCGGACGGCCGTCGTTGTGGTCGATCAGCGCGGCGAGGGCCTTGGCGAGCGGCGCCCAGCCCTCCGTACCGAGGTCGAGATGGTCGCTGACGGCGTACGCGAGGTCGTCGGCGTCGAGGTTCCTTCCGGCGCCGGCCGGGGCGGGCTTCTTCTCCAGGCGGTCGGCCAGGCGCGCCATGCGCCGCGCGGCCTCCTCGGGCCCGTCGCCGGTCGGGCAGCGGCGGATACGGGCCGCGCAGTGCGCGGCGAACCGGTCGAACGCCGCCTGGACCGCCTTGACTTGTGACACCTGCTCCTCGTCGAGGTCCTCGGTCGGATCGACGGACGCTTCGAGGACGAGCCGTCCGACGTGCGACGGGTACAGGTGGGCGTAGACCGCGCCGAGCGCCGTTCCGTACGAGACGCCGAAGTAGTGCAGCCGCTCGTCGCCGAGGAGGTAGCGCATCAGGTCGAGGTCGCGCGCGGTGTGTGAGGTGCCGATGTACGGGAGGAGCTCCCCGGAATGCTCGGCGCAGGCGTCGGCCCCGTCGTATCCGGTGTCGTCCGCGGTCTTCCCGCATCGCACGGGGACGGTCGCGCCGACGCCGCGCGGGTCGAAGGACACCAGGTCGTAGCGGTCGAGGAGCGGCTCGTACTGGTTGAGGAATTCGGGCAGTCCGCTCACGCCGGACGCGCCGGGGCCGCCGAAGTTGAGGACGAGCGAGCCGATGCGCCGGGAGTTCGGACCGTTGGCCTTGCGGCGGATCAGAGCGACCTCGATCGTCCTGCCGTCCGGTTTCCGGTAGTCGAGGGGGGCCTTCATGGTGGCGCAGTCGTAGCCCGTGCGCGCGGTGGGCGGCGAGGTGCAGCTGGACCAGTGGAGGTGCTGGCCGGTGGTGAGCGCGGTGGGCAGACCGGCGGGCGGGTTGTTCGCGGTGAACTCCGTACGCGGCTCCGCGCTCCGGCCGGGAGCGTCGTGCTGGAGCCAGGCGCTGACGGCCCCTATCGCGACGAGGACGACCACGGTGATGATGCGCGCGCCGACCGAGAGGCCCGGTTCGCGGCTTCGTATCGGATGTGCGTCACTCATCGAAATCCCCGCGCTCCCGCCCCTGGACGCCCGCCCCGTGCCCGCGTGCCCGTATCCGTGATCGTCCGATCGTCGAATGCGTGCAGGATACAAGCCGCCTCCGACAGCACGGCCGGACGCCCGGCGCGCGATGTCCGGGGCGGCGGGCCCGTCACGGCCGGTCAGCCGGTGGCGGACGGGGACACGGCTCGGCCACCGGTGTGCGGGCGTCGCCCAGACCCGACAACCGGCGGACAGGTACCGGCCCCGGCGCGGCAACCCGTCTCATGAACAAAGCCAGGCCCACGGAGCGATCGCTGTCGAGCTGAAAACAACGATGCAAGCCACTGAGGACAGCACCTCAACAGGGCCGAGGGATGCGGCTGTACGCGGTCGGCCGTGGTGGCCGGCTGGTTCACGTGTGTGCGCCGTGGTGCTCGGGTCGCCGGGGTGACCGGTGGCGCGGCTACCGTGGGTGCACGGCGTAGGTCAGGTGCGTCACTCGCGACGACGGCTCCGAACGGACCGGCTCCAGCGCGACCCTGGACGCGTCCACGCCGTCGAACAGACGGGTGCCGGCGCCGAAAAGCACCGGTGACAGCGCGATCGAGAACTCGTCGACCAGGCCGGCGTTCAGGTGCTCCAGGATCGTCGCGCCGCCGCCGGCGATGCGGACGTCGCGGTCGCCGACGGCCTCGCGGGCCTGGTCGACGGCGTGCTCGATACCGTCGTTGACGAAGTGGAACGTGGTGCCGCCGGGCCGCTCCCACGGGTCACGCTTGGCGTGCGTCACGACGAAGACCGGGGTGTGGAAGGGCGCCTCCTCCGGCCATGACCGCTCGCCGAGGTCGAACATGCGCTTGCCCATGACGCTCGCGCCGGTGCGCTCGAACGTCTCCCGCGCGATGTCGTTGTCGCGTCCCTCCTCGCCGCCCTCGCCGAACTTCAGGTTCTCCCGGAAGAACCGCAGCGGGAAGACCCACTGCTGCAGTTCCGTCCACTGTGCCATCCAGCGCCGCACGTCCGGGTCGTTCTGCCTGCCGGGCGCGAAGAGCTCGTCCTCGACGGGCACGGGCTCGGGCGCGATGAAGCCGTCCAGGGACATCGACACGCTGAAGAACACCTTCCCGGCCATCAGTTCTCCGCCCCCTTCCGAAGGATCTCGGTGACGTAGGCCGCCAGGTTGCCCAGGGTCTGCCGGCCGCCCTCGATCGCGTGGTACTTCTCGACCGCCTCGTCGCGCAGTTCCTTGGTGGGGAACACCGTGTGCATCACGATCCGGGTCGCCGCGCCGTCCGGGGCGAAGGTCAGGACCGACTCGAAGGCGTTCGGGTCGTCGCGTGACTCACCGTGCAGCAGCGCGATCCGCTCCGGCGGGGCGATCCGCAGCCAGCGGATCCACTCGGAGTAGTCGGTCCCGTCCGGCCCGTGCAGCACGAACACCCACTCGCCGCCCTCGCGGAACTCGAAGGACCGCGTGGTGGTGGTGAACCCCTCCGGACCCCACCACCGCGACAGGTGCCGGACCTCGGTGAACGCCTCGAACACCAGCTCCCGCGGGGCGTCGACGACCCGGGAGATCACGATCTCCCGGTCGGCCGTCTCCGGCTCAGCCCGTGTTCCCTGCCCTGCCTCTGCCTCTGCCATCGGTCAGTCCTCCTGCCGTGTCTGCTTGAGGTCCTGCACGTAGGTGTCCAGCCGGTCGAAACTCTCGTTCCAGAACCGCTCGAATCCGCCGACCCACTCGTGGACCGGCCGCAGTCCGCGGGCGTCCAGGCCGTAGAGGCGCTGCTTGCCCACCCCGCGGACCCGCACCAGCCCCACCTCCCGGAGCACCCGCAGGTGCTTGGACGCCCCCGGCTGGCTCATCCCCAACTCCCGGGCCAACTCGGTCACCGGCCGCTCACCCGCCCGCAGCAGCGCCAGGATGTCCCGGCGCTGCGGCTCGGCGATCGCGTTGAACGCGTCCGAGGTCGTCGCTGCTCGTGCCATGGCAACCATCATATTCCCATATCGGAATACATCAAGCTGGGGTCATCTCCGCGTCTCGCCCATCGCTTGCCGCGGGGGCGCCGAAGCCGACGGCAGGACGTCGGCCGGCTTCAGCTGCTCCTGGCGATCCAGGACGTAGCCGTGGAGCTCGGCCGCGTCCACGATCCGCGCGACGACCCGCGACCGCTTTCGGCAAGTCTCATGCGCAGTCACCCCGTTGTGGCACAAACCGCTCCGTCGAGATCGGCCGGAAGCGTAGCTGACAGCGGGATTCTCGATCGCGTTACGTGTCATGTCTCCGTCGATTCATGCACAGCCGTCACCGTCCCGACGGATAGTCACCCCCACGATGAAGGAGCCGTGACCGGTTCGATGAACCGCCGTAGATTCTCCTTGCGCCCCCTCGCCGCGCCGCGTACCGCGCTGATCGGCGTGCTGAGTCTGTTCCTGGCGTCCGGCGCCGGCGGAGTCGGAGACGCCACCGCCTCCGCCTCCGCCGGGGACACGAACTCCTTACAGGTGTCCGGCACCACCACGTCCGGGATCCACAACACCTACGACCCCAACGCGTTCACCTACCTCGCCCAGGGCCTCGACACCGGCACCTCGATGATCGAACTGGACGTCTGGGACGACTTCTTCACCCAGGAGTGGAAGGTCAGTCACAGCAGCCTGACCAGCAACGGCAACAACTGCGTCAACGCCTCCTCGGCCGCCGACCTGTACACCGGCAGCGCCAACAAGAACCTGGAGAGCTGCCTGGACGACGTCCGGGTGTGGCTCGGCGCGCACCCCGGGCATGGGCCGCTGATCATCAAGCTGGAGATGAAAGCCGGCTTCCAGGCCAACCTCGGAATGAGCCCGGCCAAACTGGACCAGTCGATCACCGCGCACCTGGGCGGCCTGGTCTACAAGCCGAACGACCTGCTGAACAAGCCCGGCGGTGGCCGGTACGCCACCCTGGACGAAGCCGCCAAGGCCGGAAACTGGCCCACCCGGGCGCAGTTGGCGGGCAAGGTGCTGCTGGAGATCATCCCCGGCACGGTCGAGGAGAACAACCCGACCGACACCCTGTGGACGGACAAGGAGTACGCGGCCTACCTGCGTAACCTGCACACCGCGGGCACCACCGCGCAGGCGAACATCTTCCCCTCGGTGCACAACGCCGCGTCGGGCGACCCTCGCAGCCGTTACTCCGACACGACGCTGCGGCCCTGGTTCGTGGCATTCGACGGCGACGCGGCCGGTTACGTCGACAACGGCATCGACACGAGTTGGTACGACACCAACCACTACCTGCTGTTCATGACGGACTCGCAGAACGTGTCGCCGGCTCTCGACGACGTCAGCCCGTCGGCGTCCGACGCGTCGGCACGCGTCGCGCTGCTGGCCAAGGCGCACGCCACGGTCGCGTCGAACGACTGGCGGGGCCTGCCGGACGTGCAGTCACTGGTCCTGCCACGCGGCTGATCCTGGGACTGGTCCAGAGCTGATCCAGAGCTGATCCAGAGCTGATCCACGGCTGATCCACGGTTCTGCTGCCGCATCGCTCCGCCGCTCAACCCGCCGGGTGTCCCGGCCGGTCGAAAACACCGATCGGGGCACCCGGCTCGTCGCATGCTCCGAAGCCGGAGGTGACGGCCGGCATGCGCGCGGGCAAGTCGCGGTCGCGGGCCGCTCGCACACGAAGGGGCGGGCGCTTCCCTGCAGTCGCGTCGCGAACTCAACCGGACGGCGTGACCGGTGACCGCATGCCGAGCCACTGCTCGGCACCCCAGGCCTCGAACCGCTCCACCTCGATGAACCCCAGCTTCGCCGCGAGACGCATCGAGCGGACGTTGGCGGTCTGGGTGGTGAGCACCACCGGCTCGCCGGGAAGCGCGTCGGCGAGCCAGCCGAGTGCCGCCGCGCACGCCTCGGCGGCGTACCCGAATCCCCACGCCCGCGGCAGGAACAGGTAGCCGAGATCGGCCTTCCCCGCGGCGGCCGGGCGACGGTCCGCCTCATTTCTCCTGAGCAGGATCTGACCGATCATCGACCCGTCGAGATCGACGACGAGACTCCCGGGCCTCCGCTCGGGCACCCCGGGCATCTCGCGCTCGAGCTCGTCACGCGGGCGGGGGCCGCCGAGGTAGGTGTGCACCTCCGGCGAGGCGTGCAGCTCGACGAACGCCGCACGGTCCCGGGGCTCGGGCTCACGAAGTACGAGCCTCTCGGTCGTGATCGGCTCAGGCGGCCACGCCACGGGTCCCAGATCTTCCATCCGCGCACGCTAACAGGTGGCCGAACGGCCCGGAGGGAGGGATGGCCGCGACAAGGCAACGCCCGTCTGCAGCCGCCCGGTTGACGGGGTCGCCGGGCTACTTGCCCGGGCCGGGCTCGTGACGGTCCCTCAAGCCTGAGCGGGGAGGTGCTCGCCGCCGAGCAGCGCGGAGGCGTTCTGGAGCGGGCTGAGAGCGCTCGGGGGCGTGGCCACCTGCGGAGTGCGGCAGGTGAAACCGAGGCGGGCCATGGCCCGGGTCACTTCCCCGCTCGTGAAATCGCGGCGGTCCTGGCGGGTGATGACCTCGCCCACCTGCTTGACGGGGTAGTGGCAGCGACCGATGATCACGGACTCGCCCGTGATCGGCTCGGGCTTGATCCCCTTCATCGAGGCCAGCACTCCACTCTTGGAGAGGTCGAACGGGAAGCGGGCGATGACGCAGCGCATGGTGCCTCACAGGTAGCGGGAGAACGGGCCGGGTGGGGTCGGGGCATGGGTGGTCGCCGGGAACGGGCGGAACGTTCGCGGGGCCAGGGCGAGGATCAGACCGGGGCGAGCGCGTCCGGGTTGCGGCGCAGGCGGATGACATCGCGTACGCGGAGCCGGTCCGAGTACGCGGCCCCGTCGCGGACGGCGGCGAGCTGGGCCTCGGTGACCGAGTCCGTGCACTGGTCGTCCGCGTCGCAGACGAGGAGATACCCGACACGGGCGCCCGCCATGACGGACAGGGCCACCTCGACGGTCATGTCAGCCCGTACCCGCGGTCCGGAGGCGTCCGCGTGTTCCGCGACGCCAGGGGAAAGGACACCAGCGGAGATGACACCACTGGGGACGACGACGGTGGGGATGGATCCCTCGGAACACAGCTGCATCCGGACGAGCGGCAAAGGTGACTCCTGCTGGGTGAGTACGGCGGGACATGCGGCGACCGGCCGTCGGCATCGTTCTCGGGAACGGGCCGTCGGCGTCATTCGTCGGCGCAGGGCTTCGTTCGTCGGTTCCCTGCCGCCCGTGAACGGGCGGCAGGGAACCGGTGTGCCGGAGGTCGCCGCGGGGGGGGGGGGGGGGGGGGGGGTGTCGGGGCCGGCCCGCGCCCGCGGGCCGGGGGGGGGGGGGGGGCGGGGCGGGGCGGCCCCGGCGCCGCCCCCCCCCCCCCCCCCCCCCCCCCCCCCCCCCGCTTCCGCTCTAGGCCTGGGGGGTGCGACGCGCGGCGGTACCGGTGGACCGGCCCTGGCCGGAGCGGCCACGCCGGCCCCGGGAGGAGGCGGAAGCGGCACGGCGCGGACGCTCCGTGACCGGCGCGCGGATGACGACCGGCACGCCCGAGGGCGCCTGGGCGCCTGTGATCCGGCTCAGCTCCGCTTCTCCTGAACGCACCTGGCTGGTCTGCGGAGTGATGCCCGCGGCGGCCATCAGCCGGGTCATCTCGCGGCGCTGGTTCGGCATCACCAGGGTCACGACGCTTCCGGACTCACCGGCACGGGCCGTACGGCCGCCGCGGTGAAGATAGTCCTTGGGATCGGTCGGCGGGTCGACGTTGACCACGAGGTCCAGCTGGTCGACGTGGATGCCGCGTGCCGCGACGTTGGTCGCCACCAGAACCGTCACGTGCCCGGTCTTGAACTGGGCCAGGGTCCGGGTGCGCTGCGGCTGGGACTTGCCGCCGTGCAGGGACGCGGCGCGGACGCCGCTGTTCAGCAGGTGCTCGGTCAGCCGGTCCACCGCGTGCTTGGTGTCCAGGAACATGATCACCCGGCCGTCGCGTGCCGCGATCTCGGTGGTCGTGCGGCTCTTGTCCGCCGCGTGCACGTGGAGGACATGGTGTTCCATCGTCGTGACCGCGCCCGCGGACGGGTCGACCGAATGGACCACCGGATCGGTCAGGTAGCGGCGGACCAGCAGATCGACGTTGCGGTCCAGGGTGGCGGAGAAGAGCATCCGCTGCCCCTCGGGACGCACCTGGTCGAGCAGTGCGGTGACCTGCGGCATGAAGCCCATGTCGGCCATCTGGTCGGCCTCGTCGAGGACGGTGATGGCGACCTGGTTCAGCCGGCAGTCGCCCCGTTCGATGAGGTCCTTGAGCCTGCCCGGAGTCGCGACGACGACTTCCGCCCCGCCGCGCAGGGCACTGGCCTGCCGACCGATCGACATCCCGCCGACCACGGTGGCCATCCGCAGCCGCACGGAGCGGGCGTACGGGGTGAGCGCGTCGGTGACCTGCTGGGCCAGTTCGCGGGTGGGTACGAGGACCAGGGCCAGCGGCTGGCGGGGCTCGGCGCGCTGCCCGGCGGTGCGGGCCAGCAGCGCGAGGCCGAAGGCGAGGGTCTTTCCGGAACCGGTGCGGCCCCGGCCGAGTACGTCACGACCCGCGAGGGAGTTCGGCAGGGTCGCCCCCTGGATCGGGAAGGGGACGGACACGCCTTCGTGGCCGAGCGCCGCGAGCAGCGGCGCCGGCAGGGCGAGATCGGCGAACTCCTGCACGGCGGGCAGGGCGGGGGTGATCGTCTCCGGCAACGCGAACTCGCCCCGGGGTGCGGCCGATTGACGTCCGTAGCTCTTCGGCCTGCCGGAGGAGCCGGAACGGCCGCCGGCGGAGGTGGCCCCGAAGCGGCTGCCGCCCCTTCTGGAGCCGCCGCCCTCGGTGCGCGTGCGGGCGAAACGATCATTCGTACGTGTGCGGTTCATGCGGAACCTTCCTTGACCTGGCGCGTATCAAGGAATTCCCGCAGCCGTTGAGCGGCGCAGAGAATCGCGAGAACGAGCCGACCGAAATTCGGCACCGAATCGTGGGACCGGTGAAGAATTCTCATGGGATGTCCTGCCGGATTGGCAGCGATGTCCCGAAAAACTGAAGAAATACAGAGTGAAGCGAAATGGCGTTCATGCGCGGACCTGGAATGAGGTCGGCAGCGGGCCTGCGGCGGGAACGGGGCGGGCGCGGATCTGCAGCGAGGGGACGCGGACCGGGATCAAGTGCGCCGGCAGGAGGTCGGCGAGGGCCCGAGTGGCGACCCTGGAACCTCACAGGCGCGGCGGCGGGGCGAACTCACCGCTGACCGCCGGGACGCCCGCGACCGTGCGACGGAAACGCGGCGAGCTGGGGCCCGCACCCCAAGGTGCGGGCCCCAGCTGCGCCGTGCGTGCCGGTGTCAGGCGGAAACGATGTTCTCCGCCGTCGGGCCCTTCTGGCCCTGCGCGATGTCGAAGGAGACCTTCTGGCCTTCCTGGAGCTCACGGAAGCCGGAGCTGGCGATGTTCGAGTAGTGGGCGAAGACGTCGGCGCCGCCGCCGTCCTGCTCGATGAAGCCGAAGCCCTTTTCCGCGTTGAACCACTTCACGGTGCCAGTAGCCATGTCAATTCTCCTTCGGGACGGTGCTCGGGATCCGCACTGTGCGGACTCCGCGTCGCCGCGATGATTAACCCGCCGGAAATGACCGGATACACAGAAGAACACCACCCTGCAAGAACAGGGTGGATGCTCACAAGTTTTTGGGAACCACAACTGCAACTGGTCTCGACACTAGCACGGAACGGTAGATTGCGTGCTGTCGGCTATTTCACTCCGCCTGTCGATCAAGAAATCCTCATCGCGCCTGGAGTCGATTTCTCACCTCGCCGCCATAGATATTGGATCGCCGGAGTCACAGCGTTTCCGTTCAGGAACCATGCGGTGAAGCGCGAAAACCCCCGGCGCTACAACCGCACCCCGCCCGCACCGCTGCCCGCGTCGCGGCGCAGACCGCACGCCACCCTTGATCACCAGAGGCCTGCCACGGGGCCGCCGGCACGAAGGGACCGGGGTGCGTGGGGTGGGGCGGCTGTCCGCACGCGAAGAACGTGCATGAGTCTCAGCTCATAGGCACCTGGCGCGCCCGGAAGTGCCCCACCACCTTGACCTTGAGCGCGGCCGGGAACGCGGACGTGCAGCAACAGGCGCTGAAGGATTTCGCTGCGGCCAAGAACGCCCGCTTCAGGTCCGGGTTCGGGTTCGGGTTCGGTGAGCCGACCTGGCGTAAGAAGTTCGTGCACGAGGGCTTCCGTGTCATCGGCACCGATCGCGTCCCGGAGTTCGAGGCGGACGGTTCGCCGAAGCTGAACGCGAAGACCGGCAGGCAGGTCGTGGGCCGCTCGGTGGTGGTGCACAGGTTCAATCGCCGGTGGGCTCGGGTGAAGGTGCCCGGCTGCGGCTGGGTCCGCTTCCGGCTCAGCCGCAACGGCAAGGGCTCTGAACTGCCGAAGGCGAAGACGTTCCGTGGCACCTGCCGCAACGGCCGGTGGCACATCGCCTTCGCGATCATTCCCGCCCCCATCGAAGGGCACGGCACGAGCGAGGTCATCGGTATCGCCCGGTCGGGGTCAGGCCCGCAGGTAAGTGAGCACGGCCAGGACCCTGCGGTGGGTCTTGTCCGTCAAAGGTAGGTCCAGCTTGGTGAGGATGTTGCCGATGTGCTTGCCGATCGCCGCTTCGGAAACCACCAGCTCCTTGGCGATCGCGCCGTTGGACCTGCCTTCGGCGATCAGTGCCAGCACCTCGCGTTCGCGCGGGGTGAGCCGCTCCAGCGGATCGCGGCGGCGGCGCAGCAATTGGCGCACCACCTCCGGGTCGACCACCGTCCCGCCGTCCGCCACCTTGTGCAGCGCTTCCACGAATTCCTCGACCTGGCCCACCCGGTCCTTGAGCAGATAGCCGACGCCTGATCCGTCGCCGGAGTCCAGGAGTTCGGCGGCGTACGTCCGTTGCACGTACTGGCTGAGGACCAGGACCGGCAGTGTGGGGCGCTTCGCGCGCAGCCGCACTGCCGCGTGCAGGCCCTCGTCCTGGAAACCGGGCGGCATGCGTACGTCCGTCACCACGATGTCGGGGGCATGCTCCTCGACCGCGGCGACCAGTGCCTGCGCGTCCCCGACGGCCGACACCACCTCGTGGCCGCAGCGGCCGAGCAGGCCGATGAGCCCTTCCCGTAGCAGCACGCTGTCTTCGGCCAGCGCTACGCGGAGCGGTCGGCCGCCTTGGTCAACTCGCAAGGAAACTCCACACGCAACAGAGTCGGTCCACCCGGCGGACTGGTCAGGGCAAGTCTGCCATCCAGGACCGATACCCGGTCCGCGAGACCGGTGAGGCCGCTGCCCGCCGAGGGGTCCGCGCCGCCGCGGCCGTCGTCGCGCACCTCGAGGAACAGGCGTCCGTCGCGATGACCGCCGCTCACCTGCGCGCCGTCGGCCCCGCTGTGTTTGGCGACGTTGGCCAGCGCCTCGCAGACCACGAAGTACGCCGCGGACTCGACCGCCTGGGCTGGCCGGCCCGGCAGTTCGAGGTCGACGTCGACGGGGACCACGCAGCGGTCGGCGGCGTCGGCGACGGCGGCCTCCAGGCCGTAGTCCGTGAGGACCCTGGGGTGGATGCCGTGGATGAGTTCGCGCAGCTCCGCGAGCGCCTTGCCCGCCTCCTCCTGGGCCTTGGTGAGCTGGTCCGCGAGCGGGCCGGGCGGGGCGTCGAGGCGGGCCAGCCCGAGGGCCATCGTCAGGGCCACGAGGCGCTGTTGGGCGCCGTCGTGCAGATCGCGCTCGATACGGCGCCGCTCGGCCTCGAAGGCCTCGACCAACCGGACGCGGGAGCGGGCCAGTTCGACCACCTTGGCGCCGAGCTCGCCCTCGCGGGAGGCGATCAGCAGCCGGGCCAGCTCGGCGCGGGCGCCCGCCGTGACACCGAGTACGTAAGCGCACAGACCCATCAGGAGCAGGCCCAGCACGGCGACGCCGAAGGCGGTCGGCCAGGTGGTGACCGTCCACTGCTTGAGCACCTTCGCTTCATGGCCGTCGCCGACCGTGGCCATCAGCAGCGGGGTGGAGACCATGGACAGCGGGAAGAGCAGGGCGACCGTGATCGCCAGGGCATCGACCGGCCACAGCAGCCCGGCGAACAACAGCGCGTACCCGAGCTCCCGCCAGGTCGCCTGTTCGCGCAGCCGGGTGGTCAGCCAGGCCCACAGTCCCGGCGCGGCCGGCACCTGGTGCCGGCCGGACACCGGGTTGCGGTCGATCAGGCGCAGCCTGCGCCGCTCCACCTCGGCCATCGGGATCCCGCTGAGGGCGACCAGGACGAGCAGCGGCAGCCCCACCAAGACGATGGCGAGCGCACCGCAGACCGCTGCCACCGTCACGATCCCCACCAGGGCGGTGGCTCCGGTCACCGCGCCGGTGAGCAGATAACCGGCGGAGCGCCAAGGCCAGGCCGACAGCAGGAAGCCCGGCCGGGACATGGCCTGCCACACGTTCCGAGAGTGCATGTGCATGACCGTAAGTGGCCCCACCGGTCCGGTGCCATCGGTCCAGGGCGCGTATCGGGGGTATGCCTGGCACTACCCCAAGTCTCGTTCTCGCCGTACTGCGTCACGAGGGGCTTCCGCGGTTTTGTGGAGGCACCAACGAGCCAAGGAGCAGGTACTGGTGGGGGAACATATGAGCAACGACGCGATCCGGTTGCGTTCCGTAACCCGGCGGTACGGCTCGGGCGGCACGTCCGTCACCGCCCTCGACCAGGTATCGCTCGCCTTCCCGAGGGGGACCTTCACCGCCGTGATGGGCCCGTCCGGGTCCGGCAAGTCGACCCTGCTGCAGTGCGCCGCAGGCCTGGACCGGCCCACCTCGGGCTCGGTCACTGTGGGCGACACGGAGCTGACCGGACTGAGCGAGACCAGGCTGACCCTGCTTCGCCGCGAGCGCATCGGCTTCGTGTTCCAGGCGTTCAACCTGCTGCCCTCGCTGACCGCCGAGCAGAACGTGGCCCTGCCGCTGCGGCTGGCCGGCCGCCGCCCGAAGAAGGCACAGGTGCGCGAGGTGCTCCAGCAGGTCGGACTCTGCGACCGGGCGCGGCACCGACCGACGGAGATGTCCGGCGGCCAGCAGCAGCGGGTCGCCCTGGCCCGCGCCCTGATCACCCGACCTGAAGTGCTGTTCGGCGATGAGCCGACCGGCGCACTGGACTCGCAGACCGGCCGTGAGGTGCTGACCCTGCTGCGCGGCATGGTCGACCGGGACGGCCAGACGATCATCATGGTCACCCACGATCCCATCGCCGCCTCCTACGCCGACCGTGTCGTCTTCCTCGTCGACGGCCGTGTCAACGGCGAGCTGATCGGTGCCTCCGCCGAGGACATCGCAGGGCGCATGACCCATCTCGAGGCGGCGCCGTGCTGAGCACCACGCTGCGCACCCTGCGCACCCGCTGGATCACTTTCGTCGGTAGTTTCGTCGCCCTCTCCCTGGGTGTGGCGCTGATCACCGTCATGGGGTTGGCCCTGGCGTCCTCGCTGGACGCACCCGACCGGGGGCCGGAGCGGTTCGCCGCCGCGCCAGTCGTCGTCAGGGGCCAGGACACCCTGGAGGTGCCTACCTCGATCGACGACCGCACTCAGAAGCTCGCGCAGCCGCGTGCCGTGCCCGACGCCGTGATCACGAAGCTGCGGGACCTCGGGACCGTCGTCGAGGACCGGTCGTTCACCGTGCGGGCTGAGGGCGGCCCCGCCGATCTGGTGGGACACCCCTGGTCGACCGCGGCCTTCGCACCGTACGAGCTCGATGCGGGACGCGCGCCCGAGGCCGCGGATGAGGTCGTCGTCAGCGGTGACTGGGCGCGTCCGGGCACCCGGGTGCACACCGGCGACGGCACCGTGCGCGTCGTGGGCACCGTGGCCGGGCTCGGCTTCGAGAACGCCGTGTTCTACACCGACGCCCGCGCCGCCGAACTGTCGCCGCCCAGCCTCCAGTCGGTGGTCGACGCCGATGCGGCGGCCGTGCGCGAGGCGGTGCGCGGCAGCGCGGGCGTCCGGGTCCTCACCGGGAACGCGCGCCGGTACGCCGACGCCGACCCCGACCGGGACAGCGAGGCCCTGACCGCGATGAACGCCATGTTCGGCACGGCCGGCGGCGTCACCGGGTTCGTGTCGGTGTTCGTGGTGGCCTCGACCTTCGCGTTCGCGGTGGCCCAGCGGCGCCGCGAGTTCGGGTTGCTGCGCACCGCCGGGGCGACGCCGGGGCAGATCCGCCGCATGGTCGTCTCCGAGGCGCTGGTGGTCGGTGTGCTCGCCTCGGCCGCCGGCTGCGTGCTCGGTTCCTACGGGGCTCCCCGGCTCGCCCGGTGGGCGGTCGACGAGAGCCTCGCGCCCCGCTGGTTCACCATCGGCCACTACACCTGGCCTTACTGCATGGCGTTCTCGACAGGTCTGTTCGTGGCTCTGTGCGGTGTGCTGGCCGCGTCCTGGCGGGCGGGTCGTACCGGTCCCACCGAGGCGTTGCGTGAGGCGTCCGTGGACACGCGGGCGATGACGTGGGGCCGCTGGCTGTTCGGTGCGGCGCTGCTGATCACCGCTGTGGTGACGCTGGCCCTGGCCCTGGTGACGAACCCGGGTGACCTGCTGCAGCGCAAGACCTATGTGAGCCGGCCCATGCTGCTGATCACCGCGGTCGCGCTGCTCGCACCGGTGCTGGTACGGCCACTGGCCCGGCTGATCGCCTGGCTGCCGGCCCAACTGCCCGGCGCCGGCGGGATGCTGGTACGGGAGAACGCCGCTGCCGGGGTGCGCCGTACCGCCGCCGTCGCCGCACCCGTGCTGGTCACGGTCGCGCTGGCGGGCTCACTGCTGGGCGCCACCGCCACCCTCGACGAGGCGAAGGCCACCGAGGTGCGCGAGCAGACGGCCGCCGACTTCGTGGTCACCGCGGCGGGCGACGCCGGCTTCGACGAGGTGACGCTGAAGCGGCTCCGGGCCGTGCCCGGTACCGAGGTCTCGGCGAGCTCGTCCAGTGCCGTGTACGTCCTGGAGGACGGCGTGGCGCTCATCAGGTCCGACGCCAGGGCCGTCGAGCCAAAACCACTCGCGGCAACGGCCCGTCTCCCGCTCGCCGCGGGGAAGGTGAGCGATCTGGACGACGACTCGATCATCGTCAACGAGGAGTGGGAGAAACACGCCGTGGGCGAGCGGGTGAACGTGTGGCTCGGAGACGGCACGAGGAAGTCCCTGAAGATCGCCGCGGTCATGACCACCGGCACCGGCGACAACGGCGTCTACGTCACCCCGCGCAACGCCCCCGCGACGACCGTCGACCGGGTCGACGTACGCCTCGCGGACGGTGCCGACGCGGGCGCCGTGGCGGCCGGTCTGCGTCAGGCGGTGCGCGCGTCGGGCGGGGAGGTCCTCACCAGGGACGCCTGGGTGCGCGCGACCTACCCCGAGACCAACCGGACGACCCGAATGGGCTTCTTCCTGGTCCTCGGGATCGCCCTCCTCTACACCGGGATCTCCCTGGCCAACACGATGGTCATGGCGACCTCCGACCGGGTCCGCGAGCTGGCGGTGCTGCGGCTGGCCGGCGCCACCAGGTGGCAGGTGCTGCGGCTGGTGGGCGCCGAGGCAGTGATGGTGGTCATGGTGGGCGGACTGCTGGGCGCGCTGGTCGCCGGGCTCAACCTGGTGGGCATGTGGAGCGCGCTGGGCCTGCTCTCGGTGTGGACGTCCATCGAGATCCCGTGGGCGACGCTCGCGGCGGTCCTGGGTGCCTGCGCGGTGCTCGCCGTGAACTCGGCGGTCGCTCCGGCCGCCCTCTCCCTGCGCCGTAGGGCGGTGGAGCTGGCGGGCGTACGCGAGTGACCTCTGACCGGCGCCGGCCTGCCGGATGCCGCGGCGCCCCAGCAACCGTGCCTCCGCCCCCGGCAAACAGCCGGTGCCGGAGGGACGACACCGCCCGAACAGCGGCCGAGCGGCCGTGAACCCCAACCCAGCCGGGCTGGAATCCCCCTCATTCAAGAGGGGGAGGATGTCAAGTCGTCACTTCCGTCGAGGCCGACGAGGCAGGTCTCCACGCCCACGCCGTGTCCGGACGATACGCGTCGGACGACCCGCGCATCAGGAGGTGACGTTCACGCCGTACGACATGCCGGCCCACAGGTCTTGCCTGTTCCTGGCTCCGCCGAGTGTCCCGAAGCCCAGGCAGCCTGAACCGCCCCCTTGAACCGCGGGATATGAACCGCCGCTCGCGCTACGCTTCCGCGTCGTGCAGAAGACGCGCCTCGACATCGCCCGGATCCGGGCGGCCCGCCGGGTCATCGACCCGGTTTTCCTCGACACTCCGCTGTACCGCTGCGAGGCGCTGGAGCCCGGCCTCGGATGCGCGGTGAGCATCAAGCTCGAAACGGCGAACCCGGTTCGCAGCTTCAAGGCCCGCGGCACCGAGGTGGTCGCGAGCCTGCTCGCCGGGGACGGCTCGCGCGACGTGGTGTGTGCCAGCGCTGGAAATCTCGGCCAGGCCCTCGCGTGGTCCGGCCGCGGCCGGGGGCTCGAGGTGACGGTCGTGGCGTCACGCTTCGCGACGGTGGCCAAGCTCGACCGCATTCGCGCGCTGGGCGCCGGGGTGGAGCTGGTGGACGGCGATCACGAGATGGCTCGCGAGCGGGCGGCGGCCATCGCGCGCCGCGAGGGAATCCGGCTGGTCGAAGACAGTCTGGACATCGAGACCTGCGAGGGTGCGGCGACCATCGGCCTGGAGCTGGTGGACACCGTGCCGTCGTTCGACACCGTCCTGATCGCTCTCGGTGGCGGGGCGCTGGCCACCGGTGTGGGTCATGTGCTGAAGGCCATGGCGCCCGAGGTCGAGGTGATCTGCGTCCAGCCGCTGGGCGCACCGGCGATGACACACTCGTGGCGCGGGCGGCGCGTCGTCACCACCGACTCGACCAGCGCGATCGCCGACGGTGTCGCCGGCCGGTATCCCGTCCCCGCCGTCCTGGACGACCTCCTCCTGGTCGCCGACGACGCCGTTCTGGTCCAGGAGGAATCGATCATCGCCGGTATGCGGATGCTCCTCGACCACGCCGGCCTCGTCGTCGAGCCGTCGGCCGCGCTCGGCATCGCGGCGGTCCTCGAAGACCGTGACCGGTTCGCCGGCCGGCATGTGGTCACCATCGTGTGCGGGAGCAACGTCGACGTAGACGCCTATCACGGCTGGATCGCCGCAGCTCCCGTCCACCGGTCCTGACCGTCAAGTGGCGGTGGATCACGTCGGGCGGCAGGTGAACCCCGTACGGAACCACGTGCCCTTGGGCCCCGCCCCACGGTGAGACCGCCGGGCCGCCGGGAAGCAAGCAGCCCTCAACTCGCCCGTCTTGGCCTGCCGTTGCTGTCGCCCTCCGGTCCTGCGCACGCCGTGAGCGCCCCGAGGGCGCCGGCCTGAGTGCGCCAGTCGGTCTGGTTGGGGAGGGTGCCGGCCCAGCGTTCACCGAGGGCGTTGAGGGAGCTGCGGTCCCGGGTCCACAACGTGTCCGCCTGCTTCTGGAGATAGCCCTGGTAGGCGCTGGAGCCGGTCGCCCTCGCGAGGTCGGCGAGGTTCCGCACGAAGATGCCCTTGAACTGCTTCTGGTTGTCGTCGCAGGACGCCGAGCCGACGTCGCAGGACTCGGTGAGTACGCCGTCGCGGGTCAGCGCCGGGCTGCTGACGGCGGCGTCGGCGAGGGTCCGCGCGGTGGCCAGCAGGGAACCGTCCCCGGTCGACCTCCACAGTTCGGTGAAACCGCCGATGGCCAGCCCTTGGTTGTAACTCCACACGGTTCCGCCGTTGTTGACGCAGGCGGAGGTCAGCCCGTCGTTCACCAGCCCGGAGGAGTTGATCATCCCGCTCGTCCTGAACCAAGCGGCGGCGGTTCTCGCTCGCTGGAGCCACACCGTGTCGCCCGGGATGCGCTGGTGCAGCGCGGTGGTCAGCCAGAGGTACTGGCCGTTCGTGACGGCGTTCTTGTAGGTGCGTTCCCGGTCCCACCACACGCCGCCTCCGCAGGTGCCGGTGTCCCAGTACTGCTGGACGTAGCCGGCGATGGTCACGGCCTCGTCGAGATAGCGGGAGTCGCCGGTGTAGTCGTACGCGTCGATCCAGGCGATGGCCCACCAGCCCGAGTCGTCGATGGAGCGGCTGATGAAGTGCCCCTCGATCGCGTCCGAACCGCGCACGCCTGCCGCGAAGGTGCCCTTGTTCCGGTCGAAGGTGCGCGCGACGGCCCAGTCGTAGTCGTGCGTGCCGGTCGTCCTGGCGAAGTCGACGAGCGAGGTGAGCGTGGCGGCGGAGTTCCACCAACTGCTGGGCCACCAGCCGTTGTAGGGGTCGTACGAGGACATGAGCGCGTCCGCGGCTGCGCGTGCCCGGGTCGGCACGGGCCTGGCCCACGCGGTGCAGCTGCCCTCCTGGTGACCGGCCTCGCGGCCGCACGCGCGGACCGCGCCACCGTAGAGGAGGCCGCGCGGATCGCGGGTCGCGTACATCGTCGTACGGGTGCCGGTGGCTCCGTGCGGGACGGCGGTGCGGCCGAGGGAGGAGCCGTCCGGCCAGGTCGAGCCGCCGTCCCAGGAACGGTCCAGCCAGATTTCGTCACCGCCGGCACCGGATTCGACGCTCGCCCAGGCCATGGAGTTCTTCTGGTCGACGTGCAGGCGGATCGTACGGCCGTAGAGCGTGGCGGACGGTACCGGCTGGTCGTCGCCGGACGCCCGGCCGGCGTCGGTGCGGTCGCAGAGCGTGTCGCAGACGGTCGGATAGACCCAGTCGGTGCAGCCGACTGCGGCGGCGTCGCCGCAGGCCCGGACCAGCCCGCGTCGGTGGTTGCGGGGATCGGTGATGTTGTACATCAGCGTCCTGGTGCCGGTCCAGGTGCCCGGGACGGCGGCCTTGCCGAGCAGCCCGTCCCAGGTGGCACCGCCGTCCCAGGAACGGTCGAGCCACACCGAGTCGCCGGTCACGCCGCCGTCGATACTGGCCCACGCCATGTCGTCCGCGTCGGAGACGTGCAGTTCGAGGCGACGGCCGTTGAGTACCTTCGCCGGTGCCGGAAAGCTCTCCTGCCGCGCCAGCGAGGGGTCCAGCGTGTCGCAGGCCAGTACGCACACCCGGGTGACGGCGGCCGCGGGTGTCGCGGCCGGGAGGACAGCCGCACACACGAGAACGACCGCCGACAGGAAGCTGAGGAACCGTGATCCGACAACGATGTCGGCGCTGCGCAAGAACACCGGAACTCGCCTCGATTTCACGATGGAGGATGCCGGGGCGGCGGGCTCGGCCGGGACCGACGACGCCGTGACGAGCCGGGTGCGCGGCGGTCGGGCCCGGTCCGCACCTTCCTTCGAGGCAGTGAACTGGCTTGACGCATCCCTGTCAATGTCGCCAACGGGGTTTTCCCGTAACGCAGTTCATGGTGTCGGTGACGGCGGCCCGGCTGGTACCAGGGTGCCGAGCGCACCGGGTTCGCCCCCTTTCGGGCGGGCCCCTGCGCGCTCGGCGGTCGTGCGGCGGTTTCGGCGGTCGGCTAGCGGTCGGCTAGCGGTGCGCTTCGCCTGCCGAGGCCTGCTCCTGGAGGAGGGCGGTGATCTGGTTCACGTCGTTGAAGATGCTGAGGAAGCTCTGGAGGTCCGGGCTGGAGGCGCCGTTGACGCCGACGAAGAAGGTCAGCAGCCGGCCGTCGTCGGTCTGCAGATAGCCCGCCTCGTTCTGCGCCGTGGCCGCGAGCTGCTGGTTCAGCTCGTCGTCACCGATGATCGTGCCGGGCTTGGCGAAGACCTTGCCCTTGGCCGGGCAGTCGGTGGTGCAGGAGATCCCGTTCGAGCCGTCGACGCCGAGGATCGGGAGCAGCTTGCGGAAGGCCTTGGCGTCGGGGGTGTGCAGCCAGTAGGTGAGGAGCTCGACGAGGCCCTTCGGAGTGACCCGCTCGCCCGGCACGCCGCCACGCCCGTCGGCGAGCTGGAACTGTTTCGGGTCGATCCGCGCGACGTTGGTGAGGAAGTCGTGCTCGATCGGGAACGCGTCGAAGCAGTTCTTGCTGCCGCGTGCGACGGCCATGTTGCACAGGGCCAGGTTGGCGCCGAGGTTGTGGCTGACCTTGAGGATCAGCTTGGCGTACTGGCTGTAGGGCGGGGAGACGTACGCGGCGACGCGGGGGGTGTTGCGGTAGGAGGCGGGCAGCTGCTTCTGCGGGTTGGGGCCGGTGGGCGGCGCGGTGACGGTGACGCCGGCACGGGCGAGGGCCTCGATCAGCGCGGTGCGGCCGAAGGCGTTGGGGTCCTGGATGTTGGAGACCCGCAGCAGGGGCTGTGAACCGGCGGCGATGGTGCCGGAGAGGTGGATCTGGGTGCCGTCGGGCGAGGTGGTGACGTTGACGGAGGTGGCCCCGCCGCTGGAGACCGTCCGGACGGTCGAGGTGACGTGGTACGGCGAGACCTGCGGGCGCCAGAACAGCTTTGCCGGCTGCCCCGGCGTGGTCGGCGTCGTCAGCAGGTCGATCAGGTTGTCGTTGAGGATCAGCGGGGTGGGCTGCGGGCTCAGCGCGGGGGGAGTGAACAGACGGGGGTCGATGATGACGTTGCCGTCGACCCTGGTGATGCCCGCGTCGCGGATCTGCCGGGCGATCTCGTTGATGCCGGCGAGCGGGTTCTCCGGGGTGAGGCTCGCGCCGGGGAGTGCGGCCTCGGTGTGGTCGATGTCGGTGTAGTCGACGGACCCGTCGGGCTTGGTGCGCCCGCCCATGGTCAGGTCGCCCTGGGCGACCAGTGCCAGGTTCCCGTGCAGCGTCGACCCGGTGCGGGTGCCCGTCGCCATCACGGGAGTGGTGAAACGGTGGTTCGGGCCGAGGGTGTGCCAGGCGGTCGAGATGGTGACCAGTTTGACCGTCGAGCCGGGGACGAAGAACTGGTCCGGGAACTGGGAGTGGATCACCTGGCCGGTCTCCGGGTCCGTCTCCAGCACGCCCCACTGCGCGTGCTCGTAACCGGGCTTGTGCATGATCGCCTCGATGGCGGGCCCGAGGTCGTCGTCGTGCGCCGCCGCCGGGGAACCGGCGGCCGCCGCCCCCGCCAGAAGCGCGAGTGCCGCACCGGCACCGGCCCAGGTCCGGAGCCGGCCACAGATCATCGGTCTCATGCGTTCCGCCATTTCTGGAGTCGAAGAAGCCGAGTCGGGGAAATCCGCATCGTACGGGCCCGACTCGCCCGGACCCTGCTCGCCGGGGCGCTCCTGCGGCATCGTAGGAACACGGACCGCGCACGTTTCCCCTGCTCGGCGCCGCGCCGACAGCTTGGGGGAGAACTTCATCCGGTCGGTCGATCACCGAAGCCGACGGCGCGGGGAGCCCGCGCGAGTGCCGTGAGCGGCGCGCGTGGTGCCGGGTCCGGTGACACGGCTGTCATCCGCAGACCTTGAGTGACGTCGGCCGGTTCGTCGCGTTCGCGGCATCGGCCCGGTCGCGCTCACCAGGAGACCAGATCCATGGACCGTCGAGCGAGCCAGTCCGTGAACGAGACGGGCCGGCCGTCCAGGGTCATGGGAAGGATCAGGTCGCAGGTGGCCCGGCCGTCGAACCACAGTGAGCCCCGGTGCGGACCGGTGACGACGAGCAGGGTCGAGAAGCCACAGCCGTTGTCCTGGATGAATACGGCGCCGGACGTCTTGCGCTCCTGGAACACCTCGTACTCGGCGTCCCACTGCTCCCATGCAGCTCGGTAGGCGTTGTGGTCCGGGAAGTCCTGCGTCAGCGGCTCGCGCGCGTCCAGCTCGTCCTCGTAGACACGATAGGAGTCGGGATGCGGGAAGTCGGTGGTGAGCAAGTCGTAGTTGGTGCTTGAGTCTCCATGCCAGCCCCAGCCCGCCGCAGATCGGTATAGGCGGTTCACCGTGCCGCCGGCACTCTGTCGGAGCAGATACTCGCGATACTGGTCCGGGAACGCGATGCCCAGTTCCGCCTCCGCTTCGCGGATCTCCGCTTCGGACAGCGGTAGCGGCAGCGGCAGCGGCAGCGGGGAGGCGGCCTGCCTCACGGATGGACTGCCGGACTCGTCGAAGCGCCTCCCCCGAGCGATGTGCCGGGCTTCCGCTGTCCAATCGGTCGTCACGCGGGTGAGGGTAGTTGCCGAGGAGAGCGGCGGGCCCGCCGGTGCCTACGGCCGGACGGCCACGCCACGCCGTGGTGGCGGGCACTCGCGCAGCATGGCCGATAGATTACGTATGTCCGTTACCTTCCTTCACTGCACGCATCTTCTTTCACGGCGCGCCGACCCGAGGAGCACCCGCGATGACCGCGTTCCCCACCGACCTGTCCCCCCTGACCGGGCACTACACCATCGACGCCTCGCACAGCCGGATCGGCTTCGTCGCCCGGCACGCGATGGTCACCAAGGTCCGCGGCGCGTTCAGCGAGTTCGAGGGCAGCGCGTCCTTCGACGGCGCCGACCCGTCGAAGTCGAGCGGTACGGTGACCATCAAGGCCGACAGCGTGGACACCCGCAACGCCGATCGCGACAAGCACCTGCGCAGCAACGACTTCCTCAACATGGACGAGTACCCGCAGATCACGTTCGTCTCCACGGCCGTGCACCGCAGCGGCGACAGCAGTTTCGACGTCACCGGAGATCTCACCATCAAGGACGTCACGAAGCCGGTGACCATTCCCTTCATCTACGAGGGCACCGCCACCGACCCGTTCGGCAACATTCGCGTCGGCCTGGAGGGCTCGGTCACCATCAACCGCAAGGACTACGGCGTCATCTGGAACGCCGCGCTGGAGACCGGCGGCGTCCTGGTGAGCGAGAAGATCCAGCTGGAGTTCGAGATCTCCGCGATCAAGGACGCCTGACCGGTCCCCGTCCCGCCATCCCGCCGTCCCGGCGGAATCTCGTCACCGCCGGTGGCCCGACGATTCCGCGGGCCGCTGGCCGCTGCTCGTCACGGGTCCGCACGCCGGTGACGAGCCCGCGACCCCGGTCCAGCACCTTCCGGCGGCACACCGAGCCGATCTCGTACGATCCAGGTTGTCGGCGTACCCGTCGGCTGGACCCCTCAGGTGATGGACGGGAGGCCGAGCGTGGCCGAGGCGACGGTGGCCGAGGTGATGGCCGAGCTGGCCGGGCTCGAGGACCCCAAGGCACGCGCCGTGAACGAGAAGCACGGTGACGATCACGGTGTGAACCTCGGCAAGCTGCGTGCGCTCGCGAAGCGGCTGAAGACACAGCAGGAACTCGCCTGCCGGCTCTGGGAGACGGATGACAGCGCGGCGAGACTGCTGGCGATCCTGATCTGCCGCCCGAAGGCGTTCGGGCGTGCGGAGCTGGACACCATGCTGCGCCAGGCGCGCACACCCAAGGTCCACGACTGGCTCGTGAACTACGTGGTCAAGAAGAACCCGCACGCCGAGGAGCTGCGGCCGGCCTGGTCCGCCGATCCGGATCCGGTGGTGGCCAGTGCGGGCTGGGCGCTGACCACCGAACGCGTGGCGAAGAACCCCGGGGGCCTGGACCTCCCGGGGTTGCTCGACACCATCGAGGCGGACATGAAGGACGCCCCCGATCGCCTGCAGTGGGCGATGAACCACTGCCTGGCCCAGATCGGGATCGAGCACACCGAGCACCGCGCCCGTGCCGTCGACATCGGTGAGCGCCTGGAAGTCCTCAAGGACTACCCCACTCCCCCGGGCTGCACCTCCCGTTCGCGCCCGTCTGGATCACCGAGATGGTGCGCCGACAGCACGGCTGAGGCGCCGGCTCCATCGACCGCGGCCCGCCGGTGTGACGGCCTCGGTGAGCGGCGGGGCGACAGGGGGCCGGGGGCATGCGTGGGTGAAGGGCCGATGCGTGCGTTGACGGCTGTGCGGGAGCGGTGCTTGCCGGGCCGCTGTCCTCGTATCGCATCCGCGGGTGGGCGACGTGTACGCGTATCGCGGAGGTCCGTTCTCAGGAAGGACCGCGTGTCGTAGCGGTGCGGCGACGGGGCTGAGGTCGACGCTTGGGCGGTGCGGTCGTCGGCCGGACGACCGGCATCAGGAGGCTGAAGCGCATGCTTGTTCTGGGCCGCTCGCAGGTCGAGTCACTGCTCTCCGTGGACGCGCTGATCGATGCCCTGGCTGCGGCGATGGCGGACTTCAGTGCGGGCCGCGCCTCGGTACCCGACCGCGTCGCCGCCCTGGTGCCCGAACGCGATGGATTCCTGGCGGCCATGCCGGGCTTCCTGCCCTCGGCCGGGGTGCTCATGACCAAGCTGGTGTCCCTCTTCCCGCACAACGACGGAGTACGGCTGCCGACACATCAGGCGCTGATCGTGGCGTTCGATCCGGACACCGGCGAGCCTGCCGCACTGCTGGACGGTACGGCCATCACCGCGGCGCGCACCGGCGCCTGCTCCGCACTGTCGGCGCGGCTGCTGGCCCGCGAGGACGCGACGGTGCTGGCCGTACTGGGCACGGGTGTGCAGGCCAGGTCCCACGCCCGCGCGATCTGCCGGGTCCGCCCGATCCGGGAGATCCGCGTGGCCGGCCGGGACCCGGCGAAGGCCGCCGCCCTGGCCGAGGAACTCTCCGCCGTACTGGAGGCCGAGGTCCGGGCCGTGGCCGGCTACGCCGAGGCGCTCGACGGCGCCGACATCGCCGCGGCGACGACGCACGCCGTCGAACCCGTGATCCGCCGCCCCTGGCTGACACCCGGTGTACACATCACCTCCGTCGGATTCAACCCGGCCGGACGCGAGGTCGACGACGCCACGGTCGCCGAGGCGCTGGTGTGCGTCGAATCGCGCCGGGCCGTGCTCGCCCCGTACCCCGCGGGCAGCAACGACCTGATCACGCCGATCCGCGACGGCCTCATCACAGCCGAGCACGTACACGCCGAGCTGGGCGAACTCATCGCCGGCAGCAGACCGGGGCGCACATCGCCGGACCAGATCACCCTCTACAAGTCGGTCGGCACGGCGGTGCAGGACGCCGCGGCCACGGCCCTGGTCGTCGCGTCCGCCCGCGAGCGGTCGATCGGCGAGCGGATCACGTTGCGGTGATGCCGCCGGACGACAGCGCCGGAACCCGACGGGGACCGATCCTGAGCCTGCTCTTCGGCTTCAGAACTCAGCTCATCTGGGGGGAAGCTGGAAGGCCGGGCCGTGCGGGAGGTTCTCGGGCGGTGTCGCCGGAACCATCTCGAGCGTCTGGTCACGTGGAGGGAGAGAGCTGTTCGCGTACCCATCGGGGATCGGGGTTGGTGTGTGGCCGGCCCGCCACGACGACGGTCGGCACGGTCTCGTTGCCGTCGTTGGCCGCCCGGACCGCCGCGGCGCCCGCCGGGTCCTGCCAGATGTTCACCCAGTGCAGCCGGCGGGCCCTGCGGCCCAGCCGGATCCGCAGTCGTATGCAGTACGTGCAGCCCGGACGCCAGAAGACGACCGGCCGGCCGTCGGCCGCGCTGCGGCGTTGCGCCTCCCGCGCGCTGATCGACGTCGGGAAGATCAGGGGCGAGTTCACGGCCGCGAGCACCAGGAACGCCGGCAGGAGTACTGCGGCCGTACCGGGGTTCCCCTTGAGGATCAGCCCGGTGGCGACGACCGAGCCGCAGAGCACCAGCAGCGTCGGCAGGATCCAGACACGCGTCATGGTGACGAGACTATCGACGTCGTCACCCCGCCTTCGCCGGGTCGATCCCGTACAGGGTGGCTGCCACGGGCTCGCTCACGTCACACGCCTTCTGCCGGTCGGCCGGGACGGCCCACAGGGGTACCAGGTCTGACGCGGCGGACGAGGAGTCCATTCGCAGGTGGTGGCAGACACCGTTGATGCGCAGGGCCAGGAGGTAGACGTCACCGTTCTCGGTCCTTCCGGAGACCGCGGTCACCGTGTCCTTGGCCGCGACCAGTCGCTTGTCCCTGAGGAAGTCCAGGGCGCCCTGCGTCGTATGCGCATAACCCCGAGTCGCCATCTGCCGGTACGCGTTCGGACCGGTGGGCTGCCGCGCGAGGAGCGCGCCCATCTGCGCCGTCAGGCTGCCGGGTTCGCCGTCGGTCCGCGAAGCCGGGCAGGTCATGGCGGACCGGTCCACGCTGTGGGGGCCGATACCGAACGTGAGGCGGTAGCAGCGGACCGGATAGGCGTCCGCGGCGACGGTCCCTCTGGCGGGTGGCACGAGCCCCAGCATCACCGTCGCGGTGTGGAGGTCGGGGTCCGGCCGGTCCTTCGCTCCGCTGACGCTCAGCAGTACTCCGCCGTGCGCCTCGGCCCGGGCCACCAGCGTGCCCTCGGTGAACTGCCCCCCGTAGGTCCGGCCGCCCGAGTAGAAGCCCGCGTTCAGGTCTCCGCGCAGGTCGTCGGCGAGTTCGGCGGCCTGCGCGTCGACAGCGGATGTGTCAGCGGCGGTGACCCTCTGGTAGACGATGGTGCCGGCCACTCCCATGCCCCAGGAAACGAGCGCGATCACCGTGCAGACAAGGACCCGCACCATGGTGCCGCGCTCCCGGCGCGTCCCGGAACCGGGCTGTCGGTCCTGTTGAACCCCCACAGCGCGCACCGTCATGCCTTTCCCCCTGTCGACCAGAACGCCGCCATGTTCAACTGATTTCCCGCTTCGCGAAGTCGTCCCTGGCTCGCCGCTCGGATTCGAGGGCCGCGAACACTCCGAGGACAACAGCTGTCAGCGCCAGCCCCAGCAGGGCGGGGTTGACGTACCCGGGGACGGCGGCCGCGTACGAACCGCCCTCGGTGACATAGCAGTTCAAGCGCACCGGCAGCAGGGAGACGTCGACGCCGGAGAGGTGTGCCGCCTGAGCCGCGGGCACCGCGTCCCGGCACGCCTGGTTCGTCATCGTCTCGTCCCGGACCAGGTGGACCGCGCCCCAGACGTACATCAGGGCCGCTGCCGCCCCGGCGAGGGCGGCGCCGGAGCGCAGCCGCACACCCAGGTCCGTGCGCCGGACGCCGTTCCGGGCCAGGGAACCGGCGCCGTACACCGCCAACGTCACCGCGACGATCAAGCCGATGAGAATGATCGGCAGGACCAGGGCCGGGCTGGGCTGATCGCTGTGCATCGGATCCTTCCGTGGATACCGCGCCCTTCAGGGCGGAGAGCGAACGAACTCCTCCGAAGAGGGGGCGAGTTGGGAAGCGCCGCCTGGCGGATCATAGTGCCGCGACCCGCTGGTTCGATCATGACTCGGGTCGGGACGGTTCGCGGGCATGGCCACGGTTCATGTGAAGCGGGCGTACAAGTGCCACTCCTGTCCAACGGCCACGCGGACGGGGCTGCCCACGGTGGAACGGAACGCGGACGGCCACCCTGTCCCGCTCGGGAGAACCGCGCGTTCCCGTGGTCCGACGCGGGCTCCGCCCGCGATTGATCACGGGCCCGATGTCGCGGTTCGCCCGGGCAGGTCACAACGGTGTGGGGCCGGTGTCCGGGAGGGCACCGGCCCCATGCGGTTACGGGTGGGCGGGGGCCGGAGCGAGGGTGACGGTCGAGGTGAAGATGTCGCGGTCGTTCTGGCGGGCCGTGACGCGGACGCGGGTGCGGCCGACGAGGTCGGCCGGGAGGGCGTCGGCCAGGATCCAGCACGGGGCGTCGAGTTCCGCGTAGCGGGTGAAGACCGACTCCATGCCGACGGCGACGGTGGGCGCGGGGTGGGCCAGTGCCTGGGCGGCCTGGCGTGCCGCTTCGAGCAGCAGCATGCCGGGGGCGTGGTCGACCGGGTGGTCGAAGAGGATCGGGTGGGTGGTGTCGGCCCGCAACTGCCAGCGATCCGGGGTGTGGGTGGGAGACAGCACCACGTCCTCGAAGCCGTCCCGGCCCACGGGCCGCGGGGACGCCGGGGGCGACAGCGGCAGGACACGGACGGCGGTGATGTCGGCGTACCGGCCGCGCAGGCGCTCGTAGACGGTGCGGGCCTGGATGGTGAAGCGGGAGTGCGCGGTGGCGAACGGGGCGCCGTCGCGCAGGACCTGGACGGTCAGGGCTATCGCGGCGGCGCGGTCGCGGCGGTAGGTGACCTTCGGGCAGGTGATGCGCAGCTCGACCAGAGCGGGAGCGGGGTACGGGCCCGTGTGCAGCGCGAGAGGTCCTTCGGGGCCGGCGGGTATCTCCGGGTCCGGATCCACGAGGTGCCAGTCCAGGTCCTGCCACAGGAGCTGGTGGCCGAGCGGTACGGCGTAGGCGCCGTGGGAGAGCAGCGGCAGGGTCTGGCGGATCGTCTCGCTCAGCAGCATCGGGTCGAGCAGGCCGTGGCGCGTGCGGTAGAAGCGGTGGTCGCGGGGCCATTGGGCGATGACGGTGAAGGCGTCGGGGCCGGTGCGCTCCCAGGTCCGGAGCAGCACCTCCTCCGGCCTCGTCTTGTGCGTGTAGCTCTGCGGTACGGGTGCGAGCAGGTCGGTGGCGTGCTCCCGGACCGCGGTGGCGACGTGTTCCTGGACAGCGGTGGTGACGTGTTCCTGGACAGCGTTCGACGGCATGACTGAATCTCCCCCTGGGTTCAGCACGAGACGGAAAGCCGGTTCCCGTTTGGTCGTCGGGCCCGACTCGAATAACATAGAGGTCGTTCTTTTTGTTTGTCGAGGGGATCAGGAGGTTGATCGATGGCGCGTCAGCAGGAGCGTGCGATCAGGACCCGGGAAACACTGGTGCGCGCCGCCGCGGAGGTCTTTGACGAAGTCGGCTACTCCGGCGCGAGCATCAACAAGATCCTCGACCGGGCCGGCGCCACCACCGGGGCCATGTACTTCCACTTCAAGTCCAAGGAGGAACTGGCCCGCGCGGTCATCCTGGAACAGGCGGCGGACCTGCGGATGCCGGAGGGCGGGGGCGGCCTCCAGCAGCTCCTGGACATGACCGCCTACCTGGCGGTCGAGATGCAGAGCAACATCCTCTTCCGGGCGGGCGTACGACTCGCCGTGGAGCAGGGGGCCACCGAGCTGCAGGACTACGCGATCTACGAGTGGTGGGCCGACCAGTTCCGCCAGGAGCTCGAGCGGGCCCGGGCGATGGGGCAGATCCTGCCGCACGTCCAGGAGGCGGAGTTCGCCCGGCTCCTGGTGGGCGCCTACACCGGTACGCAGATCATGTCCCAGATCTCCACCAACCGGGCCGACCTCCCCGAGCGGATCGCCTCGATGTGGCGATGCCTGCTGCCGGCGCTGGCCCCGGCCGAGGTCATCGCGGAACTGGACCTGTCCCTGCACAGCGGCATCGCCGGCACCACCGCCACCACCGCTGCTGCTGCTGTCACTGCCGGTGCCACTGCCGGTGCCGACGAGACGGAGTCTCCCGCGTGAGACCGCTCAGAGTCCTGCTCACCGGCGCCACCGGCTTTGTCGGTTCCGAGGTCCTGCGCGCCGCGCTGCGCGGGCGCGCCGGTGGGCGCGACATCAGCGTCCGCGCCCTCGCCCGGACCGCTCCGCCCGACGGCTCGGACACACCCGGCCTGTCCTGGGTGCCCGGAGACCTGTCCGACCCGTCGTCCCTGCGCGGCGCGGCACGCGAAACGGACGTCCTGATCCACCTCGCCTCCCGGGTCTCCGGCAGCCCGGAGGCGTGCGAGGCCGTCAACGTGCACGGCACCCGGGCTCTCCTGGGCGAGGCCCGGCGCGCCGGCGTCGCGCGGATCGTGCACCTGTCCACCGCCGCGGTCTACGGGCCCGGCCCGCACCGCGGGATCACGGTGGACGAGGTCTCCCCCGCCCCCGTCTCCCCGGCCAGCGTCACCCGGCTCGCCGGGGAGCGTCTCGCCCTGGAGGCGGGAGCGGTCGTGCTGCGGCCCGGCCTCGTCCTCGGCACCGGTGACCGCTGGGTGGTGCCGGCCCTGTCGGAGCTGCGCTCCAGGGTCCCGGCCCACTGGGACGGCGGCAGCGGGCTGCTGTCGGTGGTCGACGTCACGGACCTGGCCCGGCTGATCGTCACGCTCGCCGGAACCGGCACCCCGGCGGGCCCCGCGGTGCACCACGCGAGCCATCCGGTGCCCGTCAGCAACCACGACCTGATGGCCGCGCTCACGGAGGGCGGCCTACTGGACCCGGTCAGCGCAGACTGGCCCTGGGAGAGCTGCCTGCGGCGGCTGCGGGAGGTGCCGGGAAGCACGAGCGAACGTCAGTTCTCGCTGCTGGCCCGCGACCACTGGTACCGCAGCGAGGAGATCTGGCGGATCACCGGCTGCCCGGCGGGACCCGGCCCACTGACCCGTCTCGCCGAGTCCGCGTCCTGGTACCGCGTTCATCTGGCGGCCGGTTGACGGATGCGCCGGTGCCGTAAGGCGGATGCCCGCAAGGTGCCAAAGTCGTTCGCCAGGTGCGCGAGCGGGGCGGCACCGGCGCCGCTCGCCGATAGGCTCCGGGCACCGAAGCACCGAAGCACCGAAGCACCGAAGCACCGACATCGTGTTGCACGGTCCGGGGAGCCCGCCGGGCCTTCCTGGCCCGCGGCCCCGGTCACCGCCGGAAGAGGGCCGAGTGGACCCCGTCCCGCTGAACAGCCGGGGACCGGTGGCCCGTGGCCCGAGCGCCCCACAACGTCTCCTCCACCGTGCGGCGCACGGCACCGGACACCTCGGGCCACTCCGGCCCGACCGGCGCAACGCCTTCTAGCAGCCCGGAGGAACCGTGCAGCCCGGTCGACAACAGCGGACCCCTCAGCCACCCCCGCCGGCCACCCCCGCCACGCGGGAACGCAGTCGTCGCGGCCCGGAGGTCCTGGCGTGGTGAGACAGCTGCGGGCCGAACAGACCCGCCACGCACTGATCGCCGCCGCGGCCGCGGAGTTCGACCGGCACGGGTACGCCGGGACCTCCCTGTCGCGGATCTGCAAGGCGGCCGGCACCACCATGGGCGCGCTGACCTTTCACTTCCCCACCAAGGGTGACCTGGCGGAAGCCGTGCGCGCCGCCGGGGACGCGGCCGCCCTCGCCGCCCTGCGCCCCATCGCCGCCGTACCGCACCCCGGGGTCCAGGTGGTCATCGACCTGACGATAGAGCTGGCCCGGCTGCTGGAACGGGACGTGACCGTACGGGCGGCCGGACGGCTGGTCCGGGAAGGGACGGCCGACCCGGCGCAGCGGCCCGCGGGGTGGGTCCGCGTCCTGCGGGACCTGCTGGAGCGGGCCCGCTCCGAGGCGGACGGAATCCGGGTGCCGTGCGACAGCGACCTGCGGGACATGGAACTGCTGGTGGCCTACCTGATGGCCGGCGCCGAGGCGTCGGTGCGGTCCGGGGCGGCGGGCGGCAGCGTGTCGCAGGAATTGCGCGACCTGTGGGCGTTCTTGACGTGCGGCGGGCTCCACACCGCCCTCGCGGGAAACACCGTTCTCGCGGGAGAGTCCCCGCTCACGGAAAGCGCCGTTCTCACGGGAGAGTCCCCACTCACGGAGAACGCCGTTCTCATGCTCACGGGAGAACCCGCACTCGTGGAAGACGGCTTTCCCGCCGACGGCTCCCCCGCCGGGAACGCGTGTCACGCCGAGGACCGAACCCCCGTGGAAAGCAGCTCCGTTGCCGAGGGGGACTCCCCTGCCGAGGACAGCCTCCTCGCCGGGGACAGCTTCCGCGCCAGGGCCGACATCCTCGCCACGGACAGCTTCCGCGCCGGAGACAGCTCCTCCGCCGGAAACCCGGAGAGATCGCGCTGACTCCCTCGACTCTCCCACTGCCACACCCAACTAGCTTGGCAGCAGTCCCCGTTACTCCTCGGACTGCTCCGCCCGCCCCGCCCGGTCCTCTCCCGTCCCACCGCCGCCGCGCCCCGGTTCCCCGCCTGCCTGCCCGCCTGCCTGCCTGCCCGCCTGCTCGCCTGCCGGTCTCCCCCGCCCTACCCGCCACGCCCACCGCACCCGCCGAACCCAAGGAGCGTCCCTTTGACCACCGCCCGACGCCATGCACTCGTCACCGGCGCGTCCCGCGGCATCGGAGCCGCCGTCGCCGCCGAACTGGCCGCCTCCGGACATGCCGTGGCCGTGCACTGCCACTCGGACACCACCGCCGCGCGGGCCGTGGCGGACGCGCTGCCCGGCGACGGCCACACGGTCGTGTCCGGCGACCTCTCCGACCCCGAGCAGGCCGCGGCGGTGCTGGCGGCGGCCGTGACCGCTCTGGGTACCGTCGACGTCCTGGTGAACAACGCCGGGATCTACACCGAACAGCCCATCACCGGCACTTCGTACGCCGACTGGCAGGCCGCGTGGCGGCGCGTCATCGACGTCAACCTGCACGGCCCCGCCCAGCTCACCTGGTGCCTGGTCGACCACCTGACGCACCGGCCGCAGGGCCCGCGCGGTGCCAGGATCATCAACGTCGGCTCCCGCGGCGCCTACCGGGGCGAGCCCGACGCCCCCGCCTACGGGGCGAGCAAGGCGGCCTTGCACGCCCTGACCCAGTCCCTCGCCCGGTCCCTGGCCCCGCACGGCATCACGGTCACCGCCGTCGCGCCGGGCTTCGTCGCCACGGAGCTGACCGAGCCCATGCTCACCGGCCCCGACGGCGACGCCATCCGCGCGCAGAGCCCGTACGGACGCGTGGCGGACCCTTCGGACATCGCCGCGGCCGTGGCCTGGCTGGCCTCGGAGCGGGCGGAGTGGGCCGGCGGGGCCGTGCTCGACCTCAACGGCGCCTCCCACCTGCGCTGAGACACGACACTTCACACGAACAGGACTCCAGCATGAACGGTACGACGGTGCGCGCGGCGCTCCTGCAGATCGACGTGGACCCCGAAGAGACGGCCGGTGCCCGCCGCGGGCGCGTCGCGGACCTGGTCCGGGCCGAGCACGGCGCGGACCTGGTGGTACTGCCCGAGCTGTGGACGGTCGGCGCCTTCGACTTCGAGCGGTTCGACGCCCACGCCGAGCCGCTGGCGGGCCCGACGGCCGCGGCGATGGGGGCGGCCGCCCGCGACGGCGGGGTGTGGCTGCACGCCGGTTCGATCGTCGAGCGGTGCCCGGACGGGGCGCTGCGCAACACCTCGCTGCTCTTCGGACCCGACGGCCATCTGCACGGTACCTACCGGAAGATCCACCGCTTCGGCTTCGACCGCGGCGAGGCCGCTCTGATGGCAGCCGGGCAGGAGGTCGTCACCGCCCGGCTGACCGGCACCGGGCTGACAGCGGGCCTGGCCACCTGCTACGACCTGCGCTTCCCCGAGCAGTTCCGGCTGCTCGTCGACGCCGGTGCCGATCTCCTGGTCGTCCCGGCCGGATGGCCCGCGCGGCGGCGCTCGCACTGGTCACTGCTGGCGCGCGCCCGCGCGGTGGAGTCACAGGCGTACGTCCTGGCCTGCAACACCGCGGGCACACACGCCGGGGTGGAGCAGGCCGGGTACAGCGTGGTCGTCGACCCGTGGGGCGAGGTGGTCGCCGAGGCGGGCGCCGGGGAGCAGGTGCTCCGGGTGGACCTGGACCCGGACCTGGTCGCCCGGACCCGTGAGGAGTTCCCCGTGCTGCGGGATCGCGTACTGGGCGTGCCGCAACCGGTGTAGGGCGGCCTCATCGGGCGTGCCGCAACCCGCGTAGGGCGGCCGCAACGGGCGTGCCGGGGCCCGCGCAGGGCGGTCACGGCGCCGGACTTGCCGAAGTAGCCGGGGAGTCCGGCCGCCGGGACGGTCGGCTCTTGTGGCCGCGCGGCAGCCGTGTAACGCTCTTTCCCGAGCCCGTATGTCTTCTTCCGGACGCTCTCCGCATCGCCCGAACCGCCGTGCTCCACAGGCCCGTTCGCGCCGTACGGCGGCTCCTCACCTCTTCCCCGAAGCGCCGCCTCGTGCGGCGCTTTCTTGTTCACCGACCCCGAAAAAGCTAGGAGTTGGCCGTGACCGACCAATCGTCCCCGTGCACCTCGACGCGCTGCCGCAGGGCGGACGGCGACGCCGGCCGTCCGCGCGGGCGGCGCGCGGAGCCCGGCAGTCGCCTGTGCGGCCTGTGCCGGCGCGCCGTGGTGCGTGACGTGGCCGCCCTGCCGGGGCTGCACGGGCACAGCGAGTCCGAGCGCGGCAGGCCTTCCGGCGGCGCTCCCGCCCAGCGCGTCACCGGCAGCCGGGAGGCCGCTCTGCCGGTGCGCTCCTCGGCTCTGGAGGCCCGCCACGACGTGGTCGCCGTGCTGTCCTCCTGGTCGCGGCTCGTGGTGGACGAGGTGGCGGACGCGGCGCCGCCGCGCCGGACGGTGGCCGACATGGCCGCCTTCCTCGGGCGGTACGCCGGCTGGCTGGTGGCCCGTCCGGAGGCGGGCCGGTTCGCCGACGAGATGGCACGGGCGACGGCGGGACTGCGCCGGGAGGACACCGCTCCGGCGGCCGGCCTCGTCCCCCTCGGACCGTGCGTCGAACCGGGCTGCACGGCCGAGGTGTTCCTGCCCCGGCGGGGTGGCGAGGGCCTGTTGCTGCGCGGACCCGTCTGCGCCGCGGGGCACGTCCTGACCCCGCGTCAGTGGCTCGCCCTGCGGGAGGCGGCGTGAGCCCCCGCACCCGGCGAGTGCCCACCGAGCTCGCGGCACTCGTCCTCGGCGTCCGGGAGGTCACGATCCGCCAGTGGGCCCGGCGCGGCAAGATCACCCGGTACGGGACCGCGCGGCGCGCCCTGTACGACCTCGACGAGCTGACCGAACTCGCCCGAACGACCACACCCACGACCACGCCCACACCTTCGGCTACGGCTACGGCTACGGCTACGGCCTCGGCTACGACTACGACCGTGAGCGCGGGTGGGACACCGGCTTCCGGTGCCCCCTTGCCCCACAACTGACGGGCCCGGGGCGCTCGTTCGCCCCGCCCGGCGGCCCTTCCTCGCCGCCACCCCACCCTCGGATGCCCGCACTCACGGGCACCCCCATGCCCCATGTGACCGTTTTATCCATATTTATCCGCAAGGAGAAACGACACCGATGGACACCACCGACTGGCAGCAGCACTGGACCGACCGCCGTGACCCCTTCGTGCAGGAGTGCCTCCAGGCCCGCGACGACCTGCTCACGGACCTCAAGGACCCCAAGTCCGCGCAGGAACGGGTGCTGCGCGACATCATCGGCGTCTGCGCCGACTCCCTGCACTGGAAGGCGCGGGGCTACAACGTCATCGCCGAGGACCCCTCCCGCTTCCGCTCGGTCCTGCCGATCAGGCGGTACGCCGACTTCCTCCCGGAGATCGAGCGCGAGACCCGCACCAAGGGAGGCGTGCTCTCCTGCAGCCCCGTACTGCGCTGGCTCAAGACGAGCGGTACGACCGGGGTGCCCAAGCGGGTCCCGTACACCCTGCACTGGCTGCTCACCTACCGCATCCCGGCCATGAAGGCCATGTGGGGGACCTACCTCCTGCACCACCCCGAGCTGCTCGCCCACCCCTGGGCCACCCTGGACACCCAGACCGTCCGCGAGGACGTGTACGACTTCGTGCACGGCGTGGAGCACCAGGCGATCAGCAACCGGCACCCGCAGATCAACAGCCGTGACTGGAACCCGCCGTGGTACCGGTCCCCCTGGTTCGACACCCAGGCCCCCGCCACCCACTCGGGCCGGATGTACCACCGCATACGCCACCTGGTCGGCAAGGACCTGCACTACATCTCGGCCATCAACCCGAGCACGCTCATCTCGCTGCGCGACCTGGTCGCCGAGCACGGCGAGGAGCTCGTACGCGATCTGCGCGCGGGAACGCTCGACGGCCGGCCGTGGTCGGAGCCGGACGAGGAGGCGGCCCGCCATCTCGAATCGGTGCTGGCCAAGGGCGAGTTCAGCCTGACGGACGTGTGGCCGTCGCTGACCCTGTACAGCTGCTGGCTGTCCTCCAGCGCGGAGCTGTACCGCGCCAAGCTGGACGCGGTGCTGCCCGGTGTCAGCAAGCTGCCGTTCATGGGCTGCGGCACCGAGGGCGTGACCTCCGTACCGGTGGACGACTCGCTGGACAGCCAGCCGCTCGCGGTCGGCCAGGCGTTCTTCGAGTTCGTCCCCGCCGACGTGCCCCTGGGTGAACTGGTCGACGCGGGGACGCCGGTGCGGACGCTGTTGTTCGACGAGGTCGAGGCGGGCCGCGACTACCACCTGATCATGACGCAGGGCAACGGCCTCTACCGGCTGTGGACCGGCGACATCTACCGCGTCGACCGGATCGTCGACGGCACGCCGTGGCTGCACTTCGTCCACCGGGACGGCGTCTTCCACTCCTTCACCGGAGAGAAGATCACCGAGGCCGAGGTCAGCCAGGCCATCAAGCAGGGCATGGCCGGGCTCGGTCTCGACACCGGCCTGTACATGTGCGGGCCGCAGTGGGCGGAGCCGCCGCACTACGTCGTCGCCGCCGAGGTCGCCGTTCCGGGCGGGGACCTCGACCGGGCCCTCTCCCAGGCCGTGGACCGGGAGCTGTGCGAGGTCAACATCGAGTACGCCTCCAAGCGGGACAGCGGCCGGCTCGCGCCGCTGGGGGTACGCACCGTGCCGCTCGACGCCATCACCTCGTACGCCGAGTCCCGGCGGCAGGCGGGCAACGCCACCCAGTACAAGTACAAGCCGTTCCACCAGGACGTCGACTTCATGGCCGGGATCGACGGCATCACCGCCGACACGCCGGTCGCCACCACCACGGACACCGGCGACACGCCGGTCGCCACCACCGCCGACACGTCGGTCACCATCACCGCGGTCACCGCCGCGGGCCGCTTCGGACGCTGAGGAGAAGAACAAGATGATCGAGACCAAGAGGCCTCCGCAGAACACCCGCCGCGAGATAATCGACCTGCCCTCCGGCGGCGTCGACCTCGCCCTGCACCTCTGGCGGCCCCAGCACCCCCAGCGGGTCAAGGGCGCCGTCTTCTACTTCCACGGTCTGCAGAGCCACGCCGGCTGGATGTGGGAGGTCGGCCCCCGCTTCGCCGACAACGACATCGCCTTCTTCGTCCTGGACCGGCGGGGCAGCGGGATCAGCCCCGGCGACCGCGGGGACCTGCCCGACGCCGAGACCCTGCTCGGTGACTACATCGCCGCGCTGGCCCGGGTGCGGGAGATGATCGGCGACGACGTGCCGCTGTCGCTCTTCGGCCACTGCCTGGGCGGCTCCTTCATGGCCGCCCTCATGCACCACCCGGACTTCACCACCCGCTACGACGCCGCCGTGTTCTGCTCCGCCTGGCTGGGGCGGATGCACGCCACCCTCGGTGAGGACGAACTGCGGGCGCTGGCCGCCGAGACCGGCACCGAGCCGTGGGACGCGGGCCTGAGGTCGCAGGACTTCACCGACGACCCCAAGTACCGGCAGTTCATCGACCACGACGACCTCACCGTACGCCTGATCACCCGCCGCTCACGGGCCACCCTGCTGGAGATCGAACGGCGCTACCTGGAACCGGGCCCCCGGACGCTCCCGGCGGTCCCGGCCACCTACGTGTCGGGCATGCGCGATCCCATCGTCGACCTCGACAGCGCCCACCGGGTGTTCGCCACGATGGCACCGGACCGCGGGACGATCATGAAGCTGCCCACCGACAAGCATTACCTCTTCTTCACCGGCGTCAGCGCGGACCTGGTCGACTGGACCTCCACGGCCACCCTGCTCCAGGGGCTCGACCGCAATGGCTGAGGCCGCCCTGGTCCACCGGGTGCGCCAGCCCATGCACGCCCGCTTCGACCACCCCGCGGCGCGCCGCGCCGCCTCCGACAGCCTCGTGCTGCGGCTCACCTGTGAGGGCGTCAGCGGCATCGGCGAGTGCGCGCCCCGGACGTACGTGACCGGCGAGAGCGGCGAGTCCGTCCTCGCGGCGCTGCGCCGGACGCCGCTGGAACGCGTCTTCGTGCTGCTGCGCGGCGAGCCGCCGGCCGACCTCCTGGAGCGCGTACGGCGCGAGGGCTTCGCGACGGTCTTCGGGATCACCGGTGGGAACAACCTGCTGTGCCTGCTGGAGACGGCCGTCCTGGACCTGCTCGGCCGGCGGCTGGGACTCGGCGCGGCGGAGCTGCTCGGCGGCGCCGGGCCGGTGGCGGGCGGAGCACCGCCACCGGCCGCCCTGCCCGTCTCGCAGGTGCTGGACCTGAGCATCACGGCCGAGGAGTTCCTGGCCACCCGCGGCCCGTTCCACTTCGTCAAGATCAAGGCATCCGACGACATCCTGCGCGACGCGCGCAGCGTCCGGGCGGTGCGCGCGCACGTGGGTGACGGCGTGCCGGTCATGGTCGACGCGAACATGAGCTGGACCGAGGCCACCGCGCTCCCCCACGCGTGGCGGCTGCGGGACGCCGGGGCGGACTACGTGGAGGAGCCGCTGCCCAAGGGCTCCTGGGCCGCTCTGGGCGCCTTGCGCCGCCGGGCGGGGCTGAAGATCATGCTGGACGAGTCGCTGTGCACCCCCGAGGACGCCCGGACCGCGGTCGAGGCGCGGGCGTGCGACGCCTTCAACATCCGGGTCGCGAAGAACGGCGGCCCGCTGCGCGCGGCCCGCCTGATCGGCCACGCCCGCCGGCACGGCATCGCGTTCCAGATCGGTGTCCAGGTGGCCGAGGTCGGCCCGCTGATCAACGCGGGCCGGGCGCTGGCCTTCTGCCACCGTGACGCGCTGACCGTCGAGGCGGGCCAGAGCGACCGCTTCTTCCCCGAGATGATCGTCTCGCCGCGCCCGGTCGTCGACCGCCGTGCCAACACCCTCGCGCCCACGCCGGGTCCCGGCTTCGGCATGAGTCTGAACGACGCGGCCGAGCCGTGGGCCGTGCTCGCCCTCCCCGAGGAGAGCGGCTCCTGGCAGCCCGTGGACACCCCACGACCCGCCGTCCGCGCCTCGCTCTGACCACGGCGCCCCGCACCCGCACACCTGCGCACCGCACACCCGCACCTGACATCCGCCGTGCTCCGGCATCTGACATCCATTCGGCACCCATTCGGCATCCAAGGAGATCTTTCCCATGAACGTGTTCTTCGAGTGCGCCTACCAGGGCGAGCGCCACTTCGGCCTCGGGCTGCCCGCGGACGGGGAGGCGGTCCGCCTCTATCCGGCCCGCCACGGAGAGGACCTGGGCGCCGCGGTCGTCGCCGCGGTGTCGGCGGCGGGCGGTGACGGCGCCGCGCTGCGGGCGGCGCTCACCGCGGGCCGCCCCGAGGTGGTCGTCCCCGCCACCGGGCGCGACGGCCTCGTACCGCGGCCCCCGCTGCTGCCCGCGTCCGTCGGGGACGCGATGGTCAGCGGTTTCATGCAGACCCACAACGTCAAGGTCGACGCCGCCACGCAGGCGCAGCCCAACTGGTTCGTCAAGGGTCTCGGAGAGGTCCTGAAGGTCTCCGGCGAACCGCTGTCCGTACCGCCGGGCGCGGTCGCGCTGTGCGAGGAGGCGGAAGTGGTGCTGGTGTTCGCCACCGACGAGCACGGCAGCCCGCGCTACGCCGGCTACACCTTCGGCAACGACCTCACCGACATCGGCCGGTTCCGGCGCCACGCCGGGCATCTGTCGTACGCGAAGCTCTGCGACGCCGGGGTGGCGCCCTGGCTGTTCCTGGACGAGCCGCCCCGGTCGGTGACCGGTCGGGTGACGATCGAGCGGGACGGCGCGCGGGTCTGGGAGGGCGACTTCACCACCGGGACCAAGGCGCTGCACTACGGGCTGGAGGACATGATGGCCGGGCTGTTCTCCCACGGGGCGCTCCTGCACCCGGGGCGGGTGCACTACGTGTACCTCGGCGCCGACCGCAGCAGTTTCCACGACGGGTTCACGATGGCCGACCGGGACCGCGTCACGCTCGACTTCGAGAGCCACGGGGTCAGCCTGACGAACACGGTCTCCTGGCCCGGCCCGCGTGAGACGCGGCCGGTCGCGGGACGAGTCGCGGGATGACGCCGGCCGGGGCGCTGCGCAGGCTCAGCGGGACCGAGGCGGCCTGCGCCTACCGGCACGCGCTGACGGGCGGGCACACCCAGGCCGCCACCAGGCTGACGGTGGCCGCCGTGTTCTCCCCGGCGCACGTGGAACGGGCCGTGGCCTGGTGGGCGCGGGGGTTTCGTGCCCTGTCCCTGCGGATCGTGGAGGAGGGCGGGAGCCTGTGGTTCCACGAGGTGCCCGGATTCGCGCCGGAGCAGCTCCGCCAGGAGATGTGCACGGCGGCCGGCCCCGGTCCCGGCCACGACGACTCCGGTGACGTCCTGGCGTCCGGGGCGGGGGACGTCCTGACGGTCGGCGGTCCGCTGTGGCGGCTGGGGGTCGGTCACGATCCGGCGGCCGCCGCGACGCACCTGCTGCTGACCTGTCACCCGGCGCTGTGCGACGGCCCGTCCACGGCACGGTTGCTGCGGGCGCTGCTGGACGCCCTGCTCGGACAGGGCGCGGCCGGCCGGGGCAGGCCGGGCTACCGGCACGATCCGGCCCCCGACGCGGACGAGCTGACCTACCGGCCGCCGCCACCGCCGTACCCGGGGCCGCCCGCGGGGCCGGGTACGGCCCCGGCCCCGCGGGCCTTTCTCGCGCCCCGTGCCGCGGGGCCGGAGAACCTTGCGCCGGTTCCGGGAACGGTGGGCCGGACGAAGGACCCGGGACCGGTTTCGGGAGCGGCGGAGACGGTGGCGACGCCCGGCGGTGCGGGGTGCGGCGTGGCACCGGTGTCGCTGACCGCGCGGCAGAGCGCGCGCCTGACGGCGTGGTGCGGGCGCCACCGCATCACGGCGGGCCAGTTCTTCGCGGCGGCGCTGGCCGACTCCTGCGCGCGGGCGGCCGGCCAGGAGGAGGTCGCGCTGCTGACGGCGGTCTCGCTGCGGCGGCGGTACGCGGAGAGTGCCCGGGTGTCCGAGGTCGGCTGCTTCGTCAACGTCGTACGGGCGACCGTACGGGCCGGGGACGGTGGCGCGCTGGTGGACCACGCCCGCGCGTACGGTCTGGCGGTGCGGGCGGCGGACGCCGCCTGGCACCCGGTCCGGCAGGACCATGCGCGGATCCGGCGTGCGGTGGAGGACGAGTCGGCGGCCGCCGCCGACGGCGGGCTCGGCTTCCGGGTCACGCAGGAGGGGTGCGCTGACACCGCGCTCGGCCACCACGCGGCCTTGGTGACCCGTTACGAAACCACCCTGTACGGGACTTCGCCGTACGGGAGCCCGTCGGACGGGACCACCCCGTACGAGGCCCGACACCGGACCGCCCCGCACGAGGCCCGGTACTGGACGACCCCGTACGAGGCGGTGCGCGGAAGGAGCGCGTACGAGGCCGGAGGCGGAACGAGCGCGTACGGAACCGCGTACGGGATCTCCCCCGGGGCGGTCGTGCACGGCGCGGGTCCCCGGCGGCTCGGCGTCCTGCATCTGTCCCGCTTCAAGGGGGCCTTCACGCTCTCGCTGGGGATGCCCGGCCTCCCGGAGGCGGGGGCCGGAGCTCGGACTGCCGCCGGGTACGGGGGGCTCACCGCACCCGAGATCGCGGCGGAGCTGACCGCACGCGCCCTGGACCTCGTCGCCTGACCCCGCGTACCGCTTCCGCGTATGTGCAGGTCAGGACGTGTTTCTCGACCGAGTCCGGGGGACGGACTTCGCTAAGTATCCGGCAGTCCTCACCCCGGAGTCGAAAACAAAGCGATCGTTCTCTATTCTTTCCGTGTGGCGCCGCTCAGGGGCCTGGACCAGCAGGACCGACGGGAGGGACACGAGCGATGGCGACGAAGCCGGGAACGCGGGCACGGGCATCGGTCTCCGCGTTCACACAGGAGCTCTTCGGGCGGCTGCCCCGGGCCGACCAGCGACGGTGGGCGCACGCCTACATGGAGGGGCTCCTCAGCACACCGGGCAAGAAGACGGTGCGGCGCCTGGCGGCGTCCGTGTCGGACTCGTGCACGGCTCCCCAGTCGTTGCACCAGTTCATCAACGCCAGCCCCTGGGCGTGGGAGCCCGTCCGCGCCGAGCTCACCCGGTGGGTCCAGCGGCACACCGCGCCCCGTGCCTGGACCATCGGCCTGGCCGTGGTCCCCAAGCGGGGCGACCGGTCCTGCGGCGTGCACCGCCGCTTCGTGCCCCAGGCCGGCCGCACCCTCAACTGCCAGGTCGGCGTGGGTGCCTTCCTGTCCACGGACACCGAGGACGTACCCGTCGACTGGCGTCTGCTGCTGCCCGACCCGTGGTCCAACGACCCGGCGCTGCGCCGACGGGCCCGCATCCCCGAGGGCACCGAGCCCCGTTCCGCCGAGGCGCAGACCCTCGACCTGGTCGAGAGCCTGCCGTCGAGCGGACAGCTCGCCGAGGTGCCGGTGGTCGCGGACCTCGACGGGTACGCGGACACCGGGGAGATCGTGCGCGCGCTGAGCTCCCGGGGACGTCACTTCGTCGTCGCGGCGCCCGCCGCCCTGTCCGTGCTGGCCGCCCAGGTCCCGCCGCCGGGCACGCACCCGGGCCGCCAGGACCGCTCGACCGCGCTGCCCGCCCAGCCGGCCCTGACGGTCCGGCAGGTCCTCACCCGCCGCGAGGCCCCGGCGCCGCACCCCGTGACGTTACGGACACGGCGGGGCGAGGAGCGTACGGCGCACGTCCTGACCGGCCTGGTCCGGTTGCCGGAGCCGGGCGGATCGCGTTCGTCCCGCGCCGCCGGACACCCGCCCGTCTACCGCGTGTTCGCCGAGCGGGATCCGGACACCCGCCGCCCCGGCCGGACGTGGATCACCAGCCTGGTGAACCGGCCCGCGGGTGAACTGCTCGAACTCGCGGCCCTGCACGCCGGAACCGCCGACACCGTACGGCAGTTGGAGGACGACTTCGGTCTGCGCGCCTTCGAAGGCCGGTCCTACCCCGGATGGCACCACCACATGACGCTGGTCTCCGCCGCCTTCGCGTACAGCAGTCTCACCACGACACGAAGGGTCGGCACCTGATGGCGCTTCCCAAAACCTTCTGGCTGCTCTGGGCCGGGCAGACCGTCAGTCGGCTGGGCATCCTCGCCCCGGCTTTCCTCGTCCTCTTCCTGGAGCAGGACCACCTCGTCGACGCCCACACCACACCGGTCATGGTCGGCCTGTTCGGGGCCGGCATCCTGGCCTCGGGGCTGGTGGGCGGCGCGGTGGCCGACATGATCGGGCCACGGCGCACGATCATCGCCGCCCAGCCGCTCGCGGCCGTCACGGCCCTGCTCTTCCTCGTGACCACCAATGTGTACGCGCTCGGCCTGCTGTCCCTGGCGACCGGTTTCCTGTCGGCGGTGGACCGGCCGGCCGGCGCCGGGCTGATCGCCAAGATCGTCCCGCCCGAGCAGTTCTCGAAGGCCTACAGTCTCTTCCTCGTCGGCTTCAACGTCGGGATGTCGCTGAGCCCGGTCATCTCAGGGTTCCTGCTCTCCTTCTACCCGCCCGCGCTGTTCCTCGTCTGGGCCGCCGGCAGCGCCGTCTACGCGCTCCTGGTCTGCGCCCTGCCCGCCGACGAGATGCGCCCCGAGGAGCACGGCGGTGGGCGGACGTCGGCCCTGCGGCGCGCGGGGCGCAGCATCGGCGAGCCCTACCGCTCACCGGTCCTGGTCGCCTTCCTCGCCCTCGTCTTCCTGCTGGCCTGCGTCTATCTCCAGGTCAACTCGGCCCTGCCGCTGGACATGCGCCGGTCGGGGCTGAGCCCCGGAGACATCGGCATCGTGCTGGCGATCAACGCGGTGCTCTCCATCGCCCTGCTCCCCCTGGTGCCCAAGGCGGTCAAGGGGATGGGCGACGAGACCCCACTGGTCCTGGCGGCCACGCTGATGGCCATCGGCTTCGGCCTCAACGCCCTGGCGGACGACATCGCCCTGTTCACCGTGGCGACCGTCGTCTGGACACTCGGCGAGGTCCTGTGGGCGCCCATGTCGGCGACCTTCATCGCCGTCCGGGCCCCCGAGGGACGCGTCAGCACCTACCAGGGCTCCTACTTCTTCGCCTGGAACGCCGCCTTCGTCATCGGCGGCCCCGTCGGGATCACCGTGGCGAACGCCTACGGATACCCGTTCCTGTGGATCAGCCTGCTGGTCCTCGGCCTCGGCGTCGCCGCCGGATTCAAGTCCATGACCCGGATCCCCGGCTTCGCCGTCACCACCGCGAAGCGGCCGGCCCCCGCCGCGTCACCGGCCCCCGAGGCCGCGACAGCGCCGGGCACGACCCCCCGGTCCCAGCCCCGGCCCAAGTCCCCATCCCCCCAATCCCAACCCCAACCCAGGGAATCGACATGACCGTACAGACCTCGCGCACCGCCCTCCTGATCGGCGCGGCGGGCGGAATCCTCCAGGACGTGGCGCGCGGCCTGGCCCGCGAAGGGCACACCCTCGTCCTCTTCGACAGGAACGAGGAGGCCGTGAGCCGCCTCGCCGCCGAACTGGCCCGGCAGACCAAGGTCGACGTGGTCGTCGGTGACATCACCGACATCCCCGCCGCAGAGGTACAGCTCGCCGACATCGTCGACCGGCACGCCCCCTCCATCCTGGTCAACGGGGTGGGCGGCGACACCCGGGTCATCGGGTACGCGGACCTGACCGCGGAGCACTTCGGCCAGTCCCATCTGGAAAACGTTGTCAGCACGTTCGTCGCGATCAAGGCGTGTGCTCCGCGGATGGCGCAGGACGGCTACGGACGCATCGTCAACTTCGCCTCGGCCGGCGGCCGCACCTACAGCCACTTCAACAACGCCGCCTATGTCGGCGCCAAGGCCGCCGTGATCGGCATGACCAAGCAGATGGCCTACGAGCTCGCCCCCGCCGGGGTCGTGGTCAACGTGGTCGCCCACGGGCCCATCGCGACCGAGCGGGTGGCCGGTGCCTGGGAGCGCCGGGACCCGGAGCAGAAGCAGGCGGTGCTCTCGAAGCTGCCGATGCGGCGCATGGGCACGGTCGCCGAGGCGGTCGGCAGTGTCCTGCACCTGTGCTCCGAGAACGCCGGCTACTCCACCGGCGCGGTGATCGACGTCAACGGCGGCCTCTACATGTGAGACCCGGCGGACCCCGCCGACAGGACCAGGACATCCGGCACGCCGAAGACCGGCACGGCCGCGAAGACCGGCAGGACCGGGACACCGGAACGGCCGCGAGGCCTGGCAGGACCAGGAAGAACGAACAGGAGACAACCGTGGCGAAGTTCGTCGTCGAATTCGAGTACAGCGTGGACCGCGCGGGGCGCCAGGAACTGCACCCGGCGCACGCCGAGAACCTCCACCGCCTCGCCCGGAGCGGTGTGCTGCTTCTGGGCGGGCCGCTGGCCGACGAGAACGCCGGCCTGCTGCTCTACGAGGTCGAGGACCGGGCCGAACTCCAGAAGGTGCTGGACGCCGAGCCCTACGTGCAGGGCGGGATCGTCTCCGGCACCCGCATCCGCCAGTGGTCGCCCGGCAAGGGCAGCTGGATCACGGAAGGAAAGAACTGACCATGAGCACCACGACACTGCCCGCATCGTCGGCGTCGCCCGCGCCGTCGGCATCGGCATCGGCATCGGAAGCGGTGGACAGCGGCTGGCTGGCGCTGCGTCAGGAAGCGCTGCACGCCGCGATCGCCGATCCCGCGATGGACTCGATGCGGATCCTCAGCGAGACCGCCATGAAGTTCCCCGACGCCCTCTCCTTCTCCTCGGGGGCGCCCTACGACGGGAACCACGACCTGGCGGACCTCTCGTTCCACATCGACCGCTACGTCAAGCACCTCCAGGAGCGCGGCGTCCCGCAGCAGCGCATCACGCGGACGCTGTTCCAGTACGGGCCCGTGAACGGCTTCATCCAGGACGACGTGGCACGGATGCTGCGGCAGGACGAGAACATCGACGTCCCCTCCGAGGCCATCATGATCACGCACGGCTTCCAGGAAGCCACGCTGGTCGCCCTGCGCGGTCTGTTCGCCGGCCCCGACGACGTGCTGCTGAGCGTCTCCCCGGCCTACGTCGGCATCCGCGGCGCGGCCCGGATGCTCGACATCCCCGTCGAGGGGATCGACGAGGGCCCCGACGGCCTCGACCCCGAGGCGGTGGCCGCGGCGGCGCGCGCCGTACGGGCCGGGGGCAGGCGGCCGGTCGCGCTCTACCTCGTCCCCGACTTCTCCAACCCCTCCGGCACCGTGCTGCCGCTGGAGGCCCGCCGGCGCCTGCTGGAGGTGGCGGCCGAGGAGGACCTGGTCATCCTGGAGGACAACCCCTACGGGCTGTTCGCACGGGACGGCGAGTCGATGCCGACCCTCAAGTCGCTCGACACCGCCGGCCGTGTCGTCTACCTCGGTTCGTTCGCCAAGTCGGCCTTCCCCGGCGCCCGCCTGGGCTACCTCGTCGCCGACCAGCCGGTCACCGCCGCCGACGGCGTCACGCGCACGCTGGCGCAGGAACTGTCCAGGGCCAAGGCCATGTTCAGTGTCGGATCGTCCTCCCTGTCCCAGGCGGTGGTCGGCGGCATCCTCGTCGAGAACGGCCACACCCTGCGCCCCGCGACCCGCGAGTTGGCCGCCGTCTACCTGGAGCGGCTCCAGGCCACGCTGGACAGCCTGGCCGAGCACTTCCCGCCCGAGCGGTACGCCGAGCACCAGGTGCGCTGGAACACCCCGCGCGGCGGCTTCTTCCTCACCGTGGAGGTGGGCTTCGAGGCCGGGCTGGCGGAGATGGAGCGCTGCGCCCGTGACTACGGCGTGAGCTGGGCGCCGATGAGCATGTTCCACATCGGCGGTGGCGGCGAACGGCAGATCCGGCTCGGCTTCAGCAACCTCGCGCCGGAGGCGATCCGCGAGGGCATCGCGCGCCTGGCCCGCTTCATCTCCGCGTCACCGCACGCGTAGGACCCACGCGCCCCGCACCTCAAGCCCCAAGCCCCAAGCCCCGCGCCCCGCGCCCCGCGCCCGAGGGTCTGCCCGCCATGACCCGAAGACCCCTAAGGCCCGGCGCACTCCCCTGGTGAACGAGCGACCACGTGTCGCGTCAGAAGAAGGACGCCCATGAGCCAGACCAGCAGTCAGCGGCCCACCGTCGTGGTGGTCGACGGCTACTCCGCCGGAAACTTCTACCCCGCGGCCTTCACCGAGACCGGTGCACGGGTCGTCCACGTGCAGAGCACCCCGGAACTCATCCCCTCGATGCTCGCGCCCGACCTGTCGGCGTACGAGGAGAACATCGTCGAGGGCGACGAGAAGACACTGCTGGAACGGCTCCGTCCGTACGCCCCGGCCTGTGTGGTCGCCGGCCAGGAGGGCGCCGTACCGCTGGCGGACCGTCTCAGCGAGGCGCTCGGCGTCCCGTCCAACGGCACCCGTCTGTCGGCGGCCCGCCGGGACAAGTACGAGATGATCGAGGCGCTGCGGCGGGCCGGTGTGCGGTGCGCCGACCAGTTCAAGAGCGGCGACGTGCGGGAGCTGGTCCGCTGGGCCGAGGAGCGGGGCGCGTACCCGGTCGTCGTCAAGCCGCTCAGTTCGGCGGCCTCGGACGGCGTGTACATCTGCGACAGCGCCGAGGAGGTGGCGGCCGCGGCCACCGCCGGGCTGGCCTCGCGGGACATCTTCGGCGCGGCCAACACCGAGATCCTCGTCCAGTCGTACCTCAAGGGCACCGAGTACATCGTCGACACGGTCAGCGCCGACGGCGAGCACTACGCCTGCGGTGTGTGGCAGTACGAGAAGACGCTCCTGCCCTCGGGCAAGAACATCTACGACCGGGACATCCTCCTGGCCCCGGACGCCGGTCCGGTGCGGGCCCTGGTGGCGTACGTACACGAGGTGCTGGCCGCCCTCGACGTCCGCTGGGGGCCCGCGCACGCCGAGGTCATCATGACCGAACAGGGTCCGGCGCTGGTCGAGATCGGCACCCGCCTCAACGGGAACATCCACGCCGGCTTCCACGACGTGTGCCTCGGCCACAACCAGGCGGGGCTGGCCGCCCTGGCGTACGTCCGGCCGGAGGAGTTCCGCCGGGAGTACGGCGGCCGCGTGTACATCCGCCGGCAGCCCGGCGTCGTCTACAACACCCCTACCGAACAGGACGGTGTCGTCGACGCCGTCGACACCACGGCGGTGGACGAGATCCGCGCGCTCGGCAGCGTGTTCCTGGCCGGCCTGAAGCTGGCCCCCGGCTCCCGGATCCGCCCCACCACCGACCTGCTGACGAGCTCCATGCGCGTCTACCTCACGGCGCGCGACGAGGCGCAGCTCGACGCCGACTACGAGAAGGTCCGCGGCCTCAAGGACAGCGTCTACCGCGTCACCCCGCAGCCCCGGCCGCAGTCGTAGCCCGCCGCTCTCCGCACGCCCTCACACCCGCACGCCCTCACACCCGCACCCCGATCCACGTCCACGTCCACGTCCACGTCCACACCCACGTCCACACCCAGACCCAGACCCAGATCCGGCATCAGACTCCGGATCCGTCTTCGATCTCCTCGGAGGAACGCTGTGCACAGCCGTATCGGTCTCTTCCTGTCCCCCGTCCACGAGACCGGCCAGGACCCCCACCTCGCCGTCCGCCGCAACCTCGACCTGGTCGAGCACGCGGACCGCCTGAACTTCGACGAGGCGTGGTTCGGCGAACACCACACCCTGGGCTGGGGCCTGGTCGGCGCCCCCGAGACGATGATCGCCGCGGCCTCCCAGCGCACGAGCCAGATCAAGCTGGCGCACGGCGTCGTACCGCTGTCCGGGCACCACCCCTTCCACGTCGCCAGCCGCGCCGTCCACCTCGACCACCTCAGCCGCGGCCGCTACATCCTCGGTGTAGGCCCCGGCGTCCCCTTCGACGCGAAGATGTTCGGCCTCGCGCCCGACGTCCAGCGCCGGCGCCTCGACGAGGCGCTCCCGACCGTCCTCGAGCTCGTCAACGGCGACTCCCGGATCACGCAGAAGACCGACTGGTACGAACTCCAGGACGCGAAGCTGCAGTTGCCCCGCTTCAACCCCGCCGGCATCGAGGTGGCCATGGCCACCAGCGGCACCTCCTCCTCCAGCCCGCGCCTGGTCGGCAAGTACGGCCTGAGCATGACCTCGTTCGCGTTGCCCTTCGCGCTGATGACGCCGGGCGCCCCGGACCACATAGGCCTGGCGCAGCAGTGGAAGTACGCCGAGGAGTCCGCGGACGAGCACGGGCAGACCCTGCGGCGCGAGGACTGGCGCATCGCGCTTCCGGTCCACGTCGCGGAGACGCGCGCCGAGGCGTTCGCCGATGTCCGCGAGGGGTACGACCGCTGGCTGTTCGAGTACTTCGGCAAGGCGGCCGGCCGCGAGGTCATCAGCCCGGACACCCCGCGCGAGAGGGCCCTGGAGGCCCGCGTCGAGGCCGGCGGCGCGCTCGTCGGCTCGGTCGAGGACGTCGTGCAGGGCATCCGGCGCATGCAGGAGGCCACCGGCGGCTTCGGCAAGCTCCTCGTCTACGTGGCCGACTGGACCTCGTACGAGAAGACCAACCTCAGCCTGGAGCTGCTGGCCCGGTATGTGTCCCCGCAGATCACCGGCTCCGCGTCGCGTCCGCAGGAAGCGGTGGACTGGGCCATCGCGAGCCGCGCCGGCCGCTGATCGTCGCCCGCGGCGCGGGGCGAGTCACACGGCGCGGGGGCAGTCACACGGCGCGGGGGCAGTCACACGGCGCGGGGGCAGTCACACGGCGCGGGGGCAGTCACACGGCGCGGGGGGCGGTTCCGCCCCCGCGCCGGCCCCGCCCGGCCACCAGACAACCTTTGGAGATCACATGCTGGAGCAGCGTTCGTTTCGCGACATCCTGGGCCGGTTCACCACCGGGGTCGTCCTGATCACCGCTCGGACGGAGGCGGGCCCCGTGGGCATGGCCGTCAATTCCTTCACCTCCGTCTCCCTCGACCCGCCGCTCATCGCCCTGTGCGCGGCGTCCACGTCGACCACCTGGCCGGCGATCCGGGAGGCGGGAAGCTTCGCCGTGACCATCCTGGGCGGGCAGCACGCGCAGTTGTGCCGGACCTTCGCCACCAAGGGCGCCGACCGCTTCGGCGGCGGCGAGTGGGACTCCACCCGTGCCGGGCACCCCATACCCGCGGACGGTCTGGGCTGGCTGGACTGCCGTATCACCACCATCCACCAGGCCGGCGACCACGAACTGGTCATCGCCGACGCCGTCGAGGGCGCCGTCACCGACGGCGAGGGCCCGCTGGTCTTCCACGCCGGGCGCTTCGCCGAACTGGTCGCCTGACCCGGGCCGCCGACGCCCGCCCCACCGCCGGCCACGAGAAGGGCAGACCCGCGTGTCTTTGATCCAACCCTCGCGCGCGTTGCCGGGACCGGACCACGGTCCCGGTCAGGGCGAACTCTCCTACCTGCGCACCGCACCCCGTCACCTCGTCGACCGCAGCGCCATCGCCGACGTGCTGATCACCGACTGGCAGCGGACGGGCGCCGACACCTTCTTCCTCGGCGCCCAGTGGCCCCGGGGCCACGCCTTCTACGCGCCGATCGCCGGCGCCTGGTACGACCCCCTGCTGGCGGCCGAGTCGCTGAGACAGGCGTCCTTGCTGGTCGGCCAGACCTACTACGGGATTCCCCGCGGCCACCAGTGGGTCGTCGGCGAACTGGACATCGAGGTCGTCCCGGCCGCCCTCCTCCTGGGCAGCCGGCCGGCCGAGATCCGGCTGGAGGTCGCCCGCTCCCCCGACCCGGCCGCGGCCGCGGCTGCGGACACGGGGGCGGGGGCCGCGACCGTCATGACCGTGGAGGCCGAACTGCTGCGCGACGACGACGCGTTCGTCGGTGCCGGCCGCATCAGCCTCGACGTCCTGTCGCCCGCCGCGTACGCCGCGCTGCGCGGGGACCGTCTCGGTCCGCCGGCGGGTCTGCCGCCGCTGCCCGAGGCTCTGCCGCCGCCCGTCGTGGGGCGCCTCGACGTACGGGACGTGGTGCTCGGCGTCCCGGTCGCGCGCTCCGGCCGGGGCGGTCACACCTGGCAGTTGCGGGTCGACCCCAGCCACCCGGCGCTCTTCGACCATCCCGTGGACCATGTGCCCGCCATGCTGCTCCTCGAGGCCGCCCGCCAGGCCGCCCAGGCGGTGTGCGCCCCGTACCGGGTTCTGCCCATCGAGGTGCGCAGCGCCTTCCACCGCCCCGTGGAACTGGACCTCGCGTGTCACATCGCCGCGACCCCGCTGCCCCAGCAGGACGCGGCCGAGGACACGGCGATCCGGGTGACCGCCTCCCAGGACGGCACCCTGGTCTTCGACAGCCTGGTGGTGGCGGCCCTGTGCGACTGACCCCGGCGCGACGGGGCGCCCGAGCGTGGGGGCGGTCTCACCCGCGGGTGACGGTGACTCCGCCGAGCAGGCCCCAGGCGTCGACACGGACCGTCGGGCCGCCCGGTTCGCTCGGGCCGTCGTCCTCGACCCCGCCGAGGCGGATGCCGTGCACCTTCACGGCGACGTCCGGGCGGACTCCGAGGCTGACGCCTCCGATCAGACTCAGTTTGGTGACGCGCGGTTCGGCGCCGTCGGGGATGTCGATGCCGGTGAGGTCGACATCGGCCCCTCCGACGAACGACACCGTGGTCACGGGTCTCGCACTCGCACGGAGCATCACCCGGACCCTGCCGCCGAAGCGCACCGACTGCTCGCCCTGACGGTACGGGGGATCAGCCGGCAAGGGTAAAAGGCCGGTGTGCCTGCGGTTGCGGCACGCCCTGGAGAAGGGCTGCAGCGGTCCGCCGGGCAACCCGTGCAGGCTCGCGGGGCGGGCTCCAGACCATGCGGCGGAACACCCCGTACGCCCGGGCGGCCCCATTGTCCGCTGCCCGGCACGGCGAACGCCGTCTCTACCCAGCTCAGGGCACCAGCACGACCCTCCCGAACACCTCTCCCGCGTCCATCTTGCGGTGGGCCGACGCCGCCTGTTCCAGTGGCAGTACCTCGTGCACGACCGTGCGCAGGTTTCCGAGCGCGGCATCGGCGAACTGGGAAGAGCGCACGGCCTGCCGGTCGGGGCCGGGCACGGTGTCGGAGCTGAAGGTGGCGAACGACAGCGATCTGCGGAAGGCGTCCATCAGCCGCATGCCGAAGTCCGCCGGCGGCTGCCCACCGACCACGCCGACGGCCACGTACCGCCCGTTGGAGTTCAACCTGTCCAGGAAGAGGGGAAGCCGGGGACCCCCCACGACATCGATCACCACGTCGAAGCCCGCCGGGGCGTCTCCGTCGCCCTCACCGGAGCGGTTCAGGACGTGCGTGGCGCCCAGCTCTTCCAGGCGGGCGCCACGCTCGGCCGATGAGGTGGTGACCGCCACCGAGCCCGCACCGTTCCTGGCTGCGAGCTGGACCGCCGTGATCCCGATGCTGCCGGCCGCACCGCGCACGAGCACCGTCTCCCCGGGTACGAGACGGGCCCGCTCCAGGGCGAAGTGGGCAACCACACCGGAGCCGCCGAGGGCAACCGCGTCGGTGCCGGTCAGGCCGTGGGGCAGCGGGAGCACGTCATCGACCGAGGCGACGGCTTGCTCGGCATACCCACCGGACAGGCCGGTGAACGCCCACACCCGCCGCCCGATCCACGAGGCGTCCACGCCCTCTCCCACCGCGGTGACCTCTCCCGCGACCTCGCTGCCGAGGACATGCCCCGCCCGGAAGCCGTAGGCGGCGAGCGTTCCCCGGCGGATCACGGCGTCCACGCCGCCCACGCCGATCGCCTCCGTGGCGATCCGCACCTGCCCCGGAGCGGGAACCGGCACGGGCATGTCGATGACCTCCAGGCCCTCAGGGTCTCCGAATGTCCTGATGACGACGGCTTTCATCGCTGCTCCTCGGGTCGGTCGGTGGACGGACGGACATGACTGCTGCGACCGTGGGTATCGAATCGGTCCCACCGCCGGGGCCACCGGCGGATTGCCGGGGTGGGGTGGCGGCACCGCCATCGGACCGTAACGGACGCCCCCGTCCGTCTGGCTGAAGTGAGAGACGATGACCGGCCACTTGTCTCGGACCGTGCGCTCCGACGCCCGCGACAACCGGGCCCGCATCCTGGACGCCGCCCGCTCGGTGTTCGGCGAGGAGGGTCTGAGCGCACCCATGGGCGGCGTCGCCCGGCACGCGGACCTCGCCCCCGCCACGCTGTACCGGCACTTCCCGACGAAGCAGGCACTGATCGCGCAGACCTTCACCGAGCAGCGCCGAGCCTGTCACGCCGTCGTCCGCGATGCCCTCACGGACGCGGACCCGTGGCACGGATTCCAGAGCCTGATCGAGCGGATCTGCGAACTCCACGCACACAGCCGCGGATTCGCCGACGCTTTCATGACGGCCTTCCCCGAATCCATGGACTTCGCCGCCGACCGCGAGCGGACCGTGCGCGCGGTCGCCGAACTGGCCCGCCGTGCCCAGGAGACCGGCCGACTCCGTCCCGGCTTCGTCGTCGACGACCTGACCCTCATGCTCACCGCCCACCAGGGCCTCCAGCACGCGCCCCGCCCGGCCCGGCTCATGGCCTCCCGCCGCTTCGCCGCCTACGTGATCGAGGCGTTCCGCGCCGCACCGCAGACGGGAGCGCCCACGCGACCGTCACGCGAACGAGGAGAACAGCTGATGGACCTACCGGCTTTGGCCCCGTCCCAGCGAGCCGAAGCGCTGGAGAAGGCGAAGGCCGTCCGCAAGGAGCGCGCCGACCTGATGGTCCGGCTCAAGGCGGGAACCCTGCCGCTGATGGACCTGCTCGCCCGTCAGGACGCGGTGGTCGGCAAGATCCGGGTGCGCCGCGTCCTTGAATCGCTTCCCGGCATCGGTGTCGTCCGCGCCGGTCAACTACTTGCCGACCTGCGGATCTCCGAGGGCCGCCGGGTCCAGGGCCTCGGCTCCGGGCAGCGTGCTCGGCTCCTTGCGCTGTTCCCCTCCGGGCAGTGACCGAGCGTGCCGTGCCGGCACCGCCAGGGCGGTGCCTGCCCGGCAGGCCTGGGGTGCGGCCGTGACAAGGACGTGGACGTCGCGGTTCGGGTGAGGCTGATCGCGGTCGAACGCAGGGGGCGACCTGGCGGCAGCTCACCGCTGACCGGAGGAAGCCGATGGATCCGTCCTGCTGATCGGCGAGTCCGGCCGGGCGGGGGTCAGGCGGGCGGTGTGTCGGGGCGGGCGTCGTACACGGCGCGGGCAGCGTCGATGTGTGTCAGGTGCGTGATGCTCCACTCCAACAGGGGTGCGGTGGCTTCGCGCAGGGTCCTGCCCATCGCGGTGAGTTCGTAACTGACGTGCGGCGGCATGACGTTGCGGACGGTCCGTGTGAGGATCCCATCGCGTTCCAGGCTGCGCAGGGTGACAGTGAGCATGCGCTGGCTGATCCCGTCGGTGGCCCGCTTGAGTTCGGTGAAGCGGCGCGGCCCCTGGCTGAGGTTGCGCACGATCAGCAGCGACCACTTGTCGCCGACGATGCCGAGCACTTCACGGGCCTTGCACGGGTCCTCCGGCCGAGTCGGCCGCGCCCGGCCGCCCGCGGTGCCGCTCATGGTTACCTCCACAGAACCGGGGCACCTCAATGTGCCGTATTGATCGAGGTGCGGCAGGTACAGCACGATGATCTCGGTTCCCAAAGAGTACCGAGGTACGGAACGGAACCGCCAACGTTCTCGCGCCTCCACACCCCGAAGAGAAAGAAATTCCCCTCATGTCAACGTTTCTGCTGGTACACGGTGCCTGGCACAGCGGCCGGTGCTGGGAACGGGTGGTCCCGCTGCTGGAATCGGCCGGACACCGCGTGTTCGCGCCCTCGCTGACCGGCTACGGCGACAAGGCACACCTGCTCGGACCCGAGGTGGGGCTCGACACGCACGTCGAGGACATCGTGAAGCTGATCCACGAGGAGGAGCTGACCGAGGTAGTGCTCGTGGGCCACAGCTACGCGGGGCTGGTCGTCTCGTCCGTGGCCAACGACGTGCCGGAACGGATCGCGCACCTGGTGTACCTGGACGCGATGGTCCCGGAGCACGGCGAGAGCGCCGTCGACGTACAGCCCATGACCCAGAACCTGATCGACCTGGCCGCCCGGTCCGGCACCGGCTGGCGCATCCCGCCACTGCCCGAGATGCTCCCGCCCCTCGGCCTGTTCGGGGTCACCGACCCGGCGGACGTCGCATGGCTGCGCGCGACACTCTCCGACCAGCCGGTGCGCTGCCTGCGGCAACCGGTCCGACTGGACAACCCGGCCGCCGACGCGGTTCCGCGCACGCACATCCACTGCGTCGGCGCAGAACCGGAAGGCATCGTGCGTCGGCCCGTCCCCGCGACACAGCCCAACGGTTCCCCGGCACGCATACGAGAACTGCCGACCGGACACGACTGCATGATCACCATGCCGGCGGCCCTGAGCGAACTGCTGCTTGAATCGGTCCTTCGCTAGCATCCGGACCGAGACTGCGGCAGCGAGCCGAGAAGACCCGCCACCGTCAGACAGCGCACAGACGGTCCCGCAAACCGATGGCGACGGCATCGGTACGGTCACAGCGACATGGGATGTGCTCCTGGATGAACCACGATCGATGATCTGGTCGCCGTCGGTGAAGACGATCAGCTCTCCGTCCGCCGCCCGGATTCCGGCGTCGCGTCGACGAGTGCCGCAGTACCGTCCGTGGAGCCGTCGTCGAGGGTGCGTGCCGCTCGTGGCGGCCCGACGGGCGCTGCGAGCACGGGGCCGTGCGCCGCAGAACGGCGCGCATGCGGGCGAGCAGATCCACCGCTCCGGCTCAGGCCGGGATCCGCTGCCGGGACCCAGGGCCCCGGCGCGCGGCGCCTACGGGTGGGTCAGAGATCGTTGAAGGGAGCGGCGTAGGTGAAGGTGCCGCGCAGAGACGGCTCGTACGCCGAGAGAGGGCGTACCTGGAAGTGCTCGCCGTAGCCGGGGTCCGGTGGGGTGATGCCGTACCGCGTGCTGATGCGGAAGCCGTAGCGGCTGTAGTAGGCGGGGCTGCCGAGCAGTGCGACGAGTGGTTCCCCGAGCGCGTCCGCCGCGCCGAGCACGGTGTGGACGAGTGCGAGACCGACGCCTCGGCGCTGGTGGTCGGGGTGCACGCTGAGCGGGCCGAGTCCCAGGACCGGGGCGGTGTCGACGTGTGCGCGGGTACAGAGCACGTGCCCGACGGCCTCGTCCCGCTCGTCGACCGCCACGAGCGACAGTCGCGGCAACCAGTCGTCGCAGTCACGCAGTTCGTCCAGCAGGGTGGTCTCGACGGGGGTCGTCGTCCCCTGCTTGGCGAACGCGGCCGAGGTGAGGGCGCGTACGGCGGGGATGTCTTTGGGCTCTTCGCGTCGAATCAGCACCGGCACAGTGTGGGTGCCGTGGTGGTGCGGGCGCAAAGGCATAACCGGCGGGGGGGGGGGGGGGGGGGGGGGGGGGGGGGGGGGGGGGGGCGGGGGGGGGGGGGGGGGGGGGGGGGGGGGGGGGGGGGGGGGGGC
>NZ_JBIAQM010000039.1:0-73746 GCF_042888945.1 Streptomyces sp. NPDC002698
GTCGCGTTCTTCGGTGTCTCCTCGAGCGTCTTGACGATGACCCGCTCGACGTCGGCATCGGTGATCTTCCGGGGGACGCCGGGCCGCGGGTCGTCACACAAGCCGTCCAGGCCCCGCTCGATGAAGCGCCGCCGCCAGGTGCGGACCGTGTCCGGCGCGATCCGAAGCCGGCGCGACACCTCCATGATCGAGTGACCTTCGGCGCACTCCAGCACGATCCGCGACCGCTGAGCCAGAGCCTGAGCCGTCGTCCGGCGACGCAACCAGCCCTCCAGCACCGCCCGCTGGGCATCAGTGACCGACAACGGCGGAATCCTCGGACCCGGACGACTCATGCCTGACCAACGACGAATCTCTGACTCAGGTCACTAGGCCGGCTCGCCCTGTTTCGTGATGCCCAAATAGCCCTCGACACAAGCGAGTTGGGGCCACACCATGGTTGCGAGGAAGGGCTGGGCAGGGGGGAGCGGGCCATGGGCGCGGGGTACGAGAGGCTGCCACGCGAGTACCGGTCGAAGCGGTCCCGGATGCGTCTGTTCCTCTGGGTGATCGCGCTGGGCACGGTGAGCGTGGCGCTGACGCTGCTGAGCGCGGACGACCTGCCCACCTCGTTCACGTACCCCTTCCTCGTCGCGTGGGTGGCGCTGATGGGCTGGCTCTTCTACGCCACCCTGCGCTGTTCCACCACGGCGGACCTCAAGGCGATCCATGTACGCGCCATGGTCAGACGGCGCCGGCTGGCCTGGGAGGACATCCAGGGCATCAGGGCCGAGCTGAATCCTGGCGCGGCGTTGCAGCAGAACGCGCCCGGTGTTCTGGTCTATGCCTTCGGCCGGGACGGCAAGAAGGTGCTGCTGCCCTTCCTCGACGACCTGCACGTGAACGTGGAGCGCGAGGTCGGGGTACTGCTGGAGGCCTGGGAGGAACTCCGCGGCGAGGACTGGGCGCCCCTCCCCGAGGCCGTCGCCCGCATCGACCGGCACAACGCCCGCCAGGCCGCGATACTGACGGCTTTCGCCACCACGATGCTGGTATTCATCCCTCTGGTGGTGCTGATGCTTCTGCCGCTCTTCGTGGACATGCCCGGATGGCTGGAATCGGTGCTGCACCCGTTCGTGACGATGGGGGTGGGGATGCCGCTGGTCTTCGTGCTGACCGCGGTCTTCTCGTACCGCCGGCGGATGCGCGACGGTTGAGACACGCACGCCGAAGCGAGGCACCGACGCGCTCCGGCCGCCCCGGGCCCGAGCGGCGGGAAACGGGCGAGGAGACGACCTGCGCGAGTCGGGGGCCTCGGTCTCCTGCGCGGTCGAGGCGGCCGTTCCGCCCCGCCCGCGCGCTCGGGCGGCTCCGGCGGCGGAACCCCTGGATTTCAGGGGTCCGCCCCGGAACACGATCGGGCGCGCACGTCCGGGATCCCGGACGTGCGCCCCGGACGGTCGACCGGCCCCGCGTCCGGGATCTCCCGCGACGCGGAACCGGCAGGCGCCCCGGATCTCAGGGATGCGCCCCGGAGCGTGAGCCGGGGTCGCCCGCGTATCCCTGCACCGCCTCGGCCAGGGACCGGCGGTCGGGGTGGCTGCCCGCCGGCATCGGGGGCCGCAGGCTCACCTCGGCCACCAGGCCGCGCGCCGACACCACGCGCCACAGCGAGGCGAGCAGGGAGTCCTCGCCGACGAACGCGGGCGCGGTGCTCGCCGCCCCGTCGGCGAACCGGTACCGGATCCGCACCGGCTGGACCGGCACTCCGGCGTCCAGCGCGGCCTGGAACAGGGCCCTGCGGTAGCGGCCGTGGGCCCGGCCGCACCAGGTGCTGCCCTCGGGGAACGCGGCGACGGCCGAGCCGCCGCGCAGGGCCGAGGCGATCCGCTCCACCGTGCCGGGCAGGGCGCGCAGCCGGTCGCGGTCGATGAAGAGCGTGCCGCCGCGGGCCGCCAGCGCTCCCGCCACGGGCCAGTCGCGCACCTCGGTCTTGGCGACCATGCGTGCCGGGCGGACGGCGGCCAGCAGCGGGATGTCCAGCCACGAGATGTGGTTGGACACGATCAGCATCCCGCCGACGGGCCGGGCGGCTCCGGTGATCCGCGTGCGGACCCCGGCCGTGCGCACCAGGGCCAGGCACCAGCGGCGGATGCACCGGTCCCGTCGCTCCGCCCGCAGCCGTGCGATCAGCGGGATCAGGACGACCCCGAGGACGACCACGGCCAGCAGCGTGGCCAGCCGCAGGACCGCGCGCGGCACGCCTGTCCAGGGCCGCCCGGACTCCACGCAGTCGCGCGGCGAGCAGGGCGCGGTGGGCAGCCAGGCACTGGCCGACCGGACGGGACCGGCGGCGGGCCGCCGGGGCGGGGTGACGGTTCCGGAGAGCCCCGTCCTTCCCGGCCCCGCGCCGGGCCGGAGACGACGGGGAGCCGGAAGGCGCGGCGCTCCGGTACGGGCCGTGCTCATCAGGCGGGGACGAGCGAGAGGAAGTGGCGGAGGTAGCGCGGGTTGACCCGGCTCATCGACAGCAGCACGTACATGTCGGCGACGCCGAAGTCCGTGTCGTGCGCGGGCTCGCCGCACACCCAGGCGCCGAGGCGCAGATAGCCGCGCAGCAGCGGGGGCAGTTCGGTGCGCGCGGGCCGGGCGACGCCCTCCGCGCTCCAGGGCAGCAGCGGGCGGACCCGGAACTCCTCGGGGGCCAGGTGCTTGGCCACCACCCGGTCCCAGGTGCCCGCGGCGAGGGCGCCACCGTCGGCGAGCGGTATGGAGCAGCAGCCGGCGAGCCATTCGTGGCCGCCGTCGACCATGTAGCGGGCTATCCCGGCCCAGATCAGGCCGATGACCGCGCCGTCGCGGTGGTCGGGGTGGACGCAGGAGCGGCCGACCTCGACCAGCCCGGAGCGAATTCCGGCCAGCGGTCCGAGGTCGAACTCGCTCTCCGAGTAGAGCCGTCCGGCGATCGCGGCGCGCTCGGGCGGCAGCAGCCGGTAGGTGCCGACGACCTGGTCCGTCTCCGTGTCGCGGACCAGCAGGTGGTCGCAGTACGCGTCGAAGGCATCGATGTCGAGGCCGGGCTGCGGGGTGTTCAGGAGGGCGCCCATCTCCCCGGCGAAGACGTCGTGGCGCAGGCGCTGCGCGGCCCGGACATCGGCCTCGTCGCGGGCCAGGGTGACGGTGTAGCGGGTGGGGGCGACGGGCTGGGTCGGGCTGTCGAGGGTGGAAACGCCGGTCATGGCACTCTCCTGGTCACGGGCCGGTTCGGCGGAGGGGGTACCCCCTGCTCGAACGGAATTGAGAGCTTGGGGGAGGCAGGCCGGATCCGAACGGTCTGCGCGCTCCTGTTCTTCCGACGCCGGTTGGCGTACGCGTGACCACTGCCAGGAGGGCGGATGTGAGGATGTTGAATGACAGGGGTGCCCCGGAAAAGCGAGACGGGACCGGGTATGAGCACCACACCCGGTCCCGCCCGTCCGCACCGTACGGCGAACGACTTCGTGCCTAACGCTTGCCCGCCTTACGGGTGGCGCGCAGCCACTCCTTGTTCATGCCGGTGATGGAGAACAGCGGGATGCCCTTCGGGCAGGCGGTGGCGCACTCCCCGGTGAGGGTGCACCCGCCGAAGCCCTCCTCGTCCATCTGTCCGACCATGTCGAGCACCCGGGTCTCCCGCTCGGGGGCGCCCTGCGGCAGCACGTTCAGGTGGTTGATCTTGGCCGAGGTGAACAGCATCGCGGCGCCGTTCGGGCAGGCCGCCACGCAGGCACCGCAGCCGATGCACTCCGCGTGCTCGAAGGCGAAGTCGGCGTCGGGCTTGGGGACGGGGGTGGCGTGCGCCTCGGGAGCGGCGCCGGTCGGGGCGGTGATGTAGCCGCCGGCCTGGATGATCCGGTCGAAGGCGGAGCGGTCGACGACGAGGTCCTTGACGACCGGGAAGGCGGCGGCGCGCCACGGCTCGACGTCGATGGTGTCGCCGTCGCGGAAGGAGCGCATGTGGAGCTGGCAGGTGGTGGTGCGCTCGGGTCCGTGGGCGTCGCCGTTGATGACCAGGCTGCACGCGCCGCAGATGCCCTCGCGGCAGTCGTGGTCGAAGGCGACGGGGTCGTCGCCCGCGAGGATGAGGTCCTCGTTGAGGGTGTCGAGCATCTCCAGGAAGGACATGTCGGAGGAGATGCCGTCCACCTCGTACGTGGACATCGCTCCGTCGGCGTCGGCGTTCTTCTGCCGCCAGACGCGCAGGGTGAGCTTCATGCGTAGCTCCGCTGGGTGGGGTGGACGTACTCGAAGACCAGGTCTTCCTTGTGCAGGACGGGCGCGGCGCCGGTGTCGGTGAACTCCCAGGCGGCCGCGTACGAGAACTCCTCGTCCCGGCGGGCCGCCTCGCCGTCGGGGGTCTGGGACTCCTCGCGGAAGTGGCCGCCGCAGGACTCGGCGCGGTGCAGCGCGTCGAGGCACATCAGCTCGGCGAGTTCCAGGTAGTCGACGATCCGGTTGGCCTTCTCCAGCGACTGGTTGAACTCCTCGCCGGTGCCGGGCACCTTGATGCGCCGCCAGAACTCCTCGCGGATCTGGGGGATGCGTTCCAGGGCCTTGCGCAGGCCGCTCTCCGTACGGGCCATCCCGCAGAACTCCCACATGAGTTCGCCGAGTTCGCGGTGGAAGGAGTCGGGGGTGCGGTCGCCGTCGACGGCCAGCAGCAGGTTGACGCGATCCTCGGTCTCGGCCAGCACCTCCTGCACGGCGGGGTGTTCGGCGGTGACCGGCTGCTGCTGCGGGTTGCGGGCGAGGTAGTCGTTGATCGTCGACGGCAGGACGAAGTAGCCGTCGGCGAGTCCCTGCATGAGGGCGGAGGCGCCGAGCCGGTTCGCGCCGTGGTCGGAGAAGTTGGCCTCGCCGATGGCGAACAGGCCGGGGACGGTGGTCTGGAGGTCGTAGTCGACCCACAGTCCGCCCATCGTGTAGTGCACGGCGGGGTAGATCCGCATGGGCACGGTGTACGGGTCCTCGGCGGTGATCCGGGCGTACATGTCGAAGAGGTTGCCGTACTTCTCCTCGACCGCCTTCCGGCCCATCCGCCGGACGGCGTCGGCGAAGTCGAGGTAGACGCCCTGGCCGCCGGGGCCCACTCCCCTGCCCTCGTCGCAGACGTTCTTGGCGGCGCGGGAGGCGATGTCGCGGGGCACGAGGTTGCCGAAGGAGGGGTAGACGCGCTCCAGGTAGTAGTCGCGCTCGTCCTCGGGGATCTCGTTCGGCGGGCGGGTGTCGCCGTGCGCCTTGGGAACCCAGATACGGCCGTCGTTACGCAGCGACTCGCTCATCAGCGTGAGCTTGGACTGGTGGTCGCCGGTGCGCGGGATGCAGGTGGGGTGGATCTGGGTGAAGCAGGGGTTGGCGAAGTACGCGCCGCGCCGGTGGGCCCGCCAGATCGCGGTGGCGTTGGAGTTCATGGCGTTCGTCGAGAGGTAGAAGACGTTGCCGTAGCCGCCGCTCGCCAGGACGACGGCGTCCGCGAAGTAGGTGTCGATGCGGCCGCTGACCAGGTCGCGGGCGACGATGCCACGGGCCTTGCCGTCGACCACGATCAGGTCCAGCATCTCGGTGCGCGGGTGCAGTTCGACGTTCCCGGCGGCGATCTGCCGGGACAGCGCCTGGTAGGCGCCGAGCAGGAGCTGCTGGCCGGTCTGGCCGCGGGCGTAGAAGGTGCGGGAGACCTGGACGCCGCCGAAGGAGCGGGTGTCGAGCAGGCCGCCGTACTCGCGCGCGAACGGCACGCCCTGTGCGACGCACTGGTCGATGATCTCGACCGAGATCTGTGCCAGGCGGCGGACGTTGGACTCGCGCGCCCTGAAGTCGCCGCCCTTGACGGTGTCGTAGAAGAGCCGGTGCGCGGAGTCGCCGTCGTTGCGGTAGTTCTTCGCGGCGTTGATACCGCCCTGCGCGGCGATCGAGTGGGCCCGGCGCGGGGAGTCCTGGTAGCAGAACTGGACGACGTGGTAGCCCTGTTCGGCGAGGGTGGCGCCCGCGGAGCCGCCCGCGAGGCCGGTGCCGACGACGATCACGGTGTGCTTGCGGCGGTTGGCCGGGTTGACCAGCTTGGCCTCGAACCGGCGCCTGTCCCAGCGCTCTTCGACCGGGCCGGCCGGTGCCTTGGTGTCGGCGACCGGCTCCCCGGTCGTGAAGTGGGCGTATTCAGCGGTCATTTCAGCTCACCACTCCGGTCATGACGCCCACGGGTACGGCGATGAAGCCCGCCGTGAGCAGCAGCGCGAGGACGTCGGCGACGGTCTTCAGGGCGCGGTCGCGGGTGCGGCTGCCCGCCCCGAGGGTCTGGGCGGCGCTCCAGAAGCCGTGCCGGATGTGCAGGCCGAGCGCGAGCATCGCGACGATGTAGACGACGTTGCCGTACCAGGTGGAGAAGGTGTCCACGACGTTCTGGTAGGGGTGGCCCTCCTGGAAGCCGCCGGAGTGCACGGTGCCGGTGGTCAGGTCGAGGAGGTGCCAGACGATGAACAGGCCGAGGATGATCCCGCCCCAGCGCATCGTGCGGGTGGCGTAGCTCGCGCCGCGCTTCCTGTGCACGTACCGGGCGGGCCGGGCCTTGATGTCGCGCCGGCTGAGCTGGTACGCGGAGGTGGCGTGCGCGACCACGGCGACGACCAGGACCACACGGACGAGCCACAGGGTCCACTCGTAGTGCATGAACGGTTCGCCGACGGTGCGCAGCCAGTGGGCGTAGTGGTTGAACTCGCCCGCGCCGAAGTAGATCTTCAGGTTCCCGATCATGTGGGCGACCAGGTAGAGCAGCATGATCAGGCCGCTGACGGCCATCACGGTCTTCTTGCCGACGGAGCTGTCCCACACGGTGCGCGCCATGGACGGCCGTCGGTCCGTCCGCGTTGCCAGAGCCATGGGAAGAGACGGTAGGCCGCGGTGAACCGATCGGTCCAAGACATGAAACGGCTGGTTTCCATAGACCTGAGCTATCGTGGAAGGATGCAGTTCCATCAGCTCCAGTACTTCGTGGCCGTCGCGGAGACCCGGCACTTCACCCGGGCCGCCGAACTGGTGCATGTCGCGCAGCCCTCGCTGTCGCAGCAGATCAAGTCGCTGGAGCGGGAGTTGGGGGCCGATCTGTTCCTGCGGGCGCGCGGGAACATCACGCTGACCGACGCGGGCGAGGCACTGCTGCCGCTCGCCCGGCGCATCCTCGCCGACGCGGACACGGCCCGGCACGAGGTGCAGGAGCTGGCGCAGCTGCGCAGCGGCCGGGTGCGGCTCGGCGCGACCCCGAGTCTGTGCACCGGTCTGCTTCCCGACGTGCTGCGCGCCTTCCACGACCGCTATCCGGGCATCCGGCTGCTGATCGAGGAGGGCGGCTCGCACGATCTCGTACGGGAACTCGCGCGCGGCGCCCTCGACCTCGCCCTGGTCGTCCTGCCGCTGCCCACACCGTCCCCCGCGCTGACCACGGTGGAGCTGCTGCGCGAGGACCTGGTGGTGGTGTCGTCACCGGAAGCCCCGGCGCCCGGCCGTGGCGGCGGCCGGGGCACGGTGCGTGTCGCCGATCTGGAGGGCGAGCGTCTGGTGATGTTCCGGCACGGCTACGACCTGCGGGAGCTGACCGTCGCCGCCTGTCGCGCCGAGGGCTTCGAGCCCGACTTCGCGGTCGAGGGCGGTGAGATGGACGCGGTGCTCGGCTTCGTGCGGGCGGGCCTCGGCGTGGCCGTCGTACCGCGCATGGTGGCCGCGCGGTCCGGGCCGGGGCTGCGGGTGACGCCGTTGGCCCCGCCCGGACTCGAGCGGACCATCGCGCTGGCGCACCGCAGCGATGTGGCACCGCCCCGGGCGGCCCGGGAACTCCAGCGGATGCTGCTGGAACGCTGACGGCGGGCCGTCCCGGGCTCACCAGGTCGGGATGAGGCCTCCGTCGATGACGAAGTCGCTGCCGGTGATGTTGCGCGCGCGGTCCCCGGCGAGGAAGAGAACGAGGTCGGCCACCTCCGACGGCTCGGAGAAGCGGCCGGTGACGCTCTGGCCGGAGGCCTGGGCGACCACGTCGTCAGGGGTGAGCCCGGCGGCGGCCGAGACCGTGGCGGCCACTCCCCCGCCGCCGAGCCACAGGTCGGTCTTCACCGGACCGGGGCTCACCGTGTTGACGCGGACGCCCTTCGGGCCGACCTCCTTGGACAGCGCCTTGGAGAACGCGACCAGGGCGGCCTTGCCCGCGCTGTAGTCGATGACCAGCGGGTCGGGCAGCGTGGCGTTGACCGAGGCGATCGTCACGACCGAGCCCTGTCCGGCGGCCAGCATCGACGGCAGGGCCGCACGGGTGACCCGTACGGCCGTGAGCAGGTTCAGGTCGACGGTGCGCAGCCAGTCCTCGTCGGTGACCGACAGGAAGCCACCGGTGCGGGCGGGGGCCGTACCCACGTTGTTGACCAGGACGTCGATGCGCCCGCCCGCCGCCTCGACGAGCCTCCCGGCGGCGCCGGGTTCGGCGAGGTCGACCGGCACCCAGGTCACGTTCCCCTTCCCGGCCAGGGCGTCGAGGCCCGCCGAGGTGCCGCGGGAGCCGGCGATCACCGTCGCGCCCGCGCCGGCCAGCGCCTCCGTGACCGCGAGTCCGATGCCCTTGCTGGCTCCGGTGACGACGGCCGTCCTGCCCTGAAGTTCGGTGCTCATCCGTCTCAGCTCCATCGGTAGGAGGTACCTCCCCAAGTGAGGCACAGGGACGGCCGGAGGCGCGAGGCGTCCCGTGGGCCGCCGGGGCCTGGTGAGGCGGAGGACGCCGACGGATCCGGGACGCGGTGCCGTCCCGTGTTCCGGCGGCGGTGCGCGGCGCGTCCCCGTTCCGGGAGGCCGCGCCGCGCGGAGGCGCTCAGCCGACCGCGTCGACCAGCGCCAGTTCGTGCAGCCGCTCCGGCGGTCCCGGACGGGCGTAGTACCAGCCCTGGGCCGTGTCACAGCCCAGTATCCGCAGCTGTTCGGCCTGCGCTCCGGTCTCCACGCCCTCGACCGTGACCGCCAGGTCGAGGCTGTGGGCGAGGGAGACGATGCCCTCGACGATCTTCAGGTCGACCGGATCCGCCGGGAACTGCTGCATCCCCTGGGTGAAGGACCGGTCCAGCTTGAGGATGCTGACCGGCAGACGACGGAGGTTGGCCAGGTTCGAGTAGCCGGTGCCGAAGTCGTCGAGCGCGATGTCGACGCCCATCTCGGCGAGCCTGCGCAACGGCTTGAGCAGATCGTCGTCCGCGCCGATCAGCGCGGACTCGGTGACCTCCAGGCACAGCGCCCGGGCGTCGAGACCCTCACGCTCCAGGATGTCGACCGTGTCCTGGACCAGGCCGGGATGGGTCAGCTGGCACGGCGAGAGGTTGACGTTGACGCGCAGCGGGCCGGCGGCGGAGTGCCGTTCCTGCCAGGTGCGGGCCTGGCGCACCGACTGCTCCAGGACCCAGCGGCCGAGCGGCACGATCAGTCCGGTGTGCTCGGCGAGGGGGATGAAGCGGTCGGGTCCGAGGACGCCGTGCTGCGGGTGCAGCCAGCGCACCAGCGCCTCCGCGCCCCGCACACTGCCGTCGCCGAGGTGCACCAGCGGCTGGTACTCGATGAAGAACTCGCCCCGGTCCAGGGCGGCCGGGAGCGCCGTGGTGAGTCCGTTGCGGGTGATGGCGCGGGCGTCGGCCTCGGGGTCGGCCAGCTCGAAGCGGTTGCCGCCCGCCGACTTGGCCCGGTACATCGTGATGTCGGCGCTGCGCAGCACCTCGGCGGCGCCGCGCTCCCCGGCGGGGCCCTCGACGACGCCGACGCTGCCCCGCACGGTCAGGTCACGGCCGTCGATGCTGATCGGGGTGACGAGCGCGTTCATGATGCGCCCGGCCAGTTCGTCGACCTCGCGCTCGGTGTCCGGGCCGGTGGTGAGGGCCACGAACTCGTCGCCGCCCAGCCGGGCGACCATCTCGCCGGGGGCCGTCGCGCAGGACTGGAGGCGGTCGGCGACCTCGACGAGCAGCCGGTCGCCGGCCGCGTGCCCGAGGCTGTCGTTGATGGTCTTGAAGCCGTCGAGGTCGAGGTAGCAGAGCCCGAAGCGCTGTCCCTCCCCCGCGGCCAGCGCCTTCTCCAGCCGCTCGAAGAACAGGGTCCGGTTGGGCAGTCCGGTCAGCGCGTCGTGGGTGGCCTCGTAGCGCAGCCGCAGATTGAGCAGCCGTCGCTCGGTGGTGTCCTCCATCAGCGCGAGCTGGTACTGGGGTTCGCCGTCCGCGTCGCGCAGGAGCGAGACCGTCAGGTTGGTCCACAGGGCGGTGCCGTCGGGGCGGTAGAACGCCTTCTCGACGTGGTAGTGCTCGCGTTCACCGCTCACCAGCTCCTCGTACAGCCGCCAGACCTGGGGAGCGTCCTCGGCGTGCGTCCACTCGGTGACCCTGCGGCCGCGCATGGACTGTTCGGAACCGCCGAACATGCGCAGCAGGGCTCCGTTGACCTGGAGGATGTTGCCTTCGAGGTCGGCGATGCCGATGCCTATGGCCGCGCCCTCGAACACCGCGCGGAAGCGGGCCTCGCTGTCGTGCAGTGCCTCGGCGACGGCGCTGCGCGCGGTCAACGCCGCCTGTGAGATGGCCTGTTGTTCGGCGAGGGTCCGCTCCCGAAGCGCCTCGGCGTACCCGGCGGCGATGGCGTGCTGGAGCCGTGCGGAGCGGGTGCGCAGCGCTTCCTTGGGCCCGTCCTCGCCGCAGTAGAGCACCAGGTAGGCGTCGACGCAGTCGAGGGCCCGGCTGAGGGCCTCGGGGTCGGTGCAGTGTGCGGCGACGAGTGCGGCGCCGACGCCGCGTCCCTCGGCCGCCTCGAAGGTCCTGGCCCGCAGGGCCTCGCTCAGCCGCCTCGCGAGCGGCAGCAGTTGCTCCTCGAACTCCGGCCGGGTCAGCGAGGTGGAGGTGACGGGGAAGACCGCCCGGCTCCAGATCGTCGCGAAGCGGCGCAGTCTGTCCTCCGGCCCGTCCGGCTCGGCGCTCACGCCGTGCGTCCCACGCCGCCGAACCCGGAGAAGGAATAGGGATCCTCGTCCTCGGACGCCGTGTCGGGCCGCCAGTCCGGCATCGGCACCAGTCCGGGTTCCACCATGTCGTACCCCTCGAAGAACCGCGCGATCTCCTCGCGCGTGCGCATGATCAGCGGGTTGCGGATGTCCTTGTACACGTCGACCGTGCCCTCGGCCTGCTCCCGTGAGAGCGGAATGCCCTCGAACGAGGCATGCGTGACGACGAGCATGCTTCCCGGCGCGAGGGCGTCGCGCAGTTCGGCCACCGCCCGGTACGGGTCGTCCGCGTCTTCCACGAAGTGAAGTATGGCAACGAGAAGCAGCGCGACCGGCCGGTTCAGGTCGATCAGCCGCTGGACCGGGTGACTCACCAGGATTTCCTGGGGCTTGAGGAGGTCCGCGGCGACGACGTCCGCGTCCTCGTTGTCCCGCAGCACGGCCTGGCTGTGTGCGACGGCAACCGGGTCGTGGTCGACGTAGACGACCCGTGCGCCGGGGCGGGAGGCCTGGGCGATCTCGTGGACGTTGCCGAACGTGGGGATGCCGGAGCCGATGTCGAGGAACTGGTCGATGCCCTCGTCGGCCGCGTGGCGGACCGCCCGGCGCATGAACGCCCGGTTCGCCTGCATGATCTTGGGGAGGCCCGGCATGAACTCCATCGCCTTGCGCGCCGCTTCCCGGTCGACCTCGAAGTTGTGCGAACCGCCCAGGTAGTAGTCGTATATCCGGGACACGCTCGGCACTGAGATGTCAATGCTGCGAGGGGCCCAGGCGGGACGCTCCATCTATCTCTCCAAGGCGTAGGCGACGGCACGGACGATCCGGTGTTCGAGCAGAGGCTACTGATCGCCCGCCAAAGGAGCGAGCCGAACCGGAAATTGACCGTCCGTTCCCGGTCACTGCCTCAGGCACGTGCCGAATTGGCATCTGCGAACGTATACCGCGAACGCCACTCACCGCCCCCGCGAAATCGTTCCGAAGCATTCCAAAAAGCTCGGCGGGGTCACGAAGCGTGGCCAAGTCCCCTGCCGTGCCGCGGCGTTCTTTCACATCCGGGCCGCCGACCGGATCTTTCACGTTCCGGCGACGGCCGGAATGCTTCGCCCGCGCCGGGGAGCACAAGGGTCCGCCCCCTCCGGTGGAGGGGGCGGACCCTGGGCGGCGCGTTCGTTCGGGCGAGCCGGTCAACCGTGGGGTGTTGACGCCCTACTCGGCCGCGCCGACCGGCTTTCCGTCGGGCGAGACGGCGTACCAGGTGCCGCCCACTCCCTGACCGTTGGTGTCGCCGGGAGCACTGTCACCGGAGAAGGTGTAGATCGGCCAGCAGTTGACCGACATCTGCTTCACGCCGTCGGGGCGCGTGAAGGGCATCAGGCCCTTCTTCTTGACGCCCTTGGTGTCGTCCTCGGAGACCGGGGCGACCGCGGGCCACTTCTCCAGGCAGGCGCCGGTGCAGGCCGACTTCGAGACGGGCCAGGCCTGGTCCTTCATGAAGCGGTAGACGGTCATGCCGTTCTTGTCGACGACGATGTCGCCGAGCTTCGGGTCCTTGCGGACCGACAGACCGGGAAGGGAGGCCAGGGTGGCCTTCTTGCCGTCGGGCGCCGAGGCGAACCAAGTGCCGCCCACGTTCTGACCGTTGGTGTCACCGGCCTTGGTGTCCTTGGCGTACCGGTACATGGGCCAGCCGCCTATGGTCAGCTGCTTCGTACCGTCGGTCCGGGTGACCTCGCCGAGCAGTGCCTTGTCCACACCGGTGGCGGCTTCGGCGCCCTCGGCGGGCACGGGCGGCCAGGCGGTCGCGCAGGCACCGTCACAACTCGACTTCGGCGGCTCGGCGGTGTCCTTGTCGAAGCGGTAGAGGGTGAATCCGGAACCGTCGGTCAGCACCTTGCCGAGCTTGACGCTCTCGGCCACGGCCAGCTCGCCCGCGGCTTCCGGCTTCGCGGCCGCGCTCTCCTTGGAATCGGCTCCGTAGCCGTTGCCCGTACCGGCGGTGGTGCTGGTCCCGTAACCGCCCGCCGCCGAGGTGGCACCCACGTTCTGGGCACCCGTCGAAGTGCCATTTTCCTGACCACACGCCGTCGTGAGCGCCAGCACGGCCGCAGCTGACGCTACGAGTGAGGCGCTCCGCCAGGAGGTCTTCATTGGTAACTCCCGCTGTTCGCATAAGTGTTGCAGCGCCCTGCAGCGCCGCGCATGGCCCTAGGTACGGGCGGGAGGTGCAGGAGTGTTCAAACGGGCCTCAAATTTCTTTCGGAAGACTGTGCGGCGGTCGACGCGGATCGCTCACGCGTTCGATAAATCCCCGCGGTTCCCGGCCACGCGCGTCAAGCCGCCGGGGGCCGGAGGTACCCAATTCGTGGCCAATCCAGGGCACTTCGGCACGACCCGGCCCCTCGCGCCCCATGATCTTGGTCGTGCACGCACCCCAGCGGAATCGATCCGCCCTCCTCATACGGGTACTGGCGCTGACGGCGCTCACCTGGCTCCTCGTCGGCGCGCCGAGCGGAACAGCCACGGCCGACGCCTGCGCGTACGCCTCGACGGGCCCGGACGGCGACGGGATCACCGCGGTGGCCGTGGCGGGCGACGGGGCGGTCGCCGTCGTCGGACACACCGTCCGGTGTCCGGTCCCGACCCCTGACCCGACCCCTCCCTGCCCGCCGACGCCCACACCGACGCCCACGCCCACCCCGCCGGCCCCCGAGCCCCCTCCGCCGCCGAAGCCCGAGCCGACACCGAAGCCGGCCCCACCGCCTCCACCCACCCACGCACCGAAGCCCGCGCCACCACCACCACCACCTCCACCTCCACCGCCGCCTCCACCGGCGCCGAGACCGAGGCCCGTGCCGCCGCGGCCCGCTCCGGTCGTGGCACCGAGACCCGCTCCGAAGCCCGCACCGACACCGAGCGCGCGTCCCGCTCCGGCGCCGGTTCCGGTCAGTTATCCGGCGTACCGCACCCCGCCGCACAAGCACGCGCCCAGCGGCGGTCCGTCACTGGTCTCGTTCACCCTGCTCATCACCGCGCCCGCGGTGCTCGCCGTCGCCGCGCTGCGCCCGCGCTGACCCCTGGAGGCACACTTTGTCGGATTGGCTTGTTCTCACCCTCGCGATGGCGGCCGCGTGCCTGGTGGTCCTCGTCGTGACCCTCGTACGCCATCGCAGGGCCCGTGAGGACGAGGACCCCACCGAGACGCCGGACGTCATCGAGTACATGACGATGATGATCGGCGTGGTGTACGCCATCGTCCTCGGACTGGCCATCGCCGGTGTCTGGGAGGCTCGCGGCGGCGCCCAGAACCAGGTGCAGAGCGAGGCGCAGGCCCTGCACGAGATCTCCGAACGGGTCCGGGTCTACCCGCCCGACGTCCGCGACCGGATCCGCGGTGACGTCGACGCGTACGTCCACCACGTGGTCACCACCGAGTGGAAGGCCATGGCCGAGCAGGGCCGGGTGACCCCGGAGGGCGGCCGGCTCCTCGACCGGGTCCGGCACGACGTCACCGACTACCGGCCGAAGTCGGACTTCGAGGCGCAGGCCTACCAGCCGCTCCTCGACCAGGTGACGGCGGCCGACACCGCGCGCAGCGCCCGCGCCGACTCCACGGGGGCGACCATGCCGGGGGTGGTGTGGTTCGGGCTGATCACCGGCGCCGTGGTCACGGTCGGGATGATCTTCGCGCTCCAGATCCGGCGCACCGCCCGGGAACTGATCCTGGCCGGGCTGTTCTCCGCCCTGATCGCGTTCCTGCTGTTCCTGATCTGGGACTTCGACGCGCCCTACAGCCGCGGGATCACGGCGTCGACGGAGCCCTTCACGGCGCTGTTCCCACAACTCCCCGGGTGACGTGCCCCTGGGGGCCTTCCCCGGACGGGGGGCGGGCGCCACGCCGCGCGCGTCCCCCGTCCGCACGCACGCCGCCACTCGAACGGCCCACACAATTGCCCCGTTCGCGCTACTGGGATCGCGCCCCTGTTCGCCCTTTCCTAGCGTTCCGATCATCGAGGTGCATTTCTGGCGCAAGCGGAATAGGTCCGCGGCAAGGCTCCTCGGGGACCTGGAGGCTCACCATGCGCGCGATACGCGTCGCTTCGGCCGCACTGCTGGGCATGACCGCCCTGACCTTCGCCGCACCCGTCGCGTCCGCCGGCGACGGGGACCACGGACTCACCCCGATCACCCCGTTCGCCTTCAGCGTGCAGCCGTCGACCGTGGCCGCCGGTGGCCAGGTGTCGCTGCTCCTGAAGCGGGACGGCGGGTGCAGGGGAACCGCCACGGTCACCTCCGGGGTCTTCGACACCGTCACCATCCCGCCGGGGCAGTCCTCGGCCACCGCCAGGGTCGACTGGGACGCCAGACCCGGGGCCGTGTACGACGTGACGTTCTCGTGCGGCGGAGCGAGCGGCAGCACCGGTCTCACGATCACCGGCGGCCGGTCGCCGGTCACTCCGACCCCGGTGCCCCTGCATCGGGGCGTGCGGGCCGGTGCAGGCGGCAGTGTCGGCGGTTTCGACCTGAAGCAGATCGGGATGGGCACCGCGCTCATCGCCGGTTCGGTCGGTGCCGCCTGGTACCTGTCCCGCCGGCGCACCCCCTCCGACGAGACCTGACGAAGCGGCACAGCCCTTCACCCCGGACCCGGTCGGACGGGTCCGGAGCGAAGGGCTGTCACGTGCGGCCCGCGCGGCGGACGGCCGGCCTCCGAAGGGGGGCGGGACCGGCCGCTCGCCGGCGGAACGGTCAGATGTGCCGCTCCGACCTGCGCCGCATCCAGAACACCCCGCCGCCGACGGCCGCCGCGGCCACCAGACCGCCGCCGATCGCCATGTCGGTGGGTGTGGCACCGGTGATGCTGCTGCCGCCGAGGCCGCCGCGCACACCGCCGATGACGGTGAAGGCGGCCGGGCGGGTCAGCGGGCCCGTCCCCTCGCAGTTGACGGTGATGTCGTACGAGCCGGGAGCGGCGTCCTGGTTGATGGTGGCCGTACCGCTGGACGACTCGTTGCGGCTGCCCAGGAGCGGCGAGAGCCTCGCCTGCCGGAAAGCGGGAGAGGTCATCGTGCCTCCCTTCGGGCACCCGTCGACGGTCACGGTGAGCTGGCCGCCACGGGCGATGACGCTGGGCTGCGCGACGATGTTGCTGGGCGTGTTCCACGCCGCGGCCATCGGGGCGGCGAGCCCCACGGCGGCGACCGCGGCGGCGGACACCGCCAGGGCACGAGTAGTACGCATGTGATCCTCCGCGGGGGCGCCCCGGGAACCGTCCCCGGTGGATCGGCGAGAAAGCGCCTCCCAGTCAGACCCTCAGATGCCGTGCACGCGGCCGCATTTCGGGAATGGTCCGTCCTGGTGAGAGGACACGCCGAAGGAATTCCACACAATCGGATATTGCCGCAGGTCACGGACTGTCAGAAAATTCCTGGTCACGGCAACTCGGATGGCGCACGGGGCTTTCCACCGGCCACCCGTTCGCCCGCGCCCCGTCGCCGGGCGGCCCTGCTGCCATTAGCGTGCTCATATGCGCGGATGACGAGGCGACGGCCGCGTCGAGAGGGGATTGCGAATGTCTGCGTCCGAGTTGGCCGAAGAGGAGGAGCGGCAGAGGAAGCGCGCTCCTTGGGGCGTCATAGCGCTTGTTCTGCTGACCGGCCTCGCACTCATTCGGAACGGTTCCGGCGAGTTCGACGTGGGCCCCCCGCAGCCGGCCTCGGCGGCGGCTGCGGACAGTCGCACGCCGGGCGGCACGTTCTCGAAGGCGCCCGACGCGCTGCCGTACTCCGTGGCCGACCGGGTACGGATCCCCGCCATCCGCGTCGACGCCCCGGTGATGCCGGTGGGTCTGGACATCGACGGCTGGGTGGACGCGCCGCCGCCCGACGACCCGAATCTCGCGGGCTGGTTCACCGGCGCGGTCTCGCCCGGCGAGAAGGGCACGGCCGTGGTCGTGGGCCATGTCGACAACACGCGGGGTCCCGCCGTCTTCTACGGGCTCGGAGCGCTCAAGAAGGGGAACAAGGTCGAGGTCCTGCGCAAGGACGGGAAGACCGCGGTGTTCGAGATCTACGGCATCGAGGTCTTCGCGAAGAGCAATTTCCCCGGCGACCGTGTGTACAACAGCAAGGGAACCCCCGAATTGCGCGTCATCACGTGCGGCGGCGGTTTCTCCAAGCAGCACGGATACGACGGGAACGTGGTCGTCTTCGCGCGTCTTTCCGAGGTGCGCTGAGCGTTCCCGGACCGGGCGCGCGAAAAGCCGGTCGCCGAGGCGTTCCGCCTCCCGCCTGTCGGCCCGGCCGAAAGCCCCGCGCACGGTGTGTCCCGGCCGAAAGCCCCGCGACGCACCGTGCGCGGGGCCCTTTTCGGTTCTAGGCGTGCTTACGGCGCGGCACCGTCATGTGGTAGCCGGCGTCCAGCAGGCGCGGGAGGTAGGTGCGCAGCGCCTGCACGCTCTGTGAGCGGTCGCCGCCCGCGTCGTGCGAGAGGACGACGACACCCGGGGCGGCCTCCTTCTGGACCGTGCCGACGATCGAGCGGGTCCCCGGCCTCGCCCAGTCGTTCGTGTCGATCGTCCAGGACATCGGCTCCATGCCGAGTTCGGCCCCGATCTGGTAGGTCGCCCGGTTCCACGCCCCGTACGGCGCGCGGAACCAGGACGGCGGCTCGCCGTAGGCCTCGTCGATGACCTCGCTGGTGCGCTCGATCTCGGAGCGGATCGCGGAGCGCGAGAGCTTGGTGAGCAGCGGATGGCTCCACGTGTGGTTGCCGACGAGGTGACCGTCGTCGGCCATCTCGCCCAGCAGGTCCTTGTTCTCGGCGGCCATCTGCCCGCACACGAAGAACATGGCGTGCACGTCGTACTCGCGCAGGGTCCGCAGGATCTCGGGGGTGTAGTGGGGGTCGGGGCCGTCGTCGAAGGTCAGCACCATGGAGCGACCGCGCCCGGACACGCGGATGAAGGGCTCGTGCCGGACGAGGGTCCGCAGCTGCGTGCCGTGCGGCGGGGCGCCGTACCCGGCGAGGGGCTGGAGGCGGTAGACGGAGGGCTTGAGGGCCCGGTTCGCCTGCGGGCCGGAGAGCGGCAGACCACGTGCCGACTCGGCGGCCTGACCGGCGGTCAGGACACGGGCCGTGCCCGCCGCTCCGGCCGCCCCCAGGACGGCGGCGCCGGCGATCAACGCCCGACGCCGGGTAATCAGCTGATCCTTTTTCATGACCAATCAGTCACCCGGCGGAGGGCTCACCACGCCGAACAACACCCGAAGGGCCTCGTGAATGCACCCGCCCGGCCCATTCAGCGGCGGCGCACCAGCGGGAACGGCAGCGTTTCACGGATCGTCAGGCCGGTCAGGAACATGACCAGCCGGTCGACACCGATGCCGAGCCCGCCGGTGGGCGGCATGGCGTACTCCAGCGCGTCCAGGAAGTCCTCGTCGAGCTCCATCGCCTCCGGGTCTCCCCCGGCGGCCAGCAGCGACTGCTCGGTGAGCCGGCGACGCTGCTCGACAGGGTCGGTCAACTCCGAGTAGGCGGTGCCCAGTTCCGTGCCGAACGCGACGAGGTCCCAGCGTTCCGCGAGCCGCGGGTCGGTGCGGTGCTGCCGGGTGAGCGGGGAGACGTCGGTCGGGAAGTCCTTGTAGAAGGTGGGGAGCTGGGTCTTCTCCTCGACGAGACGTTCGTACATCTCCAGGACGACGTCACCGCGTCCGTCGTCCGCCGTGTACGGCACGCCCGCGCGGTCGCACAGCCGCAGCAGCCTCTCCAGGCTCGTGCCGGCGTCGATCTCGTCCCCCAGCGCCTCGGAGACCGCGCCGTACACCGTCTTGACGGGCCAGTCCCCGGAGATGTCGTACTCGACGCCGTCCTTGCGGGCGACCGGTGTGCCGAACGCGGCGGTGGCGGCGCCCTGGATCAGCTCGCGGACGAGGTCGAGCATCACGTCGTAGTCGGCGAAGGCCTGGTACGCCTCCAGCATCGTGAACTCGGGGTTGTGCTTGTAGGAGACACCCTCGTTGCGGAAGGTGCGGCCCATCTCGAACACCTTCTCCATGCCGCCGACGCACAGCCGTTTGAGGTAGAGCTCGGGCGCGATGCGCAGATAGAGGTTCAGGTCGTAGGCGTTGATGTGGGTGGTGAAGGGCCGGGCGTTGGCTCCGCCGTGGATCTGCTGGAGCATCGGGGTCTCGACCTCCAGGTAGCCGCGGTCGAGCAGCCCCTGGCGCAGCGCCTGGACGGCGGTGGAGCGGGCGCGGACGACGTCGCGGGCCGCGGGGCTGGACACCAGGTCGAGATAGCGGCGGCGGACCTTCGCCTCGGGGTCGGCGAGGCCCTTGCGCTTGTCGGGCAGCGGGTGCAGGCATTTGGCGGTGAGCCGCCAGGAGGTGACGAAGACCGTGGGCTCGCCGGAGTCGCTGGCGCCCGCGAGACCGTCGGCGCTGATGTGGTCGCCGATGTCGATCACCTGCCGGAAGCGGTCGAGCGCCGAGCCGGACTCCTTGCGGGTGAGGGCGATCTGGAGGTCGCCCGACCAGTCGCGCAGCACGGCGAACAGGAGGCCGCCGAAGTCGCGTACGAGCATCACGCGTCCGGCGACGGTCACGTCCTCGCCGCCGCGGACGTCGGCCAGGACATGCGTGCGCGGCGGGATGCCGACCGGGTAGGGGTCGGTGCCCTCGGCCCGCAGCCGGTCGAGTTTGCGGTACCGCACGCGGACCTGGTCGGGCAGCCCGGTGGTGGGGTCATCGCTCCCGGCCCCGCCCTCCGCGTCGAGGCCGAGGGCCGCCAGCGACGGCAGTCCCGCGGTCGTGGCGGGTGCGGGTCCGCCCTTCGGATGTCCCTTGCCCCACAGACTGCGCAGCGAGGGTACGGAGACGAAGCCCTCGGCGATGGCGGAGGCCATGCCGATGCGGGCGAGGGCGCCGGTGTCGCCGTAGCAGATGAAGCGCGGGTACCACTCCGGGTGGTACTTGGCGTTGGAGCGGTACAGGGCCTCCAGCTGCCACCAGCGGGAGAAGAACAGCAGCAGTCTGCGCCAGAGTCTGAGCACCGGGCCGGCGCCGATGCGGGCGCCCTCCTCGAACACGGAGCGGAACACGGCGAAGTTGAGGGAGATCCGCCGGACCCCGAACTTGCCGGCGACCGCGCACACCTCCGCGACCATGAACTCCATGACTCCGTTGGGCGCGCTGCGGTCGCGGCGCATGAGGTCGAGGGAGATGCCGTCGCGGCCCCAGGGCACGAAGGACAGCAGCGCGAGGAGCTTGCCGTCGGACCCCATCGCCTCGACGAGCAGGCAGTCGCCGTCCTCGGGGTCGCCGAGCCGGTCCAGGGCCATCGAGAAGCCGCGCTCGGTCTCGGTGTCGCGCCAGGCGTCCGCCCGGCTGACGATCTCCTCCATCTCGCTGTCGGTCAGGGTGGAGTGCCGGCGGACCCGGCAGGTCGCGCCGGTGCGCTTGACGCGGTTGACGGCCTGCCGGGTGACGCGCATGTCGCGGCCGGACAGGTCGAAGCCGGCGACGTGCAGGATCGCCTCGTCGCCGAGCTGGAGGGCACCGAGCCCGGAGCGCGCGAACGCCTTGGCGCCCTCCTCGGACGCGCCCATCGCGGCGGGGGCCCAGGCGTAGCGGCGGGCGATGTCCAGCCAGGCGGCGATCGCGTGCGGCCAGGCCTCCCGGTCGCCGACGGGGTCACCGCTGGCGAGGCACACGCCGGCCTCGACGCGGTAGGTGACGGCCGCCTTGCCGCTGGGCGAGAAGACGACGGCCTTGTCGCGGCGGGTGGCGAAGTAGCCGAGGGAGTCGCCGCCTCCGTACACCTGGAGCAGGGCGCGGATCCGGGCCTCCTCGTCGCCGTGCAGGGCCGCGACCAGGCGCTGGGAGCGGAAGAGCGTGGCGGCCGCGTTGAGCAGGGCCAGAGCGCCGAACAGGCCGAGCACGAAGAACAGCCAGCGCGGTGGACGGCCGTCGAACGAGCGCCCGGAGACGAGTCCGCCGCAGACCCGGTTGGCGGCCCACAGCAGCCGCTGGCCCTCCGCCAGAGTGCCGGGGAACAGCTCGACCAGGCCCCAGCCGAGCAGGATCGCCACGACGAGTCCGGTGACCAGGACGAGCAGGGCCCGTCGTACGGCGGCGCGCCGCGAGTCGGCGTAGAACTCCCGCCGGGCCACGATCAGCAGGGCGAGCAGGAGTCCGCAGACGATCAGCGAGGGGATCGAGGCGGCGTACAGGCCGGCGGCGATCCCGAGGATGTCGGTCAGGACGAGCAGGCCGAGGTAGACGACCACGAGCCACCAGGCGATCTTCTTGCGGGCGGCCGTCGCGGCGGCGAGCAGGAAGAGGAAGACGGCGTACGCGAGGTTGGCGCTGACCGGGATGACCAGCAGGTCGAGGAAGCGCACGACCGGACGCAGCAGTGCGCGCAGCGGGGGTATGAAGGCGAGCAGGGTGCAGAGCAGACCGATGGCGACGAAGAAGGCCGCGAAGCCCTCGGGCACCTTGCTGAGGAAACCGGTCCCGGGCGGCCGTGACGGGCCGCCGGCGGTCTTCGGTGGACGGGCCTCCACGGTGGCACTCATGGATCCGACTGTAGGAAGAGCGGCGGCGCCCCGCCCGTCGAGCGGATCTCGGCGGCTCCCCCCGGGGCGGGCGGATCCGCGGGTTCCGATAGCCTCGCAGCCGTGACGGAAGAGCAGCACGCGCATCGGTTCGAGCGCGGGACGGACGGTCCCAAGGTCATCGTCGTCGGTGTGGACGGCTCCGACTCCTCGCTGCGCGCGGCGGCGTACGCCGGTGGTCTGGCCCGGCGCCAGCGGGCGCTGCTGGCGGTGGTCTACGTCAAGCCGGTGATGGCGGCGGGGGCGGCTCTCGGGGTGCCGGTCGCGGACACGACCGACGAGATCGCCGAGGATCTGGTGCAGTACATCCGCGACGCCGCCGAGCGGGTGAAGGACATATTCGATGTGCGCTGGGAGTTCCACACGTTCCGCGGCGACCCCTACAACGGCCTGGTCACCGCCGCGGACGAGCTGAAGGCGGACGCCGTGGTGGTCGGGGCCTCGGAGCAGTCCGGGCACCGGATCATCGGTTCGGTGGCGGTCCGGCTGGTGAAGGCGGGCCGCTGGCCGGTCACGGTCGTGCCGTAGGCGGTGCGGCGGGAGTGCCGTGGAGGGTCGCCGCGGACGTGCCGTGCCGGTCGGTGCGGTCCCGCGTCATTCGGCCATGACGAGGCCGGACCGGCCCGCGCCCCTGCCGAGGACGACGTCGCGGATCCGGTCGCGGACGGCGCCGACGGTGGCGCCCCGCTCCAGCGCCGCGTCCAGGTCGACGACCCGGCCGGCGTCGAGGTCGAAGGCCAGCGGGACGAACTCGGCCTTCGTCACCTCCCAGCGCTGCGAGCGCCGCGCGGGCGGGGAGAAGGTGAAGCGGCCGAGGGTGCTCTCGTTGCCGCGCGGGTCCTGGACGCCCTGGTCGTTGTACATCTCGCCGGCGATCTGGTCGCCCGTGCCGTAGACGACCCAGGTGCCGTTGACCTTCTCGTACGCCTGCGGGACATGGGAGCGGGTGCCGAGGATCAGGTCGATGTCGGGCCGGCCGCCGGTGCGGGAGGCGGTGAGCTGTCCGCTCAGCCGCAGCTGGCGCTCGTCCGGCCCGTCCTGCCATTCGGTTCCCCAGTCGAGGGAGACGACGACCACGTCGGCGCCGGCTCTCCGGGCGGCTCGGGCGTCCGCGACGATCCGGGCGGGGTCGGTCAGGCCGACCGCCCAGGGCTGTCCCTGCGGCAGCGGATGCCCGTCGGTGTCGTCGGTGTACGCGAGATGCGCGACGCGGGCGCCGCCCGCCCGCATCAGGGTGACGGCGCTCGCCTCCCGCTCGCCGCGGGCCGATCCCGCGTGCCGCACGCCCGCCCGGTCCAGCGTGTCCAGGGTGCGCCGGACGCCGTCGGCGCCGTCGTCCAGGGTGTGGCTGGAAGCGGTGGAACAGGAGTCATACCCCGTGGCGGCGAGCCCCGCGACCACCTGGGGAGGGGTCTTGAAGACGTACGAGCCGGTGGGGTCGCCTTCGGCGTCGCGCACGGTCCGCATGTGACAGAGCGCCAGGTCGGCCCGGGAGACGAGGGGTTGGACACCGGCGAGCATGGGCCGGAAGTCGTATCCGGTGCCTCCCGCGTCGGAGCCGGCCCGTTCGAGGACCGAGCTGTCCGGCAGGACGTCGCCGGCGGCGACGAGGGTGAAGCCGCGGGCGGCGGGGGGCCCGGGACGCCCGCCGGGGTGCCGCGCGGCCGTGTCGTGGGCCTGGCTGGTCACCGCGGCCGCGATGAGGGCGGCCGCGAGGGCCAGCTGGATCTGTCGCGCGCGTGTGATCATGCCGGGCCCCATGCGGTCGCATTTCCCTACTAATAGATACGCATCCACGTATACGGGCCGCCCGCAGTCAAGGAGACACCGCCGCGGCTCACCCGTTCGGTGTTCACGGGCGTGCCCGCCGGGGCGAACGGCGGTACGAACGCGGCGGTCCCGGAATTCGCGGCTCCACCTCGGCCGACCGTTCGGCGCACCGTTCGCCGACCGCTTCGACCGCCCACCGCACAACCGTGTCCCCGGTCTGTCCGCGCGGGGCCCGGGGCGCTGGCATACACGCCATGACGGCCGGAACCACCACCATCACCCCCAGGACGACCGCCGAGCACGAGCTGGCCGCGCTGCAGCGCGAGCACGGCCGCCCCCTCTTCGCCCTGCTGCTGCGCCTGTCCGACGGCGACCGCCAGCGCGCCGAGGACCTGGTGCAGGAGACGTTCGTCCGCGCCTGGCAGCATCCCGAGGCCCTGCGCGCCGACGACTTCGACTCCGTACGGCCCTGGCTGCTGACCGTCGGACGGAGGCTGGCCATCGACGCGCGGCGGGCCCGGCAGGCACGGCCTCCGGAGGTCGGTGACGCGATCCTCGACAACGCGCGGGTCTGCGCCGATCACGCCGAACGCTCGGCGGCGGCGCTCGATGTGCGAGAGGCTGTGAAGACACTCACTCCCGAACACCGTGAAGTCCTGGTGTTGGTGTACTTCCAGGGGGCCAGTGTGGCGGAGGCCGCCGCGGCGCTCGGAATTCCGCCCGGTACGGTGAAGTCCCGCGCGTACTACGCGCTGCGCGCCCTGCGCCGGGTTCTTCCGGGATACGCGGCCGACCTGCGGTGAAACCGAAGGCTTAGTCAAACCTCCGTAAAGCGCCTTGCCGTGGACCATGGTTGAGCAATCAGCTTGCCTCATCCGTTTTCCGGACTGGGGCCCGGGGTCGGGCGACGCGCACGCACCGGAGGAAGGCAGGAAGGGATGCTGCACAGAGGGCAAGAGAGCACGGACGGCACCGGTGGGGGCGAACTCACCGTCCCCATGGCCTGGTTGTACGCCGAGTACATCGCCGACGAACTGCTGCGGACGGGCGACCTGATGCCGCCCACCTCCTTCGAGTTCCGCGCCGGGCGCGACGCCCTCGCGCTGACGATCTTCCTGTCCGACAGCGGCGGCGAACTCTCCGGGATCCGGGTCATCACCCAGCTGGAGACCTGGCTTTCGCTCACGGCGTACGACCAGCCCTGGCACACCTGGGTGCGCGAGCACCTGGCGCTGCGCGCGGCCGAGTCCACCGGATGCGCCGGGCCCGATCCCGATCTGGAGCTGGCGTCCGCGGCCTGGCGGTGGCTGGAGGAGACGGAACTGCTCGCTCCGGACCTGGACGCGGTGCCCGGCGGCGGCTCCGTGCCTGGTGAGGACGACGGCCCCAAGGTGTGGACGGCGGCCTGGCGGCTGGGGCTGCCGCTCGGGCATCTGGCCATCCACCTCTTCTGAGGGCGGCCGTGACCGCGCCGGAATCACTTCCGGCGGCGGCCGCGACCGCGCCGGGAACAATTCCCCGGCGCTCGCACCAATCCGCGAGCGCCCCCGCTCCGAACGTCTTGACCCCGATTCCTGACGAGTCTTGAGTGATTCGACGGTCTGATGCGTACCCGTGGGCAACAGCAACACCACTCACAGTCCGCACCAACGCCACGAGGATTCGGTATTCGGTATGAGGTCCCTGGAACGGCATCGCGACGTCGGCGCCTATGCGCTCGGCGTGCTCGGCGAGGCGGAAGCCTTCCGCTTCGAGGACCACCTCGTGGAGTGCGCTCAGTGCACGGCGTTCGTCAGCGAGTACCGCCCCGCCACACGGCAGTTGATGCTGTACCGGCGGTCGACGCCGCGCAGCGTCCACCCCTTCGCCGCCCCCGGGCCGCGGCTGCTCGACCGGCTGCTCGGCGAGGTGGCCACGCGCAACCGGGCCCGGCGCCGGCGCCTCCTGTTCGCCCTGGCCGCCTCCGTGGTCCTCGCGACCGGCGGACCCGCGCTCGCGCTCGTCGTCGGCCACGACTCCCCCTCGGACAGTGCCGTCGTGGCCGACCCCCCGTCGAGCCAGATGGCCAGGACCGACGCGGAGACCGGCGTCTGGGCCCAGGTGACGACCCGCGAGCGGCTCTGGGGCAGCGACATCGAGGTCGAGGTCAAGGACGCCGAGGGTCCCCGCTCCTGCGAGCTCGTCGCCATCGGCAAGGACGGCTCGGAGCAGTCGGTGACGAGCTGGATGGAACCCGCGGACAACGAGGCCCCCCTCACGATGCAGGGCGGCTCGTCGATGCGGTCCGACGAGATCCGCCGGTTCGAGGTGCGCACGGCGGACGGCGAACACCTCGTGACGCTCAACTCCCCCTGAGCGAAACCCGTTTCACCGCCCGAGGCACCGAGGGACCGCCCGCCCGGTCCGTCTACTTGAGCAGCCGGGACATCCGCCGGTCCGCCAGCGGCTTGCCGCCCGTCTGGCAGGTCGGGCAGTACTGCAACGAGGAATCGCTGAAGGAGACCTCGCGGATGGTGTCACCGCACACAGGACAGGACTCCCCCGTTCGCCCGTGCACGCGCAGACCGCTCTTCTTCTCCGACTTCAACCGCCCGGCGGCCAGCCCGTGGGAGCGCTCCACCGCCTCGGCGAGCGTGCCGCGCAGCGCCTCGTACAGCCGCCGGGTCTCCTCGGGGGTCAGCGAGGAGGCGATCTTGAAGGGGGACATCCGGGCGGCGTGCAGGATCTCGTCGCTGTAGGCGTTGCCCACACCCGCGATCAGGCTCTGGTCGCGGAGCGCGCCCTTGAGCCGGCGCCGCTCGTCCTGGAGCAGTCCGGCGAACCGCTTCTCGTCGAAGCCGTCGGCTAGCGGGTCCGGGCCGAGCCGGGCCACGCCGGGAATCCGCTCCGGGTCCTCGACGACGTACACGGCGAGCCGCTTCCGGGTGCCCGCCTCGGTGAGGTCGAAGCCCTCGCCGGTCTCCAGCGCGACACGCAGCGCGAGCGGCCCCTTGCCGGGCCGGGGCGGGCCGTCGGGGAGCGTGTCCTTCCAGTGCAGCCAGCCCGCACGGGCCAGATGCGTGACGAGGTGCGGGCCGTCCGTGCCGATGTCCAGGAACTTGCCGAACCGGCGGACCGCCGTGACCTCGCGTCCCTCCAGGGCCGAGACGGGAGGGTCGTACGTCTTCAGGACGCTGACGGCGACGGGCAGCACGCGCACGACGCGGCGGCCGACGAGACGTTCGGCCAGGAAATCCTTGAGCGCCTCGACCTCGGGCAGTTCCGGCATACGTCCAGAGTGCCATCCGGCGCCGACGACGCCAGGGACCGGACGACGCCGGGCGTCAGGTGCGCTCCCGGACCATGAACTCGCACCACACGACCTTGCCGCCGCCGCGCGCCTCGACGCCCCACACGTCGGTGAGGCGGTCGACGAGCAGCAGTCCGCGGCCCGAGACACCGGACTCGCCCGCCTCGCGGCGGCGCGGCAGCGCGCTGGAGGAGTCCTCGACCTCGACGCGCAGTCTGCGGTCGGATCCGGCCAGGACGCGCAGGGTGACGATGGCCGAACCCTCGGTGTGTATGAGGGTGTTGGTGATCAGTTCGTCGGCGACCAGCTCGATCTCGTCGGCCCGGTCCCGGGCTCCCCACGCGCGGACGGCGGCCCGGATCATGTGGCGGGCCTCGCTGAGCGCCTCCGGGTCGCCGGGCGCCACATGCTGCTGGAGGCGTCCGCCCGAGCGCTGGTCGATCAGACCGTGGCGGCGCAGGAGCAGCAGGGCGACGTCGTCGTCGCCGCCGCGGTCCTCGGCCATGTCGATGAGCCGGTCGGCGAGGTCGCTGACGTCCTCCGGGCCACTGCGGATGAGTTCGCCGAGGATGCGCATCCCCTCGTCGAGGTCGACACCCGGCTCCTCGACGAGTCCGTCGGTGCACAGCAGCAGGGTGTGGCCGGGGTCGAGCTCGACGGTGGAGACCGGGTATTCGAGGCGTCCGAACTCGGCGGACAGGCCGAGCGGCAGGCCGCCTTCGAGGGGCAGCCGTCGGCAGGTCCGGTCGGTGGAGCGGACGAGCGGGTCGATGTGGCCGGCCCGGACGAGCTGGGTCACTCCGGTGGACAGGTCGACCTCGGCGTACAGGCAGGTCGCGAAGCGGTCGGTGTCGAGTTCGTGGAGGAAGAGCGAGGCACGGGCCATCACGGTGGCCGGGGTGTGGCCCTCGGCGGCGTAGGCGCGCAGGACGATGCGGAGCTGGCCCATGACGGCGGCGGCGTGCGTGTCGTGGCCCTGGACGTCGCCGATGACGGCGCCGACGCGTCCGCCGGGCAGCGGGATCAGGTCGTACCAGTCGCCGCCGATGTCGCGGCCGAGCGAGGCGGAACGGTAGCGGACGGCGATGTCGGCGCCGCTCACGCTGGGGATGGAGCGCGGCAGCATGGCCTGCTGGAGGCCCTGGGCGAGGTCCTTCTCCTGCTCGAAGAACATGGCCCGCTGGAGGCTCTGGGCGATGCTGCTGCCGAGCGCGACGAGGACGTTGCGCTCGTCCTCCGAGAACCCGTGCCGGTCGTTGTAGAGCAGGCCGATCGCGCCGATGGGGCGCGCCTGCACGATGAGCGGCAGATAGGCGGCCGAGGTGATCTTCAGACCGGTGATGTTCGGCCACAGGAGCGGATACGACTCGGCGAACTCCTCGGGCGACTCGATGAAGTGCGGTGCGAGGGTCCGTACGACCTCGTTCATCGGGTACTGCGCGTCCAGGCGCGTGACCCGGGTGCCGGGGACGTAGCTGTGCTCGGGGCCGGTGGCGACCATGCGGATGCGGCCGGACTCCACCAGGCCCATGACCAGGCTGGCCGCCCCGAGGTGGGTGAGGCCGTGGGTGTCCTGGAGCACGTCGATGACGTCCTGCACGGTGACGGCGTGGGCCAGCGCGGCCGTGGTGAGCTGGACGACGCTGGTCTGCTGGCGCCGCACCTCGTTCTGGGCGGCCTGTTCACGGCGCGCCGCGCTCTCGTCGAGCTCCGCCGTGGCGTCACGGACGATGCCGATGATGCGGCGCGGCCTGCCGTTGTCGTCGCGGCGGATGTAGCCCTGGGTGTGGGTCCAGCGCAGAGCTCCGTCGCGGCGGCGGATACGGAAGTAGGCGCCGTAGTTCTCGCTGCCGTCCTTGAGCGCGTGGGAGACCATCGTGTCGAGCCGTCGCGACTCGGCCGGCGGGACACGGATGCCCAGGGTGGCGGGCTGCCCGTCGTATTCGTCCGGGCGCATGTCGAAGATCTCGTGGGCCTGGGCGTCCATCTGCATCAGACCGGTGTCCAGGTCCCAGTCGAAGCTGCCCATGCGGTTGAGCGCCAGGATCGGATCCGGGTGGGCGGGCCAGTCGTCCGGGAGTGACAGGGCGCTCGCTCCCCGATCAACCATGGGGCCACCATGCCAGCATTTGCCCGATTGTTCGACTTCTGGAGGGCCTGGTTCCAGGCCCCCCGGACGCGAGGGTGTTCACCTGCCGGGGGTGTCGGCCGAGACGTCGAAGACGCTGTCCGGACCGGTCGGCCCGTCGGGGATCAGCCCGCCGTCGGGTGCCTCGGGGCTGTCCGGGCCGGTGTCCTCGGTGGGGGTGCCCGGCTCGTCGGACGGTTCCCGCGGTGCCGGGGGCTCCGGTGAGCCGGAGCGGCCGGGGTCGGCCGGGCCGGTCGGCGGATCCGTGGTGTCGCCCGAGGGGGCCGCGGTGGTCGCGGGCGCCGTCGTCGGCGCCGCCGTGACGGTGGCCGAGGGGCAGTGCGAGGGCTCGGCGCTCGATCGTGCGGAGCGGCCCGGCCCGGCCACGTCCATGGCGGCGCCGTCCGTCGGCACGGCGGTGGGCGCGGTGCCCGGTCCGGTGCTCTCGTCCGGGGTGCCCTCCCCTGTCCCCGGTGTCGGCGTCACCGTCACCGTCGCGGTCGGCGTGGGGCAGTCGGACGCGGAGGCGTCGGGGGACGGGCTCCGGCCGCCCGGCGAGGTGCCGGCGGAGGGCTCGCGCGCGGTGGCGGAGTCGTGCGGCAGCGGGTCCGGGCTCTCGGGCGGCGGTACGGCGTGGTCGTGCCGGTGGCCCTCGTACCCGACCGGCCGCTCGATCCAGGTGTGGTCGGCGACGTCGACGATCGTGATGTCGGTGATGACGGCGGGCGCCGGCGTCACCGTCACGACCTGGGCGGGCCGGTACCCGCTCCAGGGCCTGCCCCGGGTGTCCGGGTTCCCGCCGGCCTTCGTGGGCCGGCCCAGCGGGTTGCCGCAGGCGCAGCGGACCCGGGGTACGCCCCGGTCGTCGACGAGGACGGCCGTGCCGGCCTGGAGGACGGCCTGGAAGCCGGTGGCCCGCCCTGCGGCGAATCCGTGGTCCGTGACGCCGGTGTCGGCGCGGAGCACGACCGGGGTGAGCCGGCGCAGGTAGTCCGGGACGGACTCCGGGGAGATCCCGGAGAGTTCGGCGAAGACGCGGGCCCTGGCCCGGTCGGCGGCGAGGAACCTGATCTGCCGGGCGACATCGCAGCTGCCGGCGTTGCGGGTGCCGCCGTACAGGCCCGGGGTGGCGCCCGAGACGGTGCGCGCCCCCCGGGTGCCGGTGGGCGACGGTTGCGGCGTTCGGGTGACGGGCGGCGGGGGTGCGGGGGTGGTGTCGGTGGGCGCCGTGAAGGGGTCGGGCCCCTGGACCGCGAGGGGCTGGAGGAGCACCTCGCCGGTGGATCCGTTCGGCGCCGTGCCCCCGCCACCGCCGCCGCAGCCCGCTACGACAAGGAGTGCCGCCGCGAACGCGCAGGTCGCGACAAAGGTCCTGGTGGGTATGTGCACCACGTCTCTCCCGTCCGTCCCGGGCAGTTGGTGCCTCATTGTCTGCGTCACTCTCTTGGCGCACGCAAGCGGAAATCGGTCACCCAGCGTCACAATGGAGAGGAGAGGAGCACCCGCCATGGAGTGGTTCGTCGCACCCGACTACTGGCTGAGCCGGCTGGTGTTCCAGCGGGGGCTGGCCGTGCTGTATCTGGTCGCGTTCCTGGGCGCGGCCCTGCAGTTCCGCGCGCTGACCGGGGAGCGCGGGATGCTGCCGGTGCCCCGCTTCGTGCGGCACGTCGCGTTCCGGGACGCGCCGAGTGTCTTCCACTGGCGCTACTCGGACCGCTTCTACGCCGCCTGGTGCTGGACGGGCTGCGCGGTGTCGGTGGCGCTGGCCGCCGGGCTCGACGGGTATCTGCCGCTCTGGGGGGCGATGCTGCTGTGGCTCCTCCCGTGGGCCCTGTACCTGTCGGTCGTCAACGTCGGCCAGACCTGGTACGCGTTCGGCTGGGAGTCGCTGCTGCTGGAGGTGGGCTTCCTCGCGGTGTTCCTCGGCAACGACGAGGTGGCGCCACCGGTCGTCGTGCTGTTCCTCATGCGCTGGGTGCTGTTCCGGGTGGAGTTCGGCGCGGGGCTGATCAAGATGCGGGGCGACGCCTGCTGGCGGAACCTGACCTGCCTCTACTACCACCACGAGACCCAGCCGATGCCGGGTCCGCTGAGCTGGTTCTTCCACCATCTGCCCAGGCCGTTCCACCGGATCGAGGTGGCCGCGAACCACTTCACCCAACTCGTGCTCCCCGTGCTGCTGTTCACTCCGCAGCCGGTCGCGACGGCGGCGGCCTCGCTGATGATCCTGACCCAGTTGTGGCTGGTCCTGTCCGGCAACTTCTCCTGGCTGAACTGGACGACGATCGTGCTCGCCCTGAGCGTGACCGAACTCCCCGGCACCGCGCCCCGGACTCCCGCCGCGCCGCTGTGGTACGAGGTGGTCGTCCTCGTGGTGGCCGCCGGTCTGCTGGCCCTCGGCTACCGTCCGGCACGCAATATGGTCTCCCGGCGGCAGGTCATGAACCGCTCCTTCGACCCGCTCCACCTGGTGAACACCTACGGGGCGTTCGGCAGTGTCAGCAGGGTGCGTCACGAGGTGATCGTCGAGGGCACGGCGGACGAGGTGCCGCGCGAGGACGCGGACTGGCGGGAGTACGAGTTCAAGGGCAAGCCCGGCGCTCCGCGGTACTGGCCGCGCCAGTTCGCTCCGTACCATCTGCGGCTCGACTGGCTGATGTGGTTCGTGGCGCTGTCTCCCGGCTACGCCGGAACCTGGTTCTCGGCTCTCGTGGAACGGCTCCTGGAGAACGACCGTGACACCCTGCGGCTCCTCCGCCGCTCCCCGTTCCCCGCCGACGCCCCGCCCCGCTACATTCGCGCCCGCCTCTTCCGCTACCGGTACACGACGTGGCACGAGCTCCGCGAGACGGGCGCGTGCTGGCACCGCGCCTATGTGCGCGACTTCCTCCCACCGACGCGGCTGGAGGGCGCCGCCGAGCGGGAGGTGCCGCGTTAGCGCGCGGCCGGCGACCGCCGGTCAGAGGCGGTAGACGCGGGTGGCCGTGGCGGTGAGGACGGCCCGGCGCCCGCTCTCGCCCAGGTCTGCCGTCAACGCCCGCGCCACCTCGACCACCTGGCCGTACGTCGCGGCGAGCGTGCACACGGGCCAGTCGGAGCCGAACATCGTCCGTCCCGGGCCGAAGGCCTCCAGGACCGTGTCGGCGTACGGCCGCAGGTCGTCGGTGGTCCAGCGCGCCGGATCCGCCTCGGTGACCATCCCGGAGAGTTTGCAGACCGTGTTGGGCAGCGCGGCCAGCTCACGGACGGCGCCCGCCCAGGGGTCCAGGGCGCCGGTGGCGATCGGCGGCTTGCCCAGGTGGTCCAGCACGAAGACGAGTCCGGGGTGTTCGGCGGCCGCCCGTACGCAGGCGGGCAGCTGGCGGGGCACGACGACCAGGTCGTAGACGAGCCCGGCGTCCGCGACGGCGGCCAGTCCCCGCCGCACGTCGGGGCGCAGCAGCCATCCGGGGTCGCGTTCGCCCTGGACCTGGTGGCGGACGCCCCGGAGACGAGAGCCGCCGGGCAGGCTCCGCAGCCGCGCGATTTCGTCGGCGACGTCCGGCCGGGTCAGGTCCGTCCACCCGACCACGCCCGCGACCAGGGGAGTGCGCTCCGCGAGCGCGAGCAGTTCCGGGGTCTCCTCGGCCACGGTGACCGTCTGGACGAGGACCGTGCGGTCCACCCCGGCGGCCGCGGCCGGCGCTTCGAGGTCGGCGATCCCGAAGTTCCGCCGCAGGGGCCGCAGTCCGGGGCCGGTGATCCATTCCTGGTCGCGGACCGACAGGTCCCAGACGTGGTGGTGCGCGTCGACGGTCACGAAGGCTCCGGTGCGGGCACGGGCGCGGTGGCGGGGAGCAGACCCTCCGTGCGCAGTTCGCGCCAGAAGTCCGGGGGCACGGGCGTCGCGAACCGCTCGGCGCAGTCGCGGACCTCGGCCCCCGAACGGGCGCCTGCCAGGACGCTCGTCACCGCCGGGTGGGCGGCCGGGAAGGCCAGGGCTGCGGCGCGCAGGCTGGTGCCGTGGCGTCCCGCGATCTCCTTCAGTCGCAGGGCACGGTCGAGCAACTCGTCGGATGCCACAGCGTAGTCGTACGTCGCTCCCGGTCTCGGGTCCGCCAGCAGGCCGGAGTTGAAGGCGCCGCCGATGACGACGGAGGTGCCGCGGTCCCGGGCGGCGGGCAGCAGTCCGGTGAGCGCGCCGTGGTCCAGGAGGGTGTAGCGGCCCGCGCACAGCACCACGTCGACGTCCGTCTCGCGGACGAACCGGGTGAGCGTCTCCGTCTGGTTCATGCCCGCGCCGATCGCTCCGACCACACCCTGCGAGCGCAGTTCCTCCAGCGCGGGGTAGCCCTCGCGGATGGCCTGCTCGGCATGGTCGTCGGGGTCGTGCAGATAGACGACGTCCACTTGGTCCAGGCCGAGCCGTTCGAGGCTGGCGTCCAGGCTCCGTCGTACGCCGTCGGCGCTGAAGTCCCATACGCGGCGGTGCGTGGCGGGCACCGCGAAGCCGTCGGCCAGGTCGTCGCCGCCGGTGTCCACGGGCTCCAGGAGGCGGCCCACCTTGGTCGAGACGGTGTACTCCGCGCGGGGCAGGCCGCGCAGGGCCGCGCCCAGGCGCCGTTCGGAGAGGCCTAGGCCGTAGTGCGGGGCGGTGTCGAAGTAGCGGATGCCGCTCGTCCAGGCGGCGCCGACGGCCTCGTACGCCTGCTCGTCGGTGACCTCGGTGTACAGGTTGCCGATGCCGGCGGCGCCGAAGGACAGCCCGGTGACGGGGACGCCGCTCCTGCCGAGGGTGTTCACCGGACCGCCGGGCGCGGCCGCAGGCCCTGCATCCCGCCGTCCACCGCGAGCGCGGTGCCGGTGGTGGATCCGGACAGCGGGCTCGCCAAGTAGGCGATGGCGCCCGCGACTTCCGGTGCCGACACCAGACGGCCGGTGGGCTGGCGGGCCTCCAGCGCGGCACGCTCGGCGGCCGGGTCGGCAGCGGCGTCCAGGAGCCGGCCGACCCAAGGGGTGTCCACCGTACCGGGGTTGACGCAGTTGACGCGGATGCCTTCGCCGACGTGGTCGGCCGCCATGGCCAGGGTCAGAGCGAGGACGGCACCCTTGGACGCCGAGTACAGCGCCCGCTGGGGCAGGCCCGCCGTGGCAGCGACCGAGCAGGTGTTCACGACGGCCGCGTGCGCGGACTCCCGCAGGTGGGGAAGGGCGGCGCGGGTCGTCCGCACGATGCCGAGGAGATTGACGTCCAGGACCCGGTGCCATTCCTCGTCGTCGTTGTCCTCGACGGTGCCGCGGGCGCCGATGCCCGCGTTGTTGACCAGGATGTCGAGGCCGCCCAGGTCCGCGACCGCGGCGGCGACGGCCGCCCGCAGGGAGGCGTCGTCGGTGACATCGGCCCGGTAGCCGGTCAGGGGCTCCTCGACGGCCGATGGATCGAGATCCAGGACGGCGACCCGGGCGCCGCGGGCCGCGAGGAGACCGGCGGCCGCCCGGCCGATCCCCGAAGCGCCCCCGGTCACCAGCGCCTTGAGTCCGTCGAAGTCCTGAGAGCCCGTCATACGGCGTTTCCCTTCGGGTCGTCGGCGGTCCGCCGGGCGAGGTCGGCGGCCCAGAAGGTGCCGCCGGGATAGGTGAACTCCGCGACGGACTCGGGCCGCATCGCGGCGGAGAAGCCCGGCGCGGTGGGCGCGGTGTAGTGGCCGTCGCGGATCACCACCGGTTCGGTGAAGTGCTCGTGCAGATGGCCGACGTACTCGATGACGCGGCCCTCGGTGGTGCCGGACAGGGCGACGAAGTCGAACATCGCGAGGTGCTGGACGAGTTCGCACAGGCCCACACCACCGGCGTGCGGGCAGACCGGGACGCCGAACTTGGCGGCGAGGAGCAGGATGGCGAGGTTCTCGTTGACTCCGCCGACCCGGGCGGCGTCGATCTGGAGGACGTCGAGGGAACCCGCCTGGAGGAGCTGTTTGAAGACGACGCGGTTGTGCGCGTGTTCGCCGGTGGCGACCTTGACGGGGGCGACCGCCGCGCGCACGGCGGCATGGCCGAGGATGTCGTCGGGGCTGGTCGGCTCCTCTATCCAGTAGGGCCCGCACTCGGCGAGCGCCTTGGTCCAGGTGATCGCCTCGTCCACGTTCCAGCGCTGGTTGGCGTCGACGGCGATTCGGATGTCCGGGCCCACCGCGGCACGGGCGGCGCGGCAGCGGCGCAGGTCGTCCTCCAGGTCCGCGCCCACCTTCAGTTTGATCTGCCGGAAGCCCCCGGCGACGGCCTCGACGGCCAGCCGGGTCAGCTTCTCGTCGCTGTAGCCGAGCCAGCCGGGCGAGGTCGTGTAGGCGGGGAAGCCGCGTGCCCGCAGGGCCGCGGCGCGCTCCTCGGAGCCTTCCCTGCCCCGGCGCAGCAGTTCCAGCGCTTCCTCGGGGGTCAGCGCGTCCGTGATGTAGCGGAAGTCGACCTGCCCGACGAGCCATTCGGGATCGGCCTCCGCGAGCAGTCGCCACAGCGGTCGGTGCGCGCGTCGTGCGGCCAGATCCCACACGGCGTTGACCACGGCGCCGATCGCCATGTGCATCACGCCCTTCTCCGGTCCGAGCCAGCGCAGTTGGCTGTCGCCGACCAGGTCCCGGGAGAGGGAGCCGGGGTCGGCGCACAGCTCGTCGAGGGACCGTCCGACGACGTGTCCTCGCAGCGCGTCGATCGCGGCGACCTGGACGTCGTTGCCCCGCCCGATGGTGAAGGCGAAGCCGTGACCCTCGGCTCCGTCGGGGGCGTCGGTGCGCAGCACGACGTACGCGGCCGAGTAGTCGGGGTCCGGGTTCATCGCGTCCGAGCCGTCGAACGCGCGCGAGGTGGGGAAGCGGATGTCGTGGGTGTCGACCGCGACGACGCGGGCGGAGGTCGGAGGCACGGCGGGCCTTTCCGTCGGCGGCAGGGGTCCATGGCCGGGTGCGGAGGAATGCTCGGTCCCGAGGATCTCCCCCGGTACCCGTCCGCGTACAGCGTCGGACGCGCTCCGGTCCGAAGGCCGGGGGCCCGGACCCTCGACGCGGCGCCCGGACTGTGGGCAGAGTGCTCCCGTAACTACTCACCAGTACGAAACGAGTGAGGAGCGCCCGTGACCACCTGGCCCGGCCGGACCGCCACCGAGATCGCCGCAGCCGTACGCGAGAAGAGGGTCACCCCCCGCGAGGTGGTGGCCGAACACCTCGCGCGGATCGAACGCCTCGACGGGCGCGTCGGCGCCTTCCGTACGGTCCGCGCCGGGGCCGCCCTCGCGGAGGCCGACGAGCTGGCCGGCAGGGACCTGGGCCGGCTCCCCCTGGCGGGTGTGCCGGTGGCGGTGAAGGACAACCTCGCGGTGCGCGGCGAGCAGACCCGCAACGGTTCCGCCGCGACCCCGGACGCCCTCGCCGAGGAGGACCACGTCGCCGTGGCCCGGCTGCGCGCGGCGGGCGCCGTCGTGGTGGGACTGACGAACGTGCCCGAACTCTGCGTCTTCGGCACCACGGAGGGCGTGTACGGCAACGCGCGCAACCCCTGGGACCTGTCCCGTACGGCGGGCGGCTCCTCGGGCGGCAGCGCCGCGGCGGTCGCCGCCGCGATGGTGCCGATCGCGCTCGGCAACGACGGCATGGGCTCGCTGCGCATCCCGGCCGCCAACTGCGGTCTGGTGACCCTGAAACCGGGCCACGGGGTGGTTCCCGCGGGGATCGGTCACGGCGACTGGTTCGGCATGTCGGAGAACGGCCCGCTGGCCACGACGGTCGAGGACGCGCGGCTGATGTTCGCCCTCCTCGCGGACATCGAGCCGGCCCCGCCCGCGGAGCCCGCCACCCGCAGGATCGCCCTGTCGGTACGCAGCCCGCTGGCCGGAATTCACGTCACGCGGCCGTATACGAACGCCGCCCGGGAGGCCGCCGCCCTGCTGGCCGAGGCGGGTCACCGGGTGCGGACCGCGAACCCGCCGTACCCGCTGTGGCTGGGCACGACCTCGCTCGCGCACTGGACGGCGGGCACCGCGGTGGACGCCGAGGACCTCGACCCGCGCAGGCTGGCCCGGCGCACCCGCGTGCACGCCGCGGTCGGCCGCCGCTTCGTGACGGGTGCCCGCAAGGGGGAACGCCGCGAGCAGTTGCGCGGACGTCTGGCGGCGTTCTTCGCGGAGTACGACGTGCTGCTCACCCCGGCGCTCGCCCGGCGCGGTCCCGCCTCCGTCGACTGGCACAAGCGGGGCTGGCTGCGCAATGTCCTGGCCAACACCAACTACTCGCCGATGACCCCGCCGTGGAACCTCACCGGCTGGCCCGCGATGTCGGTTCCGTTCGGAAGGCTGCCGGGCGGCGCCCCCTGTGCCGTCCAGCTCGTCGGCCTGCCCGGCTCCGAGGCGGCTCTGCTCGATGTGGCCGGGCAGCTCGAGGTGCTGCACCCGTGGCGGCGTACGGCTCCGCTCGGCTAGGGCCTGTCTGACAATTCCCGTCTGCCCGGCGACGCCATGCACGCACTCTCGCCGGGGCGGAAGGTGGTGCCGTCCGGCCGGAGGGCGTTGCCGTCAGGCCGGGAGGCGGCGTCACATGCCGAAGCCGCGGCCGGTCGTCGGCCGCGGCTTCTCCTGTTCGGCATGCGCGCGGGTCCGGCACTCCCGTGCCGTGTCCGGTCGCGCCGGCTCCTGGCGTCGGTCAGTCGACGCTGGGCAGGATGTGGGGCTCGGCGAGGTCGTCCTCGTAGCCCGCGAGGCGGATCGGGGCGGACCTGGCCCACACGTCCAGGCTTCCGAGCTTGGTGTCGGACCCACCGCCGAGGTGCTCCCTGCGTTCCTTGGGGCCCTGATCGAGATTCGTCTTCTCTGGTGTCACCGCGCACTCCTTATGTGTCGGGTCACCCTCGGGACGTTAGGGCCCGGTGCTCTCGGGTCGCCTGACGGCCGCTCGGGTATGAGTCGAAGCAGTTAGGGACGCGGTGGCGCCGGTAACTCGTGTGAGAGCAGGCCGTGGTGACCGGCTTGTCCCGGGACGGACCGTGGGTGTGGGTGGACCCCAGTAAGTCTGTCCGTCGGCTACAGCCTAACCAAATGAGCGGCACCCCGCTCTATGGGGCTGAAAACGTGAGGTTACTGTCACACGTCATCCAGGGCCCATCAGGCCACGATCTGCGGTGATTTGAAACATGATGCCCTCTTCGCGGCCACCCATTCGGCTCAATATCGCCCCTGGAGGGGTGTGTCGGGGTATGTCATGGCACGCGTGAATCACCGTCGGCCGACGGCCGTCGCGCGCATCCGGCCCGAAGGCGCCACGCAGTTCAGTTCCCGTTGGCCGGTTCGCAAGGAGGCCATGCTGTGCTGTCGCACGGCAACGGCCTTTCTCGCGGGAGGACTGACGCATGGAGCTGCGCAGCGTCGAGGAGCTGATGAACCTGCTGCACGCCTGCCGGGGCGTCCACGACATTCCCGAGCTCACCCGCTCCCGGCCTCACCCGGGCGGGGGAACGCCCGCGGGCGTTCCCGTCGATCTGCACGACCACGCCCTGCAGACCGCCGCACTGCTGCGGCGGGGCCACCCCAGCGACAAGGAACTCCAGGTCGCGGGCCTGGTGCACGACATCGGGCATCTGCTCAGGCCGGGCGCCGACGCCGGGCACGCCGACCTGGCCGCCGACGCGGTACGGCCGCTCCTCGGCGAGCGCGTCTCCGGTCTCGTCCGGCTGCACGTCGCGGCGGGGCGCTATCTGGCGGCAGCCCCACCGGGCCCCGGGCCGTCCCCGCGCGACACGCTCGCCCCGGATGCCGCGATGACCCGGCACGAGGCGGCCGCGTTCGAGCACGACCCGCTGGCCGAGGACGCGATGACCCTGTGGCAGGCGGACGACGCCGGCAAGGTCCCCGGCCTGTACGCCGGGGAACTGGAGGACTGGCGCACCCTGCTGGAACTCGTGGCGGAACGTTCCGCGCGACTGGGAGCCGCGGACTGACAGGTGCCGGCGTCCTGCCCGCGCCCGCCGCGCCCGCCCGCCGGAAGCGGCCGTCGCCGGGGCCTGTCGGCTGACGGCCCGTCATGAGACGGTACGCGGATGACGTCGCCGTACGGTCTGGAGGGCAGGGCCGCCATCGTCACCGGCGCCTCACGCGGAATCGGTCTCGCCGTCGCCGAGGCGCTCGCCGCGTCGGGGGTGCGCGTGTGCGTGAGCGCCCGGGACCCGGACGCGGTGCGGCGCGCGGCCGGACGGGTCGGCGGCGTCGGCCTCGCCGGTTCCGTCACCGACGGAGCGCATCTGACGGAACTGACCGCGGTGACCCTGCGCGCCTTCGGACGCCTGGACATCGTGGTCAACAACGCGGCGACCAACCAGCCCTACGGCCCGCTCATGGACGCCGACCCCGATCGCTGGCGCGACGCGTTCGCCGTGAACGTCGAGGCACCGCTGCGACTGGTGCAGTGCGCCTGGCGGGCCTGGATGGGCGAGCACGGCGGGGCCGTGGTCAATGTCTGCACGGAGGGCGCCGGACACGTCGGTCCCCAGGTCGGCGCGTACGGCACCAGCAAGGCCGCCCTGCTCCATCTGACCGGGCAGCTGGCCGGCGAGCTGGCCCCGAAGGTGCGGGTCAACTCGGTCTCCCCCGGCCTCGTCCGTACCGAGATGGCCCGCTTCGTCTGGGAGGACTCCGAGGACGAACTGGGCGCCGGGCTCCCGCTCGGCCGCATCGGACAGCCCGAGGACGTCGCCCGCGCCGTGACCTGGCTGGTCTCCGACGCGGCCGGATGGATCACCGGTGCCGATCTGCTGGTCGACGGGGGGACGCGGGTGAGAGCGGCCTACCCGGGCTCCCCCGCCCACGCCGTCCACGAACGGCTGCGCGCGCGGACCCCCGACGGGCGGCGAGGGTCCGCGCCGTGACCGGCGGTCCTACCACTTGCCGGGCGCGTAGTCCTTCATGAAGACGCCGTACAGGTCCTCGCCCAGCTCGCCGCGGACGATCGGGTCGTACACGCGGGCCGCGCCGTCGACGAGGTCGAGCGGGGCGTGGAAGCCCTCGTCGGCCAGGCGCAGCTTGTCGTAGTGCGGGCGCTCGTCGGTGATCCAGCCGGTGTCGACCGAGGTCATCAGGATGCCGTCGGTCTGGAACATCTCCTGGGCGCTGGTACGGGTCACCATGTTCATGGCGGCCTTCGCCGCGTTCGTGTTCGGGTGGCCCGCGCCCTTGTAGCCGCGGCCGAACACGCCCTCCATCGCGGAGACGTTGACGACGTAGGCGCGCCCCGCGGCAGCCGCGCGGGCGGCTTCGGCCATCTGCGGCCGCAGCTTGCTGATCAGGATGAACGGCGCCGTGTAGTTGCAGAGCTGGGTCTCGAGCAGCTCGACCGGGGAGATCTGCTCGATGGTCTGCACCCAGGTGTTGCTCTCGACGACGTCGGGGAGCAGGCCGCCCGCGTCGATGGCGGTGCCCTCGCGATGGCGGACCACACTGGCGTTGCCGGCGACCAGGGCGAGATCGGCCACCTTCTGCGCCTCGAGGCCGGACACGCCGACGGGCAGCGCGGTCAGTCCGTCGACCGCTCCGGAGTTGAAGGCGCCGATGATCTCGCGGGCGGGCAGTTCACCGGCGGGAAGCGGCGCGCTCTCGCCCTCGACGAGCGCGGCGTAGGCGGACGGCAGCCGGCGCACGGTCTGCGTGGCGTTGTTGATCAGGATGTCGAGCGGGCCCTGCTCGGCGACACGGTCGGCCAGCGCGACGGCCTGGGCCGGGTCGCGCAGGTCGATGCCGACGACCTCCAGGCGGTGGATCCAGTCCGCCGAGTCGTCCATGGCCTTGAAGCGGCGGATCGCGTCGTTCGGGAAGCGCGTGGTGATCGTGGTGTGCGCGCCGTCACGCAGCAGGCGCAGCGCGATGTACATGCCGATCTTGGCACGGCCGCCGGTGAGCAGCGCCCGCTTGCCGGTGAGGTCGGTGCGGGCGTCGCGGCGGGAGCGGTTCAGGGCGGCGCAGTCCTGGCAGAGCTGGTGGTAGAAGTAGTCGACCTCGACGTACCGCGTCTTGCAGGTGTAGCAGGAGCGCGGGCGCTGGAGTATCCCCGCGATCTTGCCCTCCTCCGTCACCGACGACGGCAGGATGCCCTCGGTCTCGTCGTCGATGCGCTGGGCGGAGCCGGTCGCGGTGGACTCGGTGACCTGCTTGTCGTGGGCCGTCTTGGCGGCGCGCCGCTCCTGGCGGCGGCGCTGCTTCACGGTCCGGTAGACGCCGGCGGTGGCGCGGCGCACGGCGATGGCGTCGGGGTGGTCGACGTCGATCTTCTCGAGTTCGTCGAGCACGCCGAGACAGACGGCCAGCCGCTCGGGGTCGATGCCGGGACCGAACGCGATGTCCGCCACATCTGTCGTGTCCACGGCGGGGGTCGCCCGGCCGTCCTCTGTCACCGTCATCGCTGCCGTTCCTCGGGTTGTGCGCCGCGTTCGAACCGCGCTCGCTTTCGAAGGCGGAATTTTACGGACCAATCGCGCGCGGCACCAAACCCGTTGTGATCATGGCGTGCAAGCGGTGATCAGTACGCGCACCTCCTCGGCCAGGGAACGGGCCAGCAGATCGAGGTCGGGAACGGCCTCGGCGTCGGCCACCAGCCCGTAGTGGACCTTGCCCCGATAGGTCGAGACGGCCACCGCGAGGGCCTGGCCGCGGGCCAGCGGGGCGAACGGGTAGACCTCGGTGAGCGGGCAGCCGCCGAGCTTCAGGCCGAGGCTGGGCAGCGGCACGCTGGTGACGAGGATGTCGAACAGCAGGCGTGCGGCCTGGCCCACGACCGGGCCGCCGAGCCGGTGCCCGAGCGGGGGCACGTGGTCGGCGAGCAGCGCGACGGCTCCCGCGCCCCTGTTGGGTCCGGCGTCCTTGTTCCGGTCCATCGCCGTCCGTACGGCACGCAGCCGGCCGAGCGGGTCCGGGTCGTCGACGGGAAGCCGTATCAGATAGCCCGAGAGCCGGTTGCCCTGTGGCTGCGCGGTGCGCGGCCGGCGCCGGGAGACGGGGATCAGGGCGCGCGGGGAGACGCCCTCGCTGCCGTCGCCGCGCTCGTCGAGCCAGCGGCGCAGGGCACCCGCGACGACGGCGATCAGGACGTCGTTGACGGTGCCGCCGACGGTCTTGCGGACGATGTGCACGTCGTCGAGGTCGATGACCACCCCGGCGGTGCGCCGGGTGCCGGTGGGCGACGAGGTGAGGGCGGGCGAGGACTGCGCGCCGAGTGTGGCGCGGGCCACCGACGTGCCGATGTCGAGGGCGCGGCCCACGTCGGAGAGGGTGTCGCGGACCAGCCCCGGCAGCTTGCGGACGTCCGGGAAGAGCCCTCGGGGCGGTTCGGCGGGGCGCGGGCGGGGTTCCGGCAGGTCCATCGGGTCCATGATGGCGGCGGCCAGCATCAGCGCCCTGAGCCCGTCGGCGAGCGCGTGGTGGAACTTGAAGAGCACCGCGAAGGACGTGCCGTCCTCGCCGGGCAGCACGTGCGCCTCCCAGGGGGGACGGCCGCGCTCCAGCGGGCGTTCCATGAGCCGGCCGGCCTCGGCGTGGAAGTCGGCGGTCGGCTTGTGCAGCAGGACGTGGTCCAGCGGCTCGAAGCCGGGCGCGGGCTCGCGGGCCGCGCCGCCGAAGGCGAGGGGTGCGGTGGGCTGCCACACGTCGCGGATGCGCATGCGCAGCCCGGGGACGGCGGCGGCGCGGGCCGCGAGCAGGTCCGCCGCGTGGGCGCCGGCGGTGGGCGAGTGCGCGGCGAAGACACCGAGGGCTCCGAGGTGCATCGGGTGCCGGTCGGACTCGATGTTCCAGAACGCCAGGTCGAGTGGTGCGAGGAGGTCGGAGATCAAGGGCTTGCTCTCGCGTCGACGACGGGTGAACTTGCAGTCAAACCCGGACTGGTGATTACGGTCAAGTACGATCAAGTTACGCACAGTTAACAGCGGATTAAGTCCCGCCCCTCGGACGAGGGACGGGACCGGCCCGCCTCAGGACGGGTGGGACGTCACTTCAGGACCGGGGGTGCCGCCGAGGCGGCCGTTCCCCACTCGGACGGCTCCGGACCGACCGTGAAGCCGAGGGACCGGATGCTCTTCAGTGTGCCGGTCGTCAGGTACGTACGGCCGTACGACGAGCCGTCGAGGCTGGCCGACCGGATGTACCGGTCGGTGTCCGAGGTGCCCGGGGCCGTGACCGTCAGGGCACCGCGCGGGTAGTAGCGCCGGTCGAGGGTGAGGTCGACCCGCTCGAAGACGGGCGTGGACAGACCCCAGGTGTCGTAGCCGGGCTGCACCGGGAAGATCCCGATGGACGACAGGACGTTCCAGGCGGACATCGTGCCGAGGTCGTCGTTGCCGGTCATGCCGGTCGGCGCGTCGGTGAACAGGGTCAGCGCCGCGTGCACGACGTCGGTCGTCTTCCAGGGCTGCCCGGTGGACAGGTAGGTGTACGGGGCGATCAGGTCGGGCTCGTTCTGCGGGTTGTACTTGTCGGCGTTGTAGTAGGCGTACGGGCCGTTGACCCAGACCTCGCGGGCGGTCTTCGCGGGGTCCTTCAGCAACTGCCCGTAGGCGAAGAACGCGTCGAGCCGGTCGTTGGCGGCCTGCTTGCCGCCGATCAGGTCGACCATGCCCGGCAGGTCCTGCGGCACGAGCCACTGGTACTGCCAGGACGTGCCCTCGTGGAATCCGACGCTCTGGGCCGGGTCGGCGGGTCCGGTGAAGGCCCCGGCGGCGTCCCGGGCGCGGAAGAAGCCGGTCGAGGGGTCGTGGATCGCGCGGTAGTTCTGGGAGCGCGCCAGGTAGCGCGCCGCGTCCTCGTCGTGGCCCAGGTCCCGTGCCATCACGCCGAGCACGGCGTCCGACAGGGCGTACTCCAGGGTCGTGGAGGCGCCGTGGTCGTAGTCCGAGTCGCCGGGCTTGGCGTGCGGGCGGCCCTTGACGTAGGGGGCGAAGCCGTTCGCGATGTACTCCCTGTTGGCCTCGCGGCCCACGGTCGGCGAGTCGGCGGGCGGCACACCGTCGGCGTTCTTCCTCAGCGCGCGGTACGCCCGCTCCTCGTACCCCTTGAGCAGACCCTGCTGGTAGGCGTTGGTGAGGAACGGGGTGACCGGGTCGCCGGTCATGATGTTCGTCTCGACCGTGCCGTAGCCCCACTTGGGCAGCCAGCCGCTCTCCTCGTCGATCCTGATCACCGAGATCGCCATGTCCCGGGCCTCTCGGGGCGCGAGCAGGGAGAGGAGCTGCGACTGGGTGCGGTAGGTGTCCCACAGCGACCAGTTCTGGTAGTACGTGAAACCCTCGGCCCGGTGGATCCGCTGGTCCCAGCCGGTGTAGCGGCCGTCGGCGTCACTGCCGATGTTGGGCGCGAGGAACGAACGGTAGAGCGACGAGTAGAAGGTGCGGCGCAGGGTGTCGGTGCCGCCCGTCGCGCGGACGTCGTCGAGCCGGTCCTCCCAGGCGCGGCGGGCGGCGGCGCGGACCGTGTCGAAGGAACGGCCGCCCTCGGAACGGAGGTTGACGGCCGCACCGCGGGCGTCCACGTACGACAGCGCGGTGGTCGCCTCGACCGTGCGGTCCCCGGTGGTGTCGAAGCGCACGAAGGCCCCGGTGCGCCCGGTCGTGCCGGCCGTCTCCTTGGAGCCCTCGGTGACGGTGTCGCCGTTCCAGGTGCCCGAGGTGGTGAACGGCCGGTCGAAGCGGGTGATCGTGTACACCGTGTACGGCCCGGTCCCCTGGCAGAAGCCGCTGCCGGTGATCGCCGTGCGGACGGTCCGGTCGTCCAGGATCTCGACCTTGGTCGCGACCGTCCGGTGCAGCGACTGGCCCGCGTTCAGCAGCACGTTGGCCTTGTCGGTGGCCGGGAAGGTGTAGCGCTGCACGCCGGTGCGCGCGGTGGCCGTCAGCTCGGCCCCGATCCCGGACTTCAGGTCCGCCCGGTAGAAGCCGGGGTGCGCCTCCTCGGTGTCGTGGCCGAACTCCGCCGCGTACTGCGCGTCGTCCGTCCGGGTGATGTCCCCCGTCGTCGGCAGGACGGGCAGGTCGCCGCCGAGGCCGCAGCCGACACCCGAGAGGTGGACGAGGGAGAAGCCGCGGATGTGGTTCTGGGAGTGGTCGTAGCCGGTGTTGTGGCCGGTGTCCGGGGAGAACTGCACCATGCCGAAGGGCACGGCGGCGCCGGGATAGGTGTTGCCCTCGTTCTGGGTGCCGATGAACGGATTGACCAGGTCGGTGAGTTGGCCGTCGCGCGGCTCGGCGGCCTGTGCGGTGGGCAGGGCGAACAGCGCGGAGGCTGTCACCAGTCCCGCCGTGCACAGGCGCAGGCGCCGGGTCCATCTCATGCGGGAGACCTCCGGTGGGTGATCGACATCGTTGTCCTCATGCATGGTCGGGGCGGGGGACCCGCTTTCCGGGCAACCGGAGGGATCCGGCGTGACGCGTCGCGTCATCGCGCGGCACGTTCTGGACCGCCCCGCGCGATGACATCGTTGTCAGAGTTGTACGACGTTGTCATCGACGGCAGTTGGCATGACAGCACGGGATTCCGAACCTCGTCCAGGGACATGACAAGCGAGGGCTGACAACGGCCGGAAGTCGCCGTGCCCGGGGGCACGGCGACTGAGGCCGGCCTTCCCGGGAGGCCCGTGATGTTCCGCGAGGCCCCCGCGGGCCCGGTCAGGGCACGCGCTGGCCCTTGCCCAGGGCGATCACTCCGGCCTTGGAGACCGTGTAGAGGTCGGAGTCGCGCTCCGGGTTGACGCCGATCGTCGCGCCCGGCGGCACCTCGACGTTCTTGTCGAGCACCGCGCCGCGCACCACGGCGCCCCGCCCCACCTTGACGTTGTCGTGCAGGACCGATCCCTGCACCACCGCCCCGGGGTCGACGACCACACCCGGCGACAGCACCGACCGCGTCACCTGCCCGCGGATCAGGCACCCCGCGCTGATGATGGACTCGCTGGCGATGCCGCCCGCGTTGAACCGCGCCGGCGAGAGCTGCCCCGAGCTGGTGTAGAGGGGCCAGCTCCGGTTGAACAGGTTGAACGCGGGCCGCTCGGCGATCAGGTCCATGTGGGCGTCGTAGTACGCGTCGAGGGTGCCCACGTCACGCCAGTAGCCCTGGTCGCGGGTGGTCTCGCCGGGCACGTGGTTGTCGCTGAAGTCGTAGAGCCGCGCCTCGCCCCGGCCGGTGAGCGCGGGCAGGATCGAACCGCCCATGTCGTGCACGGAGCTGTCGTCCTCGGCGTCCCGCTGGAGCGCCTCGACCAAGGCTTTGGTGGTGAAGATGTAGTTGCCCATCGAGGCGAAGACGCACCCGGGGTCGTCCGCGAGGCCCGGCGGGTCGGCGGGCTTCTCCAGGAAGCCCCGCACGCTCTGGCCGTCGGAACCGGGGGTGATGACGCCGAAGGACGACGACTCCGAGCGCGGCACCCGTATTCCGGCCACCGTCACGCCCGCCCCGCTCTCGATGTGCTGGGCGAGCATCTGCCGGGGGTCCATGCGGTAGACGTGGTCGGCGCCGAACACCGCTACGTACTCGGGCTGTTCGTCGTGGATCAGGTTGAGCGACTGGAGGATCGCGTCCGCGCTGCCGAGATACCAGCGGGGCCCGAGCCGCTGCTGGGCCGGAACCGGGGTCACGTAGTTGCCGAGCAGGCTCGACATCCGCCACGTGGTGGTGATGTGCCGGTCCAGCGAGTGCGACTTGTACTGCGTGAGCACGCAGATGCGCAGGATGTCGGCGTTCACGAGATTGGAGAGGACGAAGTCCACGAGGCGGTACGTACCGCCGAAGGTCACCGCCGGTTTCGCCCGGTCCGCGGTGAGAGGCATCAGCCGCTTGCCCTCACCGCCCGCCAGTACGATTCCCAGCACCGAAGGTCCACCGCGCCGCATGCCGCCGCCCCTCTACGCCCGATCGGGCCGCGCCCGGCCGTCCGGACCCGCCCCGCGTTCCTGAAGTTCGCCTGTCCGAACGGTTACCCCGCTTTGAGGACTTCCTCGTACAACCGGACGGTCCTGCGGGCCACCGCGTCCCAGCCGAACTCGCCCACCGCGCGCCGCCGTCCGGCCTCGCCCATCCGCCGGGCCGTGCCGGGGTCGGCGAGCACGGAGTCCAGGGCCGCCGCGAGTCCCGCCTCGAAGTCGTCCCGGAGCGGCACGAGAAGGCCCGTCTCGCCGTGCTCGACCACCTCGGGAATGCCGCCGACCCGCGAGGCGACCACCGCCGTCCCGCAGGCCATCGCCTCCAGGTTGACGATGCCGAGCGGCTCGTACACCGAAGGACACACGAACACGGCCGCGTGGGTGAGGAGCTGGATGACGTCGGGCCGCGGCAGCATCTGCGGGATCCAGTGCACGCCGTCCCGCACGGCACTCAACTCCCGGTACAGATCACGGAACTCGCGGTCGATCTCCGGGGTGTCGGGGGCGCCCGCGCACAGCACCACCTGGGCGGCCGGGTCGATGTCCCGTACCGCGCGCAGCAGATGGGGCACGCCCTTCTGCCGGGTGATACGGCCGACGAACAGGATGTACGGGCGAGCGGTGTCCAGGCCGATCCGCTCCAGGACGTCGGTGCCGTGGTCGGGCCGGTACAGGGCGGTGTCGATGCCGTTGTGCACGACGCGCACCCTCGCCGGGTCCAGGCCCGGGTAACAGCCGAGGATGTCGTCGCGCATGGCGCCGGAGACCGCGATCACGGCGTCGGCGGCCTCGATGGCGGTGCGCTCGGCCCAGCCGGAGAGGGCGTAGCCGCCGCCGAGCTGCTCGGCCTTCCAGGGGCGCAGCGGTTCGAGGGAGTGGGCGGTCATCACGTGCGGAATGCCGTGCAGGAGCTTTCCGAAGTGTCCCGCGAGGTTGGCGTACCAGGTGTGGGAGTGGACGAGATCGCGGCCTTCGAGCGCGGCGGCGATGGAGAGGTCCACCGAGAAGGTGCGCAGGGCGTCGTTGGCGCCGTCGAGCGCGGACCAGGGCCGGTGACGGACGACTCCGCCGGTGCCGCCCTCGCCCCAGCAGTGCACGTCGAGTTCGGTGAGGGCGCGTAACTCCCTTGCGAGGAACTCGACATGGACGCCCGCACCGCCGTAGACGTCCGGCGGAAACTCCCGGGTCAGCAGTCCCACGCGCACACAGAACTCCCGTCCTAGCCGGCTGGTGCCCCTCATGGTCACTCAGTTGAAGCCGATACGGAAGACCGCGAGACACACGCCCGCGCCGGGTCCGGCCGGGCGCCCGTGCCGGGTCCTTCGGGATGCCCGTGCCAGGGCCGGCCGGGCGCCCGTGCCGGGACCGGCGGGACGCCGGTGTCAGGTCCGGCCGGGCGCTCTCGTCAGGTCCGGTCGGGCGCGGGGCACGGTGGGCGCTCGAAGCAGCAGTCCCCGCAGACTCCGCCGCCGGGCACCCGGTAGTACAGACAGCAGCTGCGGCGGCGCAGCGTCTCCGGGTCGAGGGTGCCGGAGAGATCGGGGTGCGCGAAGAGCCCGCCGGCCAGCGTCCTCGCCCGCTCGTCCACGTCCGGGCGTCCGTGGGCGCGTGCCCAGCGCTCCAGCTGGCGGACGGTCCCGGCCAGGGCCGAGCCCGCGTTGCCCCACAGCAGGGCCGGTGAGACGCGATGGCGTGAGCGCAGGGCCGCGCTCAGCGGTACGAGGAGCCCGGCGCGCACGACCGCGTCGAGATCGGCCACGGGCCGGAAGCGGACCTCGCGCAGCCAGAGGTCGTCGGGAGCACCGGTGTCCGGGTCCCAGCCCAGGAGTTCCGGATCGAGGTCGGGCACCCGGCCGCCGAGCGCGGCCGCGCCGAGGGCGATGGACCAGAAGCGGGCCGCGAGACCCTGCTGCGCCACCGAGACCGCGACCCGCGGTTCGGGCGCCCGGATACTCTGTGCGACTTTCTGGATGCGGAAAGTTACCGGATCTCCGTAAACCTCCCCGGTCGTTCCGGATCGCGGGCTCGTCCAGGCGCTCGCGAGGGTGGGCAGGGTGCCGCGTGGCGGTACACCGGTGCGTAGTACGAAGAATCCGCCGAGCGCGTCGAGCGCCTTGAGTTCGGGGTCGAGGTCCACGAAGAGCAGTAGTACCAAGCCCCCTAGGGGTAACCACCAGTGGATCGGGCCGGGATGTCGCCCACCCTGGGGAGGACACCGGGCGATTCGTACTCCATCGGCAGTAGGACCCAATGACTGCTCAGGGACGACGACGAGAACTAAATCTCACGGCATCGTTGTTTGCATGGAAGCCGACCGTTCGTCGCGCCGGGCCGCAGCTCCGCGCCGTTCGCAGAGGAGGGACTCATGAGTGCCCTCGCTTTGTCCGTGGTGCTCTCGTTCGTCTCAGCCGTCGCGTACGCGGGCGGCGCGATCATTCAGGAGCGGGTCGCGGTGACCTCTCCCGGCCAGACCTACGCTCCGTTGCGCAGGCCGGGCTGGTGGGCGGCCGTCGCGCTGACCGGCCTGGGCGGGCTGCTGCACGTGGTCGCCCTCGCCTTCGGCCCGCTGAGCCTCGTACAGCCGCTCGGCGCGCTGACCATCGTCTTCGCGCTTCCGATGGCGGCCCTGTTCGTCGGCCGCAGGGCCGGAGCCGCCGCCTGGCGCGGCGCGATCATGGCCACCGTGGGTCTCGCGGGTCTGCTGTCCCTGGTCGGCGCGTCCGACGCGCAGTCCCTGAGCCACGCCCAGCGCGTGGCACTGGGCGTGGTGTCGGGCGGCGCGGTCGCGGCCCTGATGGTGGCGGGGCGCGCGGCGTACCGGCACCCCGCGGTACGCAGTGTGCTGCTGGCGGTCGCGGCGGGCATCGCCTTCAGCATGTCCTCCGTGTTCACCAAGACCGTCGCGGTCGACTGGTCGCGGCACATGTCGCTCGCCGACCTGTCGAGCCTCGCGGCCATCGGTGCCTTCGCGACGGCCGGCATGCTGATCTCGCAGGCCTCCTACCGGGGGGCGGGCCTGGAGGCGCCGCTGGCCACGCTGACGGTGGTGAACCCCGTCGTGGCCGCCGCGGTCGGCATCACGATGTTCGGCGAGACCTTCCGGTACGGCACCACCGGCACCGCGCTCGCCCTGGGCTGCGGCGTCGTCGCGGCGGGCGGTCTGATCCTGCTCACCATCGAGCGGATCGGCAGCGGCGAGCGACCCGCGCCCTCCGTCCCGGAGCCCACGGCCGTCCCAGAACCCGCGGCCGTCATGGAACGCGCGGCCGTCACGGAGCCCGTGACCGTCCCGCAGCCCGTGGCCGCGGCGGAGCCCGAGGCGAACGCCGGGCAGCGCGCCGACGCGCCGCACGCACCCACCTCCGTCCCGGCGTCGGCGGTCCTCACGGCCGCGTCCGGACCGCGGCTCCCCGGGCCGGCCGTGTCGCGGCCGCGCCTCGCGGAGCCCGCCGTCCCGGCGGTCGGCGGCCTCGGCGCTCTCACGGCCGCCGAGGCGGCCGTGGCGGAACTGCTGGCCGGGCTGCCCGAGCCCACCGATCCCCCCGAGGGCGCGGACGGGTTCGTAGCGGCCGCGCAGCCGGGTGCCGGGAAGCAGCCGGGTGCCGGGAGCGTGGCGCACACCGCGCGAGCGGGTGCCGGAAGCGTGCCGCAGGCTGCGGGGGCGGGCGGCGACGGCGTGTTCCCGGCGGCTCTGCGGCCCGCGGGGGCGCTCGTACCGGCTCCGGTCAAGGCCGCCGTGGCCGCCGTGCCGACGATGGAGGTCGTCGCGGCGGGCCACCCGGAGGCCCGGGACGAGCTGCCCTACCTGACCGTCATGCTCGGTGTGCCGTACGTGCCGATCCCGTTCGTCAGCCACCACCGCACCCGGGTCAGATCCTGACGCCTCCGGACCGGAGATACGCCAGCGGGTCGATGTCCGAACCGAAGCCGGGCCCGGTCCGCACCTCGAAGTGCAGATGCGGGCCCGTGCTGTTGCCCGTGGACCCCGAGCGGCCGATGCGCTGCCCGGCCACGACGCTCTGCCCGCTCTTCACGGAGATCGCCGAGAGGTGGCCGTACTGCGTGTAGCGGCCGTCGGCGTGCCGGATCACCACCTGGTAGCCGAACGATCCGCCCCAGCCCGAGCTGACCACATGGCCGGCGGCGACCGCCGCGACGGAGGTGCCGGTCGGCACGGGGAAGTCGACGCCCGTGTGGTAGCCCTTCGACCAGTGCGAGCCGGTGGCGTGGTAGGCCGTGCCGGTCGCCGCGTGCACCGGGGCGACGAGCCCGTGCGTCCCGGACCTGACGGGGGTCGTCGTGTGCGGGGACGTCCTGTCCGCCGAGGTCTTCTTCGCCGGCGCCTTCTTCGCGGGCGCCTTCTTCGCCGGCGTCCCGGTGTGCGTCTTCGACGGGCTCTTCGCCGGAGCGGGCCGGGTGTGCGCGGGTGCCTGGGTCCGGCCGCTCAGGGTGAGCCGCTGGCCCGGCAGGATCAGGTCCGGGTCGGAGCCGACGGTCGTACGGTTCGCGGCGTACAGCCCCTCCCAGCCGCCCTGGACATGCCGGGAGTCGGCGATGCCCGAGAGCGTGTCGCCGTGCACGACGGTGTACATCTCGGCGGTCCCCGCCTGCGACTGCGGCGTGGTCTGCGGCTTCACGTCCCGCACCGACCGCTGCTTCGCCGTCCGCGGCTCGGTCCCCGCCGGGCTGATGTCGGGGGCCTCGCCCCCTCGGGTCAGCCCCGCACGGACCGAGCACACCGGCCACGCGCCGGGCCCCTGGCCCTTCAGCACCTTCTCGGCCACGGCTATCTGCTGGTCCTTCGTGGCCTGGTCCGCGCGCCCGGCGTAGGCCTTGCCGCCGTACGCCTCCCAGGTGGACCGGGTGAACTGAAGTCCGCCGTAGTAGCCGTTGCCGGTGTTGATGCTCCAGTTGCCGCTGGACTCGCAGGCGGCGACCTTGTTCCAGGTCCCGACGTCCGCCGCCTGGGCGACTCCGGCACCCACCAGAGGGAGCGCGATCCCGGCGCCGCCCGCCGTGACGGTGAGTGAGGCGCGGTTGATCCTGTTCGGCTGATACCGGCGGTGCCGGCCGCGTACGGCCATGAGGGAGCCCCCCTAGACATGCGTCAGGAGCGGCAAAAGTAAGCGCTGGGAACAGGCCGGGACAAGGCGGCAACCGGTCGCTCCGAGAAGGCGGTTGACCGGATCCCGGGCCGCCGTCGGACCGCACGCCCCCGGCGCGGTGGGCGACCGGGCCGACGCGGTACGGGGACGCGTCGCGCACCGCGCACCGGCCCGCCGACATCGGGTTCCCGGGTCCGGCGACAGGCGTCCGGCCCGTTCACCGGACCCGGCCGCGCGGGAGCGGGGAGCGCGTCCGGGCCGCCGGACACGCCCGCGGACGGCGACCCGCGCCGCGCGGACTGTCCGAAATCCGCCCTCGCCGTGCCGGGACGTTCCCCTGCGTGGACACCTGCGACACGTCAGGATGGCCTGGGGCAATACTGGCGAGCAGCACGGACGAGCACGACCGGCGGCATCGGTGCCGGGATGTTTCCCGTAGCGGCCAACGGACTTACCGCACTTCTTAGGAGCCAACCGAATGAGCACTTCAGCCCAGATCGGCGTCACGGGTCTCGCGGTCATGGGGCGCAACCTCGCCCGCAACTTCGCGCGCAACGGGTACGCGGTCGCCGTGCACAACCGCACCGTGGCGAAGACGAACGCGCTGGTGGAGGAGTTCGGCCACGAGGGCACGTTCGTGGCGGCCGAGACGGCGAAGGAGTTCGTGGCGGCGCTCGAACGGCCCCGACGCCTGGTGATCATGGTGAAGGCGGGCGAGCCGACGGACGCGGTGATCCAGGAGTTCGCCCCGCTCCTGGAGCCCGGCGACATGATCATCGACGGTGGCAACGCGCATTTCGCGGACACCCGGCGCCGTGAGCGCGCGCTGCGCGAGCAGGGCATCCACTTCGTCGGCACGGGCGTGTCCGGCGGCGAGGAGGGCGCGCTGAACGGGCCGAGCATCATGCCGGGCGGCTCAGTCGAGTCGTACGCCTCGCTCGGCCCGATGCTGGAGAAGATCTCCGCGAAGGCCGCCGACGGGGCGCCGTGCGTCACGCACGTGGGTCCCGACGGCGCCGGGCACTTCGTGAAGATGGTCCACAACGGCATCGAGTACGCCGACATGCAGCTCATCGGCGAGGCCTACCAACTGCTCCGCGACGTCGCCGGGTACTCCCCCGCGCAGATCGCCGACATCTTCCGCACGTGGAACACCGGCCGGCTCGACTCGTATCTGATCGAGATCACCGCCGAGGTGCTGTCGCACGTGGACGCGGCGACGGGCAAGCCGTTCGTGGACGTGGTCCAGGACCGGGCCGAGCAGAAGGGCACGGGCCGCTGGACCGTGCAGATCGCGCTGGACCTGGGCGTGCCGGTGTCGGGCATCGCCGAGGCGGTCTTCGCCCGCTCGCTCTCCGGACACGCCGGCCTGCGCGAGGCCTCGCGCGGACTCGCCGGTCCGACGGCCCAGCGGCTCGACGAGTCCGAGGCGGCGGCCTTCGCGGACCGGGTCGAGCAGGCCCTGTACGCGTCGAAGATCGTCTCGTACACGCAGGGGTTCCACGAGATCACCGCGGGCAGCGACGAGTACGACTGGAACATCGACCTCGGTTCCGTCGCCTCGATCTGGCGCGGCGGCTGCATCATCCGGGCGGCGTTCCTCGACCGTATCCGCGCCGCCTACGACACCCGCCCCGACCTGCCGAGCCTGCTGTCGGACGCGACGTTCGCCCAGGAGATCGCGGCGGCCCAGGGCAGCTGGCGCGAGGTCGTCGTCGCCGCGACCCTCCAGGGCGTACCGACCCCCGGCTTCTCGGCGGCCCTCGCCTACTACGACGCCCTGCGCGCCGAGCGCCTGCCGGCCGCTCTCACCCAGGGGCAGCGGGACTTCTTCGGAGCGCACACCTACCGCCGGACGGACCGCGAGGGGTCGTTCCACACGCTGTGGGGCGGCGACCGGTCGGAGGTCGAGGCATAGCGGTCGCCCCGCGGCGCTGTCACCGGGCGGCCCGGACACGCCACCGCTCCGAAGCCGTCACGAGCCCGGAAACGGGCTCGTGACGGCTTCGACGCGCACAAGGCGCGTGCGCACAAGGTGCCTGCGTGCGTGCGCACAAGGTGCTTGCGTGGCTAGCTGCGCTGGCCGGCGAAGAGTTCCAGGTGTGCGCAGTTGGGGCAGCGGAAGGCGTCTATCTGCCAGCGCGGCCGGCCCATCAGTCTGGCGCCGCCCAGCGGCCCTCGCTGAAGCGCGCCCTCGACCCACCGCGCGAACCCGCGGGCGCCCTGTCCGGAGTCCTCGACGAAGCCAGGTTCCAGCCCCACAACACCGCACTGTGTGCACCGTATGTCGTTCACGCGCGGGAGTGTATTGGCATCGCTCCGGTTCCCGGTGACCGGGGCCGGTCGGCCCGCTGCGTGCGTCAGGTCAGCGGCCCCGGCCGAGGCTGGGGTTCCGGCACCGGATCGGGGCCCGGCGGCTTCGGGATGGGGGACGGGGAGGGTACGGGATCGGGCCCGGGTGCGGGATCGGGCCCGGGTGCGGGATCGGGGCCGCCCGGGTTCGGCACCGGGGTGGGGCCGGGTTTCGGTCCCGGCGCGGGGTCGGGGCCGCCCGGGTTCGGCACCGGGTCGGGGAAGGGTGACGGCCCCGGGGGTTCGGGGGCCGGTCCGGGGGTGGGTCCCGGCGGCACGGGATCGGGATACGGATGCGTCATGGCGGTCCTCCAGCCAGTCGGTACGTCGGCCCTCTGGACTTGTCTCCCGCGTACCCACCGCCCGAGCCCCCACTCACCCCCTCGCGCGGGGAACGGCCCCTGGACGGCCCAGTCCGCGGCACGCCACCGGATCGCGGCACGCCACCGGGCGAGGGACTGCCGAGGCACCGCTCCGTCCGCGTCGCCTCGGCGCCCCGCCGCGCTACCCGGCGTGCAGCCCGCGGACCGCGTCCGCCGCGGCCGCGAGCCCGGGGCGGGGGCTCGACACCACCGGCACCGAGGTCGAGGTGAGTCCCTCGGCCGCGGTCATGGACGCCTGGGCGAGGACGATCACGTCGGCGTCGGCGACCGCGTCGGCGGCTCCGGCCACCGCGCGGGCGCAGCCGTCCGTGTCACCCGCCTCGAACAGCGCCCACGCGTCGTCGACGAGGGCCGTACGGGCCTCGACGGAACGACCGGCGCGGCGGGCCTCCTCCTCGACCAGGGCGACGGTCGGTTCCAGGGTGCTCGCCACCGTCGCCAGGACGACGACCCTGGAGCCCGTGGCGACCGCGGCGGCGGCCATCGGACGGTCCACACGGAGCACCGGTACGCCGACCTCGGTCCGTTCGGCGATCGCGCCGATGGTCGAGCAGGTGCACAGGACGACCCGGGCACCGTCGGCGACGGCGTCGGCCAGCCGCGCCCGGACCTCGTCGGCCACCGCTTCGGGCCCCTCGCGACGGGCCCTCGCGAGCAGTTCCTCGTCGACGAGGTGCCGCAGCTCCAGGCCCGGGTGGTCCGCGTCGCGCAGGGCGTCGAAGACGGGGATGTGAGCCGGTGAGGTGTGCAGCAGGGCGAGGGGCCCGAACCGGGGTGTGGCCGGGGCCGGGGCGGAGGCCGGATCCGAGGCCTGGGCTCCGGACCGGGCCGGGGCCTGCGTCGCGGGCTGGACCGGGGCCGGAGTCATCAGAAGCGGCCGGGGTGTGCCGCGAGCCATTCCATCGCGGCGTCCAGCAGCGCCGGGTCGGCCGCCGGAGCCTCCTCGGGATGCCGTGCGGCCCACTTCACGACGTACGGGCAGAGCGGCGCGACGACGACGCCCTCGCGCGCGGCGATGCCGTACAGCTCGCGGGCGAGGGAGCCGGCGATGCCCTGGCCCTCGTGCTCCGGTTCCACGATGGTGTGCACCGGAACGAGGGCCCGCGCGGGCTCCTCCAGGACGAAGTACTCGATGTGGCCGACCACTTGGCCGTCGGCGAACGCCTCAAGACGGCCGGCCGGCCGGTCGTCGCGGATCTCGATGTCGCTCACGGGCACTCCTCGGTCCTGGGGTCCTGAGTCCTGCGATACCGCCGCGCCGTGCCTCAGACGGTGACGGTCACGGCCTGCGGGCTGCGCTGCTGGTCCGAGCCCGGTACCGGCTCGGACGGGTCCGCGCCGAGGGACACGATCCGGTTGTCGCGGTCCACGTGCACGACGCTCGGCCGCAGCGCCCGCGCCTCGGCGTCCTCGACCTGAGCGTAACTGATGATGATCACCAGGTCACCGGGGTGCACGAGATGGGCCGCCGCTCCGTTGATCCCGACGACACCGGAGCCGCGCTCCCCCTCGATGACGTACGTCTCCAGGCGGGAGCCGTTCGTGATGTCGACGATGTGAACGAGTTCGCCGGGCAGCAGATCGGCGGCGTCGAGCAGATCGGCGTCGATGGTGACGGATCCGACGTAGTGCAGGTTGGCCTGGGTGACCGTGGCACGGTGGATCTTGGACTTGAACATGGTACGAAGCACGAAGAAACTCCCGATTCGTCTGCTCCCTGCCTGCTACTGCAGGTCAAGGGCGGTCTTCGGAGATTACATCGTTTCGCATGTTCGGTCTGCTGTCGCCAGGTGTTCGAGGACTCACACTGACCCGTTGCTGACTTTTCTGATGCCGCGCGAGAAGACGAGAGCCGGCCAGGTCCTGGTCGATCCGCAGCGGGTGGCCGAGAGGTGGTGCGGCGTGCTGGGGGCAGTCGAGGCGTTCGCAGACGCGGCAGCCCATGCCTATGTGGGTGGCGGCGGAGACATCGGTGAGGTCGAGGCCGTCGGCGTAGACGAGGCGGTGGGGCGTGGCGGATCTCGCAGCCGAGGACGATGGCGAAGGTCTTGCCGGGTTCGCCCCAGCCGCCGCGGTGCCGGGTGACGGCACGCCCGGTCCACAAGTAGCGATGTTCCTCGGGCATTTCGGATCTGGAGGTGGATGCGCCGGGGCGGATGCGGTGGGCGATCGGGCCATGATCGGTCGGTAGCCCAGGCTCTGACGTGTGCGTCGAGACCATGCTGACCAACCGCACCGTGCAGGCCGTATCTCCCGTCGCGACGGCAGCGGTGACGGACACTGGTCCGGCTCCGCTGGCTCGGTGGGTCTCAGGCGGCGGTGGTCCCGCCGCCCGCCGCTGCGCCGTTCTGGGCGGCGTCTTCGCGCGCGCCGTCGCCGGGCTCACTGATCCGGACCCGGCGGGGCCTGGCGACTTCGGCCTTGGGGACGGTGATGCTGAGCCCTCCGTCCTGCATGTCGGCCTTGATCGTGTGGGTGTCCAACTCTCCGGGCAGCCGCAATCGGTACTCGAAGGCTCCGACGCGGCGGGTGCTGCAGCACAGGACGCCCTTGTGCTCCCGCTCCTCGATGTCTCCGGTGACCACGAGTTCGGGACCGTTGGCCTCGACGTCAATGTCCTTGTTCTTCACACCGGGGAGTTCGATCTCTCTGTGGAACGCGTCGTCGGACTCCGACACGTTCGCGAGAGGCGTCCACGCGCCCGCCGGTGTCGCGCCCGCCGCCGACTCCAGCAGGCCGCTCACCTGGTTGAGCAGTTCGTCGACCTCGACCAGGGGGCTGAGAGGGGTGGGTGCCCAGACGGGCCTTTCCTTCAGACCGCCACCGCGGTGCCGCCGGACGGGCACGGCCACCGCCATCGCCTCCATCTTCCTTCTCGTGATCTCATAGCCCGCCATTCGTCATGCGAGCCATGCGGACTCCTTGTGACGTGTGCGTGGGGAGGCGTCCGAGCCGCCCGCGGCAACGGACGTGCCCGTGGTGCCGGGTGCGGCCGAGTGCCCCAGGTGCCGGTGCACGAAGTGGATGGCCATCGCGCCCTCACCGGCCGCCGAGGCCACCCGCTTCACCGAGCCGCTGCGGACGTCCCCCACCGCGAAGACCCCGGGCAGGCTGGTCTCCAGGGTTGTGCACGAGCGCCCGCGGCCGTGCCACGCCTCGGGGTGGGCGCAGGCTTCCTGGGCCTCCGGGCCGGTGAGGACGAAGCCGCGGGAGTCGAGGGCGATGATGCCGGCGAGCCACTCGGTGTGGGGGTCGGCGCCGGTGAAGACGAACAGGCCCCGTACCGCGAGTCGGTGGTGTCCGCCCGTGCGGTTGTCGACCACGTCGAGCCCCTCCAGCACCTCCTGGCCGATGACCTCGGTGACCTCGGTGTGCAGCATGACCTCCACCCGCGGGTGGCGTTCGACCTGCTCGACCAGGTAGCGGGACATGTTGGCCTCAAGGCTGGGCCCTCGGACCAGCAGGTGCACCTTCGGCGCGTACCCGGCGAGGAACAGCACCGCCTGGCCCGCCGAGTTGCCTCCGCCGACGACGGCCACCGGGTCGGTGCGGCACTGCTGGACCTCGTAGACGGTCGCCGAGTAGTGGACGCTCGTTCCCTCCAGGCGTTCGATACCGGGCACCTGGAGCCGACGGTAGCGGGCACCCGTGGCCAGGACGACGGCGCGGGCGGCGATCTCGCTGCCGTCGGCGAACGCCACCACGTAGTGGTCCTCGTCCTTGGGATGGAGACCGGTCGCCTCCACCGGAATGCTGATCCTGGCGCCGAACTTGTCGGCCTGGAGCACGGCGCGTTCGGTGAGTTCGGCGCCGGAGATGCCGGCGGGGAAGCCGAGCAGATTCTCGATGCGGGACGACGTGCCGGCCTGGCCACCGGTGGCCATCGCCTCCACCACGGTGGTGCTCAGGCCCTCGGAGGCGGCGTACACCGCGGCAGCGAGGCCGGCGGGTCCGGAGCCGACGATGAGGACGTCGCCGTGACGGTTTCCGGCGGGCAGTGACGGCAGGCCGATGAGCCGGGCCAGTTCCGCGTTGCTGGGGTTGCGCAACAGGGCGGTGTCCCGCCAGATGACGAGCGGTGTCTCCTCCGGGCCGACGCCGAAGCGGCGCAGCAGGTCCTCGGCCTCCTCGTCGGTCTCCAGGTCGATCCAGCGGTGCGGCAGCCGGTTGCGGATGGCGAACTCGCGCAGCCGCCTGGTGTCGGGCGAGTAGCGCGAGCCGATGATGCGGAAGCCGACGCCCTGTCCGACGAGCAGCGCGCGACGGCCCAGACAGGCGCGCAGCACAACGTCCCCGATGGTGGAGTCCTGGGACACCAGGTGGCGCAACTGGTCCAAGGAGACGACGAGGACCTCGCCCGGCTCCCTGGCGACAGCGGTGTAGAAGGCCACCTGTCCGTGCAGCAGACCGAGTTCGCCGATGAAGCGACCGGGGCCGTGCACGCGCAGCACGTGCTCCTCGGGAGTGCCGTAGTCCTCGACGACGGCGACGGTTCCGCTGAGGACGACGAAGAACGTCTCGCAGCGCTCCCCCTCCTGGATCAGCACGTCGTTCGGAACCATGCTCCGGCGCTGCCCGTGCTCCGCCAGACGTGCTGTCTGGTCCTCCGTCAGGCGCGGATACGCGCCGCAGGTGTCCGGGGTCTCCCGGAAGACGGCCTCGTCCGCTTCCTCCGGCACCGGTTCTCCGCCCGGCAGCGGCTGGTCGCCGGACATCAGACGAACGCCTCGTGGACGTAGCACCAGCGCCATTCCTCACCGGGCTGGAACGACTGCACGATCGGATGGGCGTCGGCAGCCGCGTGCCTGCGCGCGTGCTTGTTCGGCGAGGAGTCACAGCAGCCGACGTGCCCGCAGGTCAGGCAGAGCCTCAGATGGACCCATGGGGAGCCGAGCAGCAGACACTCCTGACACCCTTCTGGGGTCAGCGGCTGGACCGGCCGGACAAGCGCGAGGTGGGGGTCGGCGTGCAGGGTCATCCGGATCTCCCTTCCCGGGCCGTGATCGACTGTTCCACCCACTGGCGCAGAGCGGGGGCGGGCGCCGCCCCCGCCTGCCGGGCGACCGTCTCGCCCTGGTCGAGGACGAGCAGTGTCGGTACCGCCTGGACCTCGAAACGCTGCGACAGCCGCGGGTTCTTGTCGATGTCGACCTTGACGAGTTTGATGCGGCCGGCGAGATCGGTGGCGACCTTCTCCAGCGCGGGGCTGACCATGCGGCAGGGGCCGCACCAGGTGGCCCACAGGTCGACCACGACGGGGACGTCGGCCCGCTCGGCGACCTCGGTGAAGTCGTCGTCGCCCGCGTCCACCATCCACGGCAGGGGCTGCTTGCAGTGACCGCACTTGGGGCGGCCCTCCGCGGCCACGGGCACCCGGTTGGTGCGCCCGCAGTTGGGACAGCTGACGGTCGTCGCCTGCATCGTGCTCATGCCGCCCGCGCTCCCTTCACGTCCTCGGGCTGGTCATACGTGACCACCAGCTCTCCGTGTTCGGCGTCGACGCGGACCGTCGCGCCGTCCTGGACGTCGCCGCGCAGCAGGGCGCGTCCGACCAGCGTCTCGACCTCGTGGGATATGAAGCGGCGCAGTGGCCGGGCCCCGTACACCGGGTCGTAGCCCTGGTGGGCGATCACTTCCCGGGCGACGTCGGTGAGTTCGACGGTGATGCGGCGTTCGGCGAGCCGCTGCCGCAGTTCGTCGAACTGCAGCTCCACGATGCGCTCGATCTGTCGCTCGCCGAGCGGTTTGAACAGCACGATGTCGTCGACGCGGTTGAGGAACTCCGGGCGGAAGTGCCCGCGCAGCTCGCCCATCACCCGGGCGCGGGCGTCGGGCTTGATCTCGCCTTCGGCGGTGGCGCCGTCGAGGAGGTGCTCGGAGCCGATGTTGGACGTCATGATGATCACGGTGTTGCGGAAGTTGACGGTGCGGCCCTGCGCATCGGTGATGCGGCCGTCATCGAGGATCTGCAGCAAGGTGTTGAAGACATCGGTGTGCGCCTTCTCGATCTCGTCGAACAGCACGACCGAGTACGGCTTGCGGCGTACCGCCTCGGTGAGCTGGCCGCCTTCCTCGTAGCCGACGTATCCGGGCGGCGCGCCCATGAGCCGGCTGACGGTGTGCCGCTCCTGGTACTCACTCATGTCGAGGCGCACCATGTTCTCCTCGGAGTCGAACAGAGTCCGGGCGAGCGTCTTGGCCAGCTCGGTCTTCCCGACGCCGGTGGGGCCGAGGAAGATGAACGAGCCGATGGGGCGGCGAGGGTCGCGGATGCCGGAGCGCGCGCGGATGATGGCGTCGGCGACGAGCTTGACGGCTTCGTCCTGGCCGATGACGCGCTCGCGCAGGATCTCGTCGAGGCGCAGCAGCTTCTCGCGTTCGCCCTCCTGGAGGCGGGCGACCGGGATGCCGGTCCAGGCGGCGACGATCTCGGCGATCTCCTCCTCGGTGACGACCTCGCGCAGCAGCCGGTTCTGCCCTTGCTTGGAGGCCAGTTGCTCCTCCTCTGCGGCAAGTCGGCGCTCCAGGTCCTGGAGTCGGCCGTAGCGGAGTTCGGCGGCGCGGTTGAGGTCGTAGGCGCGTTCGGCCTCCTCCGCGTCGTGACGGACCTGCTCCTGTTCCTGGCGCAGTTCCTGCACGCGGCGGATCGCCTGCCGTTCGGCCTCCCACTGGGCGTGTTTGGCGTCGGCCTCGCCGCGCAGGTCGGCCAACTCCCTGCGCAGCTCCTCCAGGCGGGTTCTGCTGGCGGGGTCGGTCTCCTTGGACAGGGCCGCTTCCTCGATCTCCAGGCGGGTGACGCGGCGGGTGATCTCGTCGAGTTCGGCGGGCATCGAGTCGATCTCGGTACGCAGCCGGGCGCACGCCTCGTCGACGAGGTCGATGGCCTTGTCGGGCAGGAATCGATCGGTGATGTAGCGGTGGCTGAGGGTGGCCGCGGAGACCAGCGCGGTGTCCTGGATCTTCACGCCGTGGAACACCTCCAGGCGTTCGCGCAGTCCGCGCAGGATGGAGATGGTGTCCTCCACGCTCGGCTCGCCGACCAGGACCTGTTGGAAGCGGCGTTCGAGGGCGGCGTCCTTCTCGATGTGCTTGCGGTACTCGTCGAGGGTGGTGGCGCCGATCATGTGGAGTTCGCCGCGGGCGAGCATCGGCTTGAGCATGTTGCCCGCGTCCATGGCCCCTTCGGCGGCGCCCGCTCCTACGACGGTGTGGAGTTCGTCGACGAAGAGCAGGATCCGCCCCTGGGCGGCCTTCACCTCGGACAGCACGGCCTTGAGGCGTTCCTCGAACTCGCCGCGGTACTTGGCACCGGCGACCAGGGAGCCCATGTCGAGGGCGAACACCGTCTTGTCGCGCAGGCCCTCGGGGACGTCGCCGCGAACGATGCGCTGGGCCAGGCCCTCGACGATGGCGGTCTTGCCGACGCCGGGGTCGCCGATGAGGACGGGGTTGTTCTTGGTCTTGCGGCTGAGGATCTGGGTGACGCGGCGGATCTCCGCGTCACGGCCGATGACCGGGTCCAGCCGCCCGGACCGAGCCTCGAGGACCAGGTCGCGGCCGTACTTCTCCAGAGCCTCGTAGGCCACTTCGGGGTTGGCGGAGGTGACGCGCTGGTTGCCGCGGACCTGGGTGAGCGCGCTCAGGAACGAGTCCCTGGTGATGCCGGCCTGCTTGAGCAGTCGCCCGGCGGCGGTCGAAGAGCTCTCCTCGGCCAGGGCGAGCAGGAGGTGTTCCACGGACACGTACTCGTCCTTGAGGCGTTTGGCCTCCCGTTCGGCGGCGTCGAGCAGCCGGGAGAGGCGCTGGGTGACGAAGACCTGGCCGGGTGCCGCGCCGGGGCCTGTGACCTTCGGGCGGCGGGAGAGTTCCTCGCGCACGGCAGCGCGCAGTTTCATCGGCTCGGTGCCGGCCTGTTGCAGCAACCGCGGGATCAGTCCGTCCTCCTGATCGAGGAGTGCGAGCAGCAGGTGTTCCCCGTCGACCTCGGTGTGCCCCATGCCGACGGCCGCGGTCTGGGCCTCCTGGAGGGCTTCCTGGGACTTCTGGGTGAGACGGTTCATGTCCATGGGGGTGTTTCACTCCTCGTGCCGCGGCCGCGCAGGGCGGCTTCGAGCAGGCTGATGCGGTCGAGCAGGTCGAGCACCAGGCCGATGGATGCGTAGTTGAGGCAGAGTCCGGTGCGCAGCCGCTGGATGCGGGCAAGGGCCGCCGGGGCCGTGGGGTCGAACACCAGGTGCCCCGCGGCGTCACGTTCGGCGTCGACAAGGCCGAGGGCGACGAACCGGCGGATCAGATCGGGGTGGAGGCCCGAGCGACGGGCCACGGAGTCGAGGGAGAGCCTGGGGGCGGGCACGAGCGCGTACCGGACAGCCGTCGAGGCGGTGATGTCCGCGCCCGTTCGTACCGGCCGGGCGCCCCCGTCGGCCCAGCCGCTGCCTGCCGCTCCCGCGGGTCGGTCGTTCATCGCGTCCTCCTGGGGTCGAACGAGGAAGTGGCGGCGAGCTCCTCGAACAGTTCGCGCTCCCGGTCGCCGAGGGTGGGCGGCACCATGATGCGGAGTTCGGCGTACAGGTCGCCGTTCGCGCCGCGCGGGTTCGGCATGCCCTCGCCGCGCAGCCGCAGCCGCCGGCCGCTGGACGAACCCGCGGGCACCGTGACCTTGGCCGTGCTGCCGCCGGGCGTGGGCACCGGAACGGTCGCACCCAGGGCCGCCTCCCAGGGGGCGACCGGGACCTGGATGTGCACGTCGCGGCCGTCCAGCCGGAGCCGCGGGTGGGGCTGGATACGCACCCGCAGGTACAGGTCACCCGCGGCGGCGTCACCACTGCCCCGGCCGCCCTCGCCCGCCAGCCGGATGCGCTGCCCGTCGGTGACGCCCGGCGGCACGTCGACCTCGTACCGCCGCGGCTGCCCGGTGGGACTGGCGAGCGTGACGGTGCGACGGCCGCCTCGGTACGCCTCCTCGACGGTGAGCGGCAGCTCGGCCTCCTGGTCCGCTCCGGGGACGCCGCCTGGGGCGGCGCCGGTTCCGAACATGGAGCCGAACAGGTCCTCGATGTCGATGCCCTCCGCGCCGAAGTCGTCGCCGAAGCCGGTGGCGTATCGGACACGGGGGCCGCCCGCGCCCGCGGTCCCCCGACCGCGGAAGCCGCCGCCCGCTCCGGCCGCGACCCGTTCGTCGAAGTCCTCGGGGATCTTGCGGAAGTCCTCGCCGAAGCGGTCGTAGCGGGCCCGGGTCTTGGGATCGGACAGGACACTGTGTGCCTCGTTGAGGTCCTTGAAACGCTCCTCCGCCGCGGGGTCCTTGTTGACGTCGGGGTGGTACCTGCGGGCGAGTTTGCGATACGCCTGCTGGATCTCGTCCTGGCTCGCGCTCCGCGACACGCCGAGCACCTCGTAGTAGTCCCGTGCCATCGCCGGTCACTCCCGCTTCGCGACAGTCACCGCGGCCGGTCTGAGCTGCCTCTCGCCGTCCCCGTAGCCGGGACGCAGCACCTCGACGACCGTGCCCGGTGGGGCGTCCGGGTCCTGGACGACGCCGACGACCTCGTGCCGGGCCGGGTCGAAGGCGACGCCGGTCTCCGCGTGCCGCGGGTAGCCGAGCAGTTCGAGGACGTTCACGGCCTGGTCGCGTACGGCCCGGATGCCCTCCACGATCGCGCCCGGATCGGCGCCGGCATGGGTCAGGGCGAGTTCGAGGTTGTCGAGGACGGGCAGGAAGGCGGCCGCCGTGCGGGACCGCTCGACCGCCCGTTCGCGCTCCAGTTCCCTGGCGTGACGCTTGCGAAGGTTGTCGAGGTCGGCGAGTGCGCGCCGCCAGCGGTCCTCCAGTTCCTGGATCGCGGTCGTGTACTCGTCCTCGGCAGGCGCGGGGCCGGCGGCGTCGGGTCCCGGTTCGCCGTTCGCCGCTTCAGGCCGGGTCGGCGGGCCCGGTTGCGGCAGATCCCCGCGCGGAGGGCGTGCGGCGCCGTCCGGGACCGCTCCGACCGGATCCGAGCCGGCCCGGTCGGGTTCCTGGGGGTGGGTGGGCATGGCCATGGCGCGCCTCAACCCTTGTCGAATTCGGCGTCGATGACATCGTCGGCACCGGCGTCGCCGCTCGTGGGACCACCGGTGGCGGCGTCCTGGCCGGGACCGCCATCCGCGCCGGCGGCACCCTGATGGGCCGCCAGCCCGGCGAGCACCTGCTGGAGTTCGGAGGTCAGGGGCCGTACGCGCTCCACCCCCGCCTCTTCCTTGACCGCCGCCCGGGCGTCGGACACGAGCATCTCGGCGCGTGCCTTCTCGTGCGTCGGCGCTGCGTCGCCCAGTTCGGTGAGACGCTTCTCGACCTGGTACGCGATGGCGTCGAGTTCGTTGCGGGCGTCGACGGCCTCGCGGAGTGCATGGTCCTGGTCCTGGTTGCGCTCGGCCTCCTGGACCATGCGTTCGACCTCAGTGCGGTCCAGGTTGGAGCTCTCGCTGATGGTGATGCCCTGTTCCTTGCCGGTGTCCCGGTCGCGGGCCTTGACGTTGAGGATGCCGTTGGCGTCGATGTCGAAGGTGACCTCGATCTGGGGTTCGCCCCGCGGCGCCGGCCGGATGTCGGTGAGCTGGAACCGGCCGAGCACCCGGTTGTCGGCGGCCCGCTCGCGCTCGCCCTGGAGGACCACCACATCGACGGCCGGCTGGTTGTCCTCGGCGGTGGAGAAGGTCTCGCTGCGGCGCACCGGGATGGTGGTGTTCCGCTCGATGATCTTCGTCATCACTCCGCCGCGTGTCTCCAGGCCCAGCGACAGGGGTGTGACGTCGAGCAGCAGGACGTCCTTGACCTCGCCCTTGAGCACCCCGGCCTGGATCGCGGCACCCAGGGCCACGACCTCGTCGGGGTTGACGCTCATGTTGGGTGCCTTGCCGCCGGTCAGCCGGCGGACCAGGGCCTGGACCGCCGGGATACGGGTGGAGCCGCCGACGAGGATGACCTCGTCGATGTCGCTCTCGCCGACCTTGGCGTCGGCCATCGCCTGCTGGACCGGTCCCAGGCAGCGCTCCACCAGGTCGCCGGTGATCTGCTCGAACGTGGACCGCATGATCGAGTCGGTGAGGTGCTTGGGGCCCGAGGCGTCGGCGGTGATGAACGGCAGGCTGACCTGCGTCTGCGTCACCGAACTGAGCTCGGTCTTGGCCTTCTCCGCCGCCTCGAACAGTCGTTGCAGCGCCTGCGGGTCCTTGCGCAGGTCGATGCCGTTCTCCTTCTGGAAGTCGTCCGCGAGGTAATCCACCAGACGCCGGTCGAAGTCGTCGCCGCCCAGGTGGCTGTCGCCGGCGGTGGAGCGCACCTCCACCACACCGTCGCCGACGTCGAGGATGCTCACGTCGAAGGTGCCACCGCCCAGGTCGAAGACGAGGACGGTCTCGTGCTCCTTCTTGTCCACGCCGTACGCGAGGGCCGCCGCGGTCGGCTCGTTGATGATCCGCAGCACCTCCAGTCCCGCGATCCGTCCGGCGTCCTTGGTGGCGGTGCGCTGAGCGTCGTTGAAGTAGGCGGGCACCGTGATGACCGCCTCCGTGACCCGCTCCCCGAGCTGTTTGGAGGCGTCGTCGGCGAGTTTGCGCAGCACCTGTGCGCTGATCTCCTCAGGCGCGTAGAGCTTGTCGCGCACCTTGAAGCGGGCCGCCCCGCCGTCGCCCTCGACGACGTCGTACGTCACCGCCCTGGCCTCGTCGGAGATCTCGTCGAAGTGCCGGCCGATGAACCGCTTGGCCGAGTAGATGGTGCCCTTCGGGTTGAGGATCGCCTGGCGCCGGGCCAGCTGGCCCACCAGACGTTCCCCGGTGTCGGTGAAGGCCACCACGGAGGGTGTCGTGCGGTTGCCCTCGCTGTTGGGCACGACGGACGGCTCGCCGCCCTCCCACACGGCGATCACCGAGTTGGTGGTGCCCAGGTCGATGCCCACTGCCTTGGCCATGAGGAACTCCTCCCGGTACGGCGCCTGCGTCGACTCTCCGGATCACGTTCGTTCAGGTGGTGGGACCTCCGGCGGTTTCCCACCGGTGCGCACGGAGGGTCTCGAGCACTCCCCAGGGTGACGAACCGGGTGGCTCCACGCCTGCGCCTGGCGAGTCAGGAATGCACGGGTCCGGTCGCCCTACGAGTACGAGAAGAAGAATCCGAACATCTCGGGTAAGCCGGCCGGGAGCGGGTACACGAATGCCACTCGCCTCCCTGAAGACTCAGGGAGAACGGAGTGATCCCATGGCCGGCAGTCGGACGCACAGCCTGTACCACCGCCGCTCCGACCGGGCGCGCAGCCTTCCGCGGGGCAGCGCCCGGTGGCACACCACGGCCGCGCGCACATGGACCCGCCCACCCGTTCGCAACCCGGACGACCATGCCCTCCGCGACCTGCCGGTGCTCTCCCGCGTCCTGTTCGACACCCCGGACGAAGGCGAGATCCTGTGCCTGGCCATGGACCACATAGCCGCCGCGGGGCCATACAGCGCCGAGGCCGGATACCTCATGGTGGACGGCGACCTGGTCCCCAGCCCGAGGAACGGGCAGGCGCACGCCTCGGCCGTGGGCGGGAGGGTGCGGGAGCTGGCCGGGCGGGACGGCCCCGTGACCGTACCCGGCAGGCCCTGGGGCCGGGCCCTGGGGCTACGCGGACTTGAGGGACTCCACGGCTACCTCGTGGTGGCGTCCCCCTCCCGGCCCACCGAGGCCGAGCGGTCCCTGCTCGCCACGCTCGTCCGGCACACCGCGGCCGCACTGTCCGTCGCCTTCGCGCACCGCCGCCGACGCGAGGACGCGTTGGAGCTTCACCGACTGAGGGACGAACGCACAGCCCTCCAGCGGCAGCTGATCTCCGTGGCTGCTGAGCTGGGGTACCAGCGGGCCGTTCACACGCTCATGGCCGACGTCGCCGCCTCGGGCGGCGGCGAGGAAGCGATCACCCGCGCACTGCACAGGCTCACCGGACTCCCCGCGCTGGTCGAGGACCGCTTCGGTCGGCTGAGGTCGTGGACCGGCCCCGGCCGCCCCGACCCCTATCCCGAGCCGGACCCCGTGCGCCAGGACGAAATACTGCACGCCGTCGCCCGTCGGGCCGGGCCGGTGCGGGTGAAGGACCGGCTGATCACCCTGGTCCGCCCGCACGGCGAGATCCTGGGCGTGCTCGCCCTGGTCGATGCCCGGGACGAGGCCGACGAGTACACCGTGCTCGCGCTGGAACACGCCGCCGCGTCGCTCGCCCCGGAGCTGGCACACCTGCGCAATCTGGCCGAAGTGGAGCTGAGGCTGCACCGCGAGCTGGTCGACGACCTCCTGGCGGGGACGGACGAGGCGAGTGCCTACGCCCGGTCCGAGGCAGTCGGACACGACCTGCACCGCAGCCACTACGTCGTCGTGGTGCAGTGGCCGAACCGGACTGCGGACGATTCCTTCGCGCAGACCGTGGGACGGGCTGCCTCCGGCGTGGGCATGCGCTCGCTGCTGACCCGACGTTCCGACCACGTGGTCCTGGTCGCCGACGCCAGGCCGCACGCCCGCGCGTTGTACGAGGCGCTCGCCCGGGAGACCGGGACACGGTCCGGGACGATCGGGGTGAGCGCCCCTTGCGACTCCCTGGACGACATACCCCACCATTACGAGGAGGCGCGGCGCGCCATGGACGTGCGCCGCCACTCCCGCGAGCGCTACGGCACGACGTTCTTCGACGAGCTCGGCCTCTACCGCATCCTGGGACCTGGCAACGATTACCGGGAACTGGAGACGTTCGTCCAGGAGTGGCTCGGGCAGCTCATCGACTACGACTCCCGGCACCACGCGGCCATGGTGGAGACCCTGTCCCGGTACTTCGACTGCGGCGGCAACTACGACGAGACCGCGGACTCCCTCGCGATCCACCGCAGCACGCTGCGCTACCGGCTCCAGCGCATCCGCGACATCAGCGGCAACGACCTCGCGAACGTCGAGGACCGGCTCAACCTCCAGGTGGCGACCCGAGTGTGGAAGATCGTGCTGGGCAGCCCCGGCTGATGCCTCGCCAGAGCTTTCGTGCGATCGGTGTCGGCAGCGGTTGGGCGGGCTGCCCTGTTACAGAGCTGCGGTGGGTAGGTGGCCCTTCCTCGGTTCGATCCAGGGAGGTCGCGTCGCGCCACCAGTGCCGTCCCCATGTCGATGTCGGGCACTTCCCGTGCGACCCGGCGTACGACGCCCGCCACCGTGAACGCCCGGTCGACCACCTCGCGGTTGCCGTAGCCCGGCAGGAAGTCCACGAAGGGCTCCCCGCGAGGTCCGCAAGTGCCACCTTTCCCCGCCGCGCGAGCGGATGGGCGGCGCTCACCACCAGGACGAGCGGAACGGTGGCCGGTTCCCGTGCGTCGATCCCGGCGGGTTTGTGCTCGGGCAGCGACAAGAAGGCCACGTCCAGGTCCCCGCTGAGCAGTGCTGCGCCAGCCCCGCCGATCCGGTCGTCGCCGGCCGCAGCCGGACGTCGATCGCCGGATGCCGCGCGTGCAGATGCCCGAGGAGCGCAGGCAGGTCCACCACCTCGACCGAGGCCATGGCGCCCGCATTCACCGTGCCGCTCAATGTGTCCTGTGCGGCGCGCACGGCGTCCTGGGCCGCCTGGGCGGCGTGCAGGGTGGCCCGAGCCTCCGGCAGCAGCGCCGCGCCCGCCCCGGTGATCCGGACCTGCTGCGACGTGCGCGCCCCTCGCGCCGTCGTCAGGAGCGCGCGAGCCGGGCCGCGAGATAGGGCGCGGTGGCGCTGCGGCGGGCTCTCGCCACCTTGGCCGGCGGGCCCGCCGCGACCACCCGCCCGCCCGCGTCGCCGCCGCCCGGCCCGAGGTCGATGACCCAGTCGGCGGTGGCGATCGTGTCCAGGTCGTGCTCGACGAGGACGACCGTGTTGCCGGCGTCGACGAGCCGGTGCAGCTGTCGCAGCAGCAGCGCGATGTCCGAGGGGTGCAGCCCCGCCGTCGGCTCGTCGAGCAGGTAGAGCGCGTGACCGCGGCGGGCTCGCTGGAGTTCGGTGGCCAGTTTGATGCGTTGCGCCTCACCACCGCTGAGTTCCGTCGCGGGCTGGCCCAGCCGCAGGTACCCCAGTCCCACCTCGCGCAACGTCTCCAGACTGCGGGAGGCGGCCGGGACGGCGGACAGGAACTCGGCGGCGGCGTCGACGGACAGCGCCAGCACTTCCGCGATGTTCTTGCCGCGGTGGGTGACTTCCAGCGTTTCGGCGTTGTACCGGGCGCCCTGGCAGGTCGGGCACGGCGCGTAGGTGCCGGGCAGGAACAGCAGTTCGACCGCGACGAATCCTTCGCCCTGGCAGGTCTCGCACCGCCCTTCGGGCACGTTGAAGGAGAACCGTCCGGCCGAGTAGCCGCGCGCCCTGGCCTCGTCCGTCGCCGCGTACAGCTTGCGCACCGCGTCGAACATCCCCGTGTACGTGGCAAGGTTGGACCGGGGAGTCCGGCCGATGGGCCGTTGGTCGACCCGGACCAGCCGGTCGAACGACTCGACCCCCGACGCGTCCTGGACGTCGACCTCCAGCTGCGCCTCGTCGGGCTCCTCGGGTACGAGTCCGAGGTGGCCGCGGACGACCTCGGCGAGCACCTGCGTCACCAGCGTCGACTTCCCGGAACCGGACACGCCCGTCACCGCCGTCAGTACGCAGAGCGGTACGTCGACGGACACGTCGTGCAGATTGTGGCGGGAGACGCCGCTCAGGTGCAGCCAGCCGTGCGGTGCGCGCGGGCGGTGATCGAGCGGCCGGGCGCGCCCGAACAGGTACTGGCTCGTGGCCGACTCCCCGACCCGCTCGAGACCGGCGACCGGGCCGCTGTACAGCACGCGTCCGCCGCCCTCACCCGCGGCGGGGCCGATGTCGACCACCCAGTCCGCCCGCCGTACGACGTCCATGTCGTGCTCCACGACGAACAGCGAGTTGCCCGCCGCCTTGAGGCGGTCCAGCACGTCCAGCAGCGGTTCCGCGTCAGCCGGGTGCAGGCCCGCGGAGGGTTCGTCGAGGACGTAGACGACGCCGAACAGCCCCGAGCGCAGCTGGGTGGCGATCCGCAGGCGCTGCGCCTCGCCGGGCGACAGGGTCGTCGAGCGGCGCCCGAGGCTGAGATATCCGAGGCCCAGGTCGAGCAGTACGTCGACCCGCGCGACCAGATCGCCGCAGATCCGGACCGCGACCTCGGTCGTCTCCCCGGATCGGGCGGTCGACGTGGTGGCGTCGGCCTGGGACCGCCCCGCGACGGGCCGCAGCAGCGCCACGACCTCGGTGAGCGGCATCGCGTTGATCTCGGCGATGGAACGTCCGGCGAAGGTCACGGCGAGCGCCTCGGGCCGCAGTCCGCTGCCGTGACACTCGGGGCAGGGCACACTCCTGACGAACCGGAGCGCCCGTTCGCGCATCTTCTCGCTCTTGGAGTCGGCGAGGACGTGCATGACGTGCTTGCGGGCGCTCCAGAACTTGCCCTGGTAGCCGTAGTCGACGCGGTCCTCCTCCGGCTCGATGTACACGGAGGGCTGCTCGTCCGTGTACAGCAGCCAGTCCCGGTCCTTCTTCCTGAGCCTGCGCCACGGTCGGTCGATGTCGATCCCCAGACCGCTCACGACACTGCGTAGGTTGGCGCCCTGCCAGGCGCCCGGCCAGGCGGCGATCGCCCCCTCGCGAATGCTCAGCGAGGGGTCCGGGACGAGCAGGTCCTCGGCGACGTCGTGCACGACGCCCAGTCCGTGGCACTCCGGGCAGGCACCGGCCGCGGTGTTGGGTGAGAACGACTCGGCCTCCAGCCGTGCGGCATGGGGCGGATAGGTGCCGGCGCGGGAGTACAGCATGCGCAGCAGATTGGACAGCGTGGTGATGGTGCCGACCGTCGAGCGCGAGCTGGGCGACCCGCGTCGCTGCTGCAGGGCCACGGCCGGTGGCAGTCCGGTGATCTCCTGTACGTGCGGTGCGCCGACCTGTTGCAACAGCCTTCGGGCGTACGGTGCCACAGACTCGAAGTAGCGCCTCTGGGCCTCCGCGTAGAGCGTGCCGAACGCGAGCGAGGACTTGCCCGAACCGGAGACGCCCGTGAAGGCGACCATCGCGTCCCGCGGAACGTCGACATCGATGTTCCTCAGGTTGTTCTCACTGGCGCCCCGGACATGCACGAAGGGGTCGGTCGCGTCCTTGTCCACCGTTCCTGATTACCTGATCGCGCCGGGAACCGCGCGACAGGCGCCGTCACCGGGCCCCGCTCACACGAGCGTCCGGAGTATCCCGGATCCATTTTCGATACATGGCCTTGGGCGGCGTGACGAGGTTGAACAGGAGGCGGGCCTGCTGCCGAGCGATCTCTTCGCGGTGCCGACCGGGATGGAGCGGAGCGGGAGTTCGCGGTGGCGCACGCAACCGTGGCCCGGTGGTGGAGCAGGCCCTGCGCGGGATGGACGAGGAGACCTGACCGTACCGCCTGCCCCTGCCGGCAGGGGCCAGCGTGTCACGCGGCGTCGGCCATACCTCAGGGGCATCCTGTGGGCACGGGCGATCGCGGGGGCAGCCGACGAGAAGGAGTCATGCGGGTGTCGTCTCAGGGCGTTACGGTCGTGGCTCTCCTGGCGGATCCCGACGCGCCCACGGAGATCGCGCAGCGCATGGCCCGGACACTTCCCGCTCGGCTCGCCGACAAGTCGGGCCAGGGGCGACGGTTCGACGTCGAGGTGGTCAGTGAGCCCTTCTCCGCGGGGACCGAGGACCCGGCCACCTTGATGCGCCGGATCATGGACCGCGGAAGAGCGGAGCGTTGGGACATCGTCGTGGCCCTCACCGACCTTCCGCTGCACTCACACGGGCGTAACCTCGTTGTGGATCTGAGTCACGAACACGGCTTGGCCCTGCTGTCTCTTCCTCCGCTGGGGGGCTTGCGTCTGCAGACGAGAGCCCTGCGGGCCGTGGAAGAAGCCGTGCTCAGCTTGGCGGGCCCGCGGGCCACCGGGGCTGAGGGACCTCCGTGGAGTCAGCCGCTTCTGGGGCCCTTCGTCAGCCGTCTCGCGCCTATTCACCCGGGCCAGGTCGGTGAGGAGGAGACCGCTGATCTTCGGTACGTCGTCAGCGGACCGCGCGGTTACCTGAGGGTGCTCGTCGGTATGGTCCACGCCAACCGGCCGTGGCGCTTGGTGCCGGGCTTGTCGAAAGCCCTGGCGGCCGCACTCGCCACGGGAGTAGCCGCCACCGTGAACTCCACCATCTGGAACCTGGCCGAGTCCCTGAGCGCGCCGCGCCTCGTGATCGCCACGGTCGGGTCCGTCGCGCTCATGATCGGCTGGCTGATCGTGGACGCGCAGCTGTGGCATCGATCGGCAGAGGTCTCGCGGGAGGCGAGGCAGAGGGCGAGGCTCTACAACGCCTCGACGGTCATGACCGTGGGTATCGGGGTGCTCGTCTGCTACGTGGGTCTGATCGTCATCAACTTGGTGTGGGCCCTGTTCATCCTCAACGGCCAAGTGTTCGCCTCCACGACACGAACCCCGCTTGACGCCGCGGAATACTGGACGTTGTCCTGGTTCGTCGCTTCGGTCGCCACGGTGGGCGGGGCGCTGGGATCAGGCTTGGAGAGCGACGAGGCGATCCGGGCGGCCGCCTACTCCAAGCGCGAACAGGAGCGCCGCCGAATACTCCAAGACAACGACGGCAACTAGCTGGTGACCCGGGTCGGAGATTCGTTGGTGGCTGGTGGATGGTGGTCGTCGGTGGTTGATGGTCGTCCGTGTACGAAGACTCCGCTGATCGGTCGGTGCGGGGCTGTTTTGCGTGGGGGCAGGCGGGGACTCGGAGGTACGCCGCCGGCGCACCGGAGCTCTGCCTGCGGCCCGGCGGCGGTCCGGGCGTTACCGAGCCGGCGAACGGCTTTCAGAGACCGGAGCCACGGGCGCCGTCGTATCAACTCACGGGCGTCAGGCTTCGCATCCTCTCCATCACCGCCGTGCCGCGGTCATGCCGCGGCGCCTAAGGAAGCATCATGAAAGCAGCTGTATACGAAGGTCCGCGAACGGTCACGGTGAAGGACGTACCGGACGCGAAGATCGAGCATCCCTGCGACATCGTCGTGAAGATCACCACCACCAACATCTGCGGTTCGGACCTGCACATGTACGAGGGCCGCACCTCGTTCGAGTCCGGCCGCACCCTGGGACACGAGAACAT
>NZ_JBIAQM010000040.1:0-61916 GCF_042888945.1 Streptomyces sp. NPDC002698
ACATCGACGCCCGTCGCCACCGACGCCCACCCCTCACCCGACGGCGACGGGCTGATGCACCGGCACGGGGGGCCCCCCCCCCCCCCCCCCCCCCCCCCCCCCCCCCCCCCCCCCCCCCCCCCCCCCCCCGCCCCCCCCCCCCCGGGGGGGCCCCCCCCCCCCCCCCCCCCCCCCGCCCCCCCCCCCCCCCCCCCCCCCCCCCCCCCCCCCCCCCCCCGCCCCCCGCGCCCCCCCCCCCCCCCCCCCCCCCCCCCCCCCCCCCCCCCCCCCCCGGGGCCACCACGACCCCCGTACGCGGTGGCCCCTTCGACCGCCCGCCGATCGGCCAGGACTGCTCCTAGTCGGTGGCGATCGCGTTCAGTACGTTCATCCGGCCCGCCCGGAACGCCGGGATCAGTGCGGCGAACAGGCCCACGAAGGCCGATCCGACGAAGACCCCGATGATGGTCGGCCAGGGGATCTCCAGGACCTTCAGTCCCTCCAGGGCGAGGAGCTGCTGGGCGGTGGCGCCCCAGCCCATGCCCAGGCCGAGGCCGAGCAGCGCGCCGAAGAGGGCGATGACCACCGACTCCATCCGGATCATGCGGCGCAGCTGACGGCGCGAGAGGCCGATGGCCCGCATCAGACCGATCTCCCGGGTGCGCTCGACCACGGACAGGGCGAGGGTGTTCACCACACCGAGCACCGCGACGATGATCGCGAGGGCCAGCAGGCCGTAGATCAGGTTCAGCAGCTGCCCGATCTGGTCCTTCATGGCCTCCTTGTAGTCGGTCTGGTCGCGGACCTGGTACTGCGGGTAGTCGTGCAGGGAGGACTTCAGGGCCTTGTACGCGCTGTCCTGCTGTCCGTCCTTCGCCGAGGCGAAGACCAGCTGGTCCAGGGGCATCTTGTCGGCCGGCACGTACTTGGCCAGCGTGGCGATGGAGATGTACTTCGAGCCCTTGTCGATGACGGCGTCGCTGCTGGTGATGGCTCGGACCGTCAGGCTCGCGGTGGCGCCGTCCTTGAAGGCGATCTTGATCTTCGACCCGAGGTGGATGCCGTGGTCCTTGGCGAACTTGTCGTGCACGGACATCGAGTCGGGCAGGTAGGCGTCCTTCAGGTCGCCCGCGACGGTCTCGGTCCGCAGGTCGGTGGCGTACGACGGGTCGGCCGCCGTGACGTCCGTGCCCTTGAGCGTCTTGCCGTCGGGGGTGGTGTAGTCGCCCTCCGCGATCCGGTACTCGGTGACCCCGGACAGCCCCGGCGTCTTCTTCACGGCCTGCACGGCCTGCGGGGTGATCGGCTGACCGCCGTCGTTCTGGATGATGAAGTCGGTGCCGACGGTCTTGTCGAGCTCGTCGCCCGCGGAGGCGACCATGGAGGAGCCGACCACCGACAGGCAGGCGACCAGCGCGAGACCGATCATGAGGGCGGCGCCGGTGGCGCCGGTGCGGCGCGGGTTGCGCAGGGCGTTGCGCTCGGCCAGGCGTCCCACCGGGCCGAACGCCCGCAGCAGGACCGCGCCCAGGACGCGCACCACACCGCTCGCGAGCAGCGGGCCGATGATGACGAACCCGAGCAGGCTGAGCACCACGCCGAGACCGAGCCACATCGAGCCCTCGCTCGCCTTGGTGGCGTCGGCTGCGAGGTAGAGGCCGAGGCCGCCGGCGCCGGTGAGGAGCAGGCCGAGCACGGCCCGTACGACTCCGGCCTTCGCGTCGGCCGGGGCGCCGGCGTCGCGCAGGGCGGCCATCGGGGAGACCTTGCCGGCCCGGCGGGCCGGCAGATAGGCCGCCAGGACCGTGACGACGATGCCCAGCACCATGCCGATCACCGGGGTCGTCCAGGCCACCGTCAGGTCGTCGGTGGACAGGTTCATGCCGGTCATGCCCATGAGCTTCATCAGGCCGACGGCGATGCCGATGCCCGCGCCGACACCGAGGACGGAGCCGACCGTGCCGAGGAGCAGTGCCTCGACCAGGACCGAGCGGTTGACCTGCTTGCGGCTGGAGCCGATGGCCCGCATCAGACCGATCTCGCGGGTGCGCTGGGCGACGAGCATCGAGAAGGTGTTGATGATCAGGAAGATGCCGACCAGGAAGGCGATCCCGGCGAAGCCGAGCATCGCGTACTTCATGACGTCCAGGAAGCCGCTCACGTCCTGGCTGTTGGCGTCGGCGGTCTCCTTGGCGGTCTGCACCTTGTAGTGGCCGCCGGTCGCGGCCTTCACGTCCTGCTTCAGCCGGGCGTCGTCGACTCCGGCGGCGGCGGTGACGTTCACGTTGGTGTAGACGCCGGTCCGGCCGACGAGCGTCTTCTGGGCGGTCGGCGTGTCCAGGTAGAAGATGGCCGCGCCGGGGTTGGTGACGGTGAAGTGCGCGATGCCGGAGATCTTCGCGGTGTGCGTGCCGACGGCGCTGATCACGCCGATCTCGTCACCGAGCTTCAGGTGGTGCTTGTCGGCGGTGTCCTCGTCGACCATCACCTGGTCGGAGCCCTTCGGCGCCGCGCCGGAGGTGATCTTCATGGTGCGCGCTTCGTTGGCGTTCCAGCTGCCGACGATGGTGGGCGCGCCGCTGGAGGGCGACAGGTTGTCCTTGTCCGCGTCCACGACGGTCACGGCGCTGGAGAAGACGGCGCCCTCGGCCGACTTCACGCCCGGCGCCGTACGCACCTGGGCGAGCACGGAGGCGGGCATGACCGGCGGCCTGCCGTTGCCGGACGTCGTCTCGCCGGTGTCCGAGGCGCTCTTCGCGCTCACGGTCACATCGGAGGAGGTGGCCGCGAACAGCTTGTCGAACGTCGTGTTCATCGTGTCGCTGAACACGAGCGTCCCGCAGACGAAGGCCACCGACAGCAGGACGGCGACGGCCGACAGGGCCATGCGTCCCTTGTGCGCGAAGAAGTTGCGCATCGAGGTCTTGAGGACGGTCATGACGTCCGCCCGCGGGAGTCGAAGTCCTTCATGCGGTCCAGGACCTGATCGGCCGTCGGCTGGTGCATCTCGTCGACGATCCTGCCGTCCGCGAGATACAGCACACGGTCCGCGTACGAGGCCGCCACCGGGTCGTGCGTGACCATCACGATGGTCTGGCCCAGGTCGTCCACCGAGCGCCGCAGGAAGCCCAGCACCTCGGCGCCGGCCCGGGAGTCGAGGTTTCCGGTCGGCTCGTCGCCGAAGATGATCTCGGGCCGGGCCGCCAGCGCCCGCGCCACCGCGACGCGCTGCTGCTGGCCGCCGGAGAGCTGGGTCGGACGGTGCTTGAGCCGGTCCTTGAGGCCGACGGTCTCCACGACCTGGTCCAGCCAGGCCCGGTCGGGCTTGCGGCCCGCGATGTCCATCGGGAGCGTGATGTTCTCCAGGGCGTTCAGCGTCGGCAGCAGGTTGAACGCCTGGAAGATGAAGCCGATCCGGTCCCGGCGCAGCTGCGTCAGCTTCTTGTCCTTGAGCCCGGTGATCTCGGTCTCGTCGAGGAAGATCTGGCCGGAGGTGACGGTGTCGAGCCCGGCGAGGCAGTGCATCAGAGTGGACTTGCCGGACCCCGAGGGGCCCATGATCGCGGTGAACCGGCCCCGCGCGATGTCCACGTCGACCTGGTCGAGGGCGACGACGCGGGTCTCCCCGGACCCGTACGCCTTGACGACCTGTCGCGCCCGCGCGGCGACGGCCGTACGCCCTCCAGTGCCCTCGTGCCTGGGAATGCTTACAGCCGATGTCACGGTATGTCTCCTAAGTCGGCCGGCAGGGGGACCTGCCGGGCTGCGAAAGTCTGCGAGCGGGTGCGACGGGCCGCGGAGGTCCACGCTGTTCGGACGCGCCGCGCCGGCCACGTCGTTAAGTCTGGTGTCGCGAGGGGGTCGGCCGCGCTGGTGCACGGCCCCGTCTTCTGCTGGGGAAAACCCCACCCCCGTGGGTGCGGTCCGCACGACCGGAGGGCGCCCCCGACGACGTAAGACCAGGTTAAGAACGGCTTCGGCCCGTCTCGTCCTCCGACGGGACGAACCCTCCCCGAGCCCTGGTACGGAGGTCCCCCTAGGGGTTCTCCACCCTGCGGTGGACGAGACCTCGGGGTCGGGTCCACCTCTGGGCCCACCCAGCCTCCACCCTCCCCCGGCGTGAGGCTCAAGTGGGAAGCTGGCACCGGCAGATGCATGCAGGGGGAAGGAATCCCGTGGGCGAGGGAAACACCGGGACACCGGTCGTACGGGAGCACGCCGCCCGCACGGGCCGGGCCGAGACCCGGCGGCGGCGCGCCGTCGTCGCCGCGCTCATGCTGGCGATGGGGCTCGCCGCGCTCGACTCCACCGTCGTGTCCACCGCCGTCCCGCAGATCGTCGGCGACCTCGGTGGCTTCTCGGTCTTCTCCTGGCTGTTCTCGGGCTACCTGCTGGCCGTCACGGTCACGCTCCCCGTCTACGGAAAGCTCTCCGACACCTTCGGCCGCAAACCGGTCCTCGTGGCGGGCGCCTCGCTCTTCCTCCTCGGATCGCTGCTCTGCGCCGGCGCCTGGAACATGGCCGCGCTCATCGCCTTCCGCGTCGTCCAGGGCCTGGGCGGCGGCGCCCTCCAGGGAACCGTGCAGACACTCGCCGCCGATCTGTACCCGCTCGGGGAACGCCCGAAGATCCAGGCCAAGCTGTCCACCGTGTGGGCGACCTCGGCCGTCGCGGGTCCCGCCCTGGGCGGAGTCCTCGCGACGTACGCCGACTGGCGGTGGATCTTTCTCATCAACCTGCCGGTCGGGGCCCTCGCCCTGTGGCTGATCATCCGTCATCTGCGCGAACCGCAGCGGGCCGCCCCGGCCCGGCGGCCGCGGATCGACTGGGCGGGCGCCCTCGCCGTGTTCGCCTGCGGCGGTGTCCTGCTGACCGCGCTGGTGCAGGGCGGTGTCGCCTGGGACTGGCTCTCGGCCCCCTCGATCGCCCTGTTCGGAACGGGCCTCGGCCTGGTCGGGGTCGTCGTGGCCGTCGAGCGGCGGGCCGCCGAACCCATCATCCCGGGCTGGGTGTGGCGCCGCCGGACGATCGCCGCGGTCAACCTGGCGCTCGGGGCACTGGGCCTGCTCATGGTCGCGCCCACGGTCTTCCTGCCCACCTACGCGCAGGCGGTCCTCGGCCTCGCCCCGGTCGCCGCCGGATTCGTGCTCTCCGTATGGACGTTGAGCTGGCCGGTGTCGGCGGCGCTGAGCCAGCACGTCTACCGCCGCATCGGCTTCCGCGACACGGCCGTGCTCGGCATCGGCGCGGCGGGCCTGCTCCTGCTCGCCTTCCCCTTCCTGCCCTACCCGGGCGAGGCGTGGCAGCCCGTCCTGCTGATGCTGCTGCTGGGCGGCGCGCTCGGACTCTTCCAGCTCCCTCTGCTCATCGGCGTCCAGTCCACCGTCGGATGGGCCGAACGCGGGACGACCACCGCCTCCGTCCTGTTCTGCCGGCAGACCGGACAGACCCTCGGAGCCGCCCTGTTCGGCGCCGTCGCCAACGGGGTGCTGGCCGCGCGGCTCGGCGGCGCCGGCGATCTCGACGCGGTGACCCGGGCACTGAACTCGGGTGCTCCGGGCGGGCAGTTGCGGAGCGCGGTCGCCGACGCGGTCCACGCCGTCTATCTGGGCGCCGCCGGTGCCGCCGCCCTCGCCCTCCTGGTCCTGCTGTTCGTCGCACCGCGCCGCTTCCCGGTCCTCGACGACCCCACGGACTGACCCCGGCCGCCGGTCCTCGGCGACCCCGCGCACGCGCAGCCGAAATCCGGCGGAAGGGGCCGTGCCGGCACATCGATGCCCGTCGCCACCGACGGCCACCCCTCACCCGACGGCGACGGGCTGATGCACCGGCACGGCCCCGACCCACCCACGGGACCCACCCCGGCCTCCGCCCGGCACCCGCTTCCCCACGCGAAATCCGAAGAACCTTCAGGGCTGCTCCAGGAGAACTCCACAGGTAAACGCGGGTAACACCCCAGGTCACCGAAGTAAGCGCGTACCGACCGCCCAGTTCGGCGAAACGGTCGCGCGGCCCCGCTACCTACGAGTAGCGTGCGCGCTGCTCACCCCCCGCTCCCTGCGGTCCCACCGCGGACCCGAGCCACGCAAGGAGAACCGGGATGCCCGACGCGTTCTCGTCCCCCGAGCACCCCCGGCCACGCCGGCAACAACCGCACCGACGCCCCTACTCACCGCCCCCGCCCCCGCGGGCACCCCTGTACCAGCCGTACCCGCCCTACCCGGAGGACCCCGGCCACCCTCCGCAAGAACCCGACCCGGCCCCCGATCCCAGCCGGCTGACCTACCCCTGGCAGCCCCGGCCCCGGCCTCCCGAGCCCCAGCGGCCGCGGATGCCGCGCCACCAGCCCCTCGGGCAGCACAGCGACATCAGACGCCTGCGCGGCGCCTACCGGCGTCAGCGCCGGGTCGCGACCCTCACCGCCCTCGGCTACTTCACCCTCTTCCTCATCCTGTCGGCCTTCGCGCCCTCGCTGATGACGAGCACGGTGTCCGGCGGACTGTCGACCGGCCTCCTGCTCGGCCTGCTCCAGGTCCCCGTCACCTGCCTGGCCATCGCTCTGTACGAGCACTCCGCGCGCCGGCGCCTCGACCCGATCGCGGACCGGATCCGCAGACAGAGTGAACTGGACGCGAAGCGGGAGGCGGCACGATGACGGGGTTCACCAGTTCGGCACAGACCATGTCACTCGTGGCGTTCACGGCCGTCGCCACGATCACCCTGCTGCTGTGCGTGATGACCGGCCCGGACCGCGACGACCTCGACGAGTTCTACACCGGCTACGGGTCGCTCTCCCCGATGCGCAACGGCCTCGCCATCGCCGGGGACTACATCTCCGCCGCGAGCGTGCTCGGCACCGGCGGTGTCATCGCGCTGGCCGGCTACGACGGCGTGGTCCTCGCCCTGAGCACGGCCCTGTCCCTGGTGCTGCTGATGTTCCTGCTGGCCGAACCGCTGCGCAACGCGGGCCGGTTCACCATGGGCGACGCGCTCGCACGCCGTATGCCGGGCCGCGCCGTCCGCAACACGGCCTGCGCGGTGACCATCGTGGCGCTGCTGCCGCTGATGCTGGTCCAACTGGCCGGTGCGGGAGACCTGCTGGCCTTCATCCTCGGCTTCTCCGCCGACTCCCTGAAGACCGGCTGCGTCATCGGCCTCGGCGCGCTGATGATCAGCTACGCGGCGATCGGCGGCATGAAGGGCACCGCCCTCATCCAGATCATGAAGATCGTGATGCTGCTCGGCTCGGGCACGGTGATCGCCGTGCTCGTCCTTCAGCGCTTCGACTGGAACCCCGGCACGCTGCTGGCCGCCGCCGCCGGCAACAGCGGGGTGGGCGACGCCTACCTCCGCTCCGGCCTCCAGTTCGCGGGCGGTGCCAGCCCCCGCCTCGACATGATCACCTCGGAGCTGACGGTCGTCCTCGGCGGCGCCTGCCTCCCCCACATCACCATGCGCATGTACACGGCGAACAGCGCCCGCCAGGTGCGCAGGTCGCTGTCCTGGGCGGTGCCGTGCGTGGCCCTGTTCGTCCTGATCGTCAGCGTCATCGGCTTCGGCGCCACGGCCCTGATCGGCCGCGATGTGATCGCCACGGCCGACCCACAGGGCAACACGGCCTATCTGCTGGGTTCCCGGGCGGCCTTCGGCACCACGGTCTCCGCGGCCGAGACCCTCCTGTTCACCACCGTGACGACAGCGATCTTCCTCACGCTGCTCGCGTCCGTCGCCGGGATGATCCTGGCCTGCGCCAACTCCCTGGCCCACGACGTGTTCGCCCACAGCCGGCTCTTCCGCGGCCGCCGCCGCGACGACCAGCTCTCCCCGCGCCGCGAGATGCTCCTCGCCCGCATCTCCGCGCTGGCGGTGGGGGCACCGGCCATCCTGCTCGCCACCCTCGTCCAGCATCACAGCCTTCAGCCCCTGATCACCCTGTCCTTCTGCCTGGGCGCCTCCGCGATCGCGCCCGCACTGGTCTACGGCCTCTTCTGGCGCCGCTACACCCGCGCGGGCCTCCTCGCCACCCTCATCGGCGGCACCCTCACCGTCCTCGTCCTCATGCCCGGCACGAACCTCGTCTCCGGCTCGCCCACCGCCGCGTTCCCGAACGCCGACTTCAACTGGTTCCCGTTCACCACGACCGGCATCGTGTCGATCCCGCTGGGGTTCGCCTACGGGTGGATCGGAACGGTGGCCTCGGGCCGCCGCAAGGCGGGAGAACAACGCAAGCAGTACGAGGCGGTGGAGGCCTGGATCCTGGCGGGAGCGATACGCCGGGGGCGGTGAAACGGGGCGGGACGACGACCCGGCGGAAACCGGGCGAGACAACGCCCGGCGGAAACCAGGCGAGACGACGGCCCGATGGAAACCGGGCGAGACGGGCGGGTGGGTGGGAAAGGCGCCGCGGAGCGGCGAAGAGGCACCGCGGAGCGGTGGAAGCCCGGACCGCGGAGCGGTGGTCGGCCCCGGACCGCGGAGCGGTCGAAGGAGCACCGCGGAGCGGGGCTCCCGCCGAGGCCGGCTACTCCGCCGGGGCGTGCCCGGTGAGAGACGTGAGACTGCTCCGTACGTGGTCCATATGGGCCCGTACGTGATCCCACCGCTCCGCGTGCTCCCGCAGCACCCGATCGGTCTCCCGGGAGATCCGCTCCCCACTGACCCGGGCCTCGGCGACCAGCCCGGCCGCGCGCGCCGCCGCGTCCTCCTGCTGGTGCCGGTCCCACTCCTCCGCCTCCGCGAGGACCCGTTCGGCCAGGGCGAGCGACTCGACGGCACGTGCCTCGCGGTCGAGCAGCCCGGCCTCGGTCGCGGCCTCGCGCTCGGCGGCGGCCCGCTCGTGATCCGCCCACCGCGCCGCGTGCTCCGCTTCCTGCCCGGTGACCAGGTCCTCCGTCCGCCGCCGCACCTCGCGCAACGCCGTGAGCACCTCTCCCCGGTGCTCCTTGATGTCCCGCCGCGCGGAGACACGTACCTCGTCGGCCTCGGCACGGGCGTCGGCCAGCCGCCGCAGGGCCCACGCCTCCGCCGCGTCGCGCAGCTCGTCGGCGTACGCCTGCGCCGCCTCCCGCACATCGCGCCCCACCGCCTCGGCCGCCTCGGCCTCCGACCGGGCCTCCTGCCGTGCCTCCTCCCGCAGGGCCTCGGCCTCCTGGCCGCCGAGCTCGAAGATCCGCCGCGCCCGCTCGCCGAGTTCCTCGTACGACTGCGGGGCGAGCCGCGTCACGGCCTCCCGCAGCCGTTCCGCCTCGGCCTCCATGTCCTTGGCCAGCACCGTGAGCCGGGCGGCCCGCTCCCAGGCGGCGTCCCGGTCCCGGGAGAGCGCCGCGGCGTACGCGTCGACCTGTTCGGGACGGTAGCCACGTCTCCGTACGGCCACGAAGCCGTACGGCGACACCGGTGTGCTGCTCATCCTTGGACCCCTCTCCGCCCGACACACACGAAAAGACGATTTCGCGCACATCTTGATGGATCGCACGGAAGTGTTCATAACGCGACACTCCGCCCGCCCATTCGGCCGGAGACGGTTCACAAGCGTGTCATTTGAGGTCAGCGACACCCGACAGGCACGAACGAACGAGGCGCCCGACCCGCGACCCGGGCCGAGCGCCTCGTCCTTACCGCCGTTGTCCTGCGTGTCCCGCCGGCGGCACCGGCGCCGCCGTTCTCCGGGGAGCCGCTCCTAGAGCAGCCCGTCCCACATCTCCTCCAGCAGGACCGACCACCAGCTCTCCGGAGAGGCCAGGGCCGCCGGGTCGAGCGCGGCGAGCTGGGCCTGGAAGTCGACCGTCCAGCGGCCCGCCTGCTCCTGGTTGAGGCCGAACCGCAGCCGCCACATCCGGCCGAGCAGCGCCAGACAGCGCGCGAACTCGGGCAGACCGGTGTTCACGAACTGCGGCGGCACCGGAGCACCTCCGGGACCGGCCTCCACGGGCACGGCGACGATGTTCGCCGTGCCGTACTGGACGCAGATCGCCTTGCCGAAGTCGCTGCCCATGACGAGGTACGAGCCCGCGTCCGGGGACGCCGCCACCCCGCGCTCCTGCGCCAGTTCGGCGAGGGTCGGCACCGGGCGGCCCGGCTGGGCCTGCGCCCAGAAGAACGGGCCCATGTCGACCGGCAGCCCGGCCACGACCAGGGTGTGCGCCACGATCGGCGGCACACCCTGCCGCGACACGGCCGCGTGGTCGAACCGGAACACCCCCGGCCCGAACGCCGCCGCCAGCTCCTGCGCGATCGCCTCCGGCGGGATCGGCGGCGCGGGCTGCACCGGCGGAATCGGCGCCCGCACCGGTGCCGGACGCGCCGGCCCGTCCGCGACCTGGTGCAACTCACCCTGATGCGCGAGAAGTTGATGCATTCCCTGCTGCCGGCTCGCGTGATCCGTGCCGTACGGCGCGATGCTCGTGATCCGCGCCTGCGGGAAGGTCTCCCTGATCATCCGCGCACAGTACGCGCCCGGCAGCTCGCAGGACTCCAACTCCGTGTGCAGCTCCAGCACTTGCTGCGGCGGCACGTTCATCGCGCGCAGCTCGTGCAGGATCTGCCACTCCGGGTGCGGAGTACCCGGAGCGGACCGCCGGATCAGCTGCTGCTCGGACCCGTCCTGGGCCCGGTAGCGCAGCACGGCCTGATAGCCGGGTCCGACGGTCGGCTGCCCCGTCTGCGGATAGCCGTACGCCGGCTGCTGTCCCGGCACGGGCTGTCCCGGTACGGGCTGCCGTCCGGGCAGCGGCTGAGGGGCGCCCGGCATCATGCCGTGAGCCTGCGGAGGCTGCGGAGGCTGCGGCGCACCGGGGCCTCCGGCCGGAGGGGCGAACATCGTGGCCGCGTGGTGCACCTCACCGGAGGGCGTACCCCCCGGAACGCCGGGCGCTCCCGGCGGCTGCGGCGCGCCCGGCCCCGCCGGGGGCCCGGCCAGCATCGTCGCGGCGTGGTGCGCTCCACCCGGGGGCGTGGCGCCCGGCGGGGCCGGCACACCGGGAGCGGCCTGCTGCCAGGGTGCCCCGGGGGCACCCGGCGGCTGCGGCGCGCCGGGGCCGCCCACCGCGGGCCCCGCCAGCATCGTCGCGGCGTGGTGGACACCGCCCGGAGGAGGTGTGGCACCGGGAGGCCGGGGCGCGCCCTCGGGCCCGTCCGGCCCGAGCTGGGAGACGAGCTGCGTCGGCACATAGCCGCCCGCGGGGGCACCCGGGGCGCCCGGGGCGGACGGCGGAGGCGTACTGCCCGGCCGAGCGCCCGGCACACCCGGAGCACTCGGCGGAGGCGGAGTGCCCGCCCCTCCACCGCGCGCCGCTCGGGGCGGCTGCGCCTTGCTGGTCGCGGCGTCGGCGATGTCACCCGCGTTCGGGGGCAGCGGCCGCGACGGCACGGCCGGCGGCGGCGTACCAGGGGCACCCGGAGCGGCCGGGGCGCCGGGCGGCGGAGTGCCCTGACCCGCGCCGGGGCCCTGCGGATAGCCGTAGGCCGAGGCACCCGGCAGACCGTGGCCCGACGAGGTACCGGACGGCGCGGGAGAGTTCGGGTCACCGGCCACGGGCGCCAGCGTGGTGCGCGGGAGTTGGCTGCCCCCCGACATCATGGCGGTCTGATCGAGCGCGGCGGCCGGCGGCGGCGTGCGCGAGTCGTCGACGTCCGTCAGCTGCGGCGCGAACACGGTCGCCGGCAGCGGTACGGAACGGTCGTCCCCGGGATCGGCGTTGGTGTCCGTCCCCGCCCACGGGGTCGCGTCGGCAGGTATGGCGGGACTCGCGTCCCGCGGACCGGGGACCTCGTCGTCGGTCGCGGCGTCCGGCCACGGCGTGGCCCCCACGGGAACCGGCGGCGCACCCGGTACCGGAGCGGCGGAGCCCGGCGAGGAAGGCGCACCCGGCGTGACGGCCGGGGAAGGGGCGTGCACGCCCGGCGCGGCCGCGGCTCCGTGCTCCCCGGGCTGTCCCGGCGCACCGGAAAGCGGACTCCCGCCCCCGGCGGCCCCGTTCACGGAACCGCCCGCCGCGGAGGCGGCGGCCGGACGGGATCCCGCCCCGTCGGAGCCGGACGGGCCCGACCCGGCACGCCGGTCCGGGATCCCCATCCTGTCCGCGGCCTCCTGAAGCCATTCCGGAGGGCTGAGCAGGAACGACGTCTGGTTCAGGTCGACCCGCGCCGCGGGCGCCGGCGCCGGATCGGGGGCCCCGGCCGGCACCCCGTACTCCTCCTCGTAGCGGCGGATGACCTCACCCACCGGCAGCGCGGGCCACAGTGTGGCCTCCCCGCTGTCCCGCGCGATGACGAGCCGCTGCGCGCCCCCGTCGGAACGCGGCCCCTCGGCGCGGTCCTCCGCCCATACGACGAAACCGAGTTCGAACTCGCGTACCCGCACCTCGCGGTGCTGGTACCCGGCCACGTCCCCGTTGATCCACTCTTCCGCGCGCTCCTGCGCCTGTGCGAAGGTCACCATCGCAACGTCACTCCCCCACCGAAGAGACGGGCACGGCGTACGCGAAGCCGCCGTCCACCATCAGATTCGCCACCGTCTCCAACTCCGGCGGATTGCCCGCGAGCCGGGACAGGAACTGGTCGAAGTCGTCACCGCACGGCAGCAGCAGCCGCTGCACCCGCTCGGCCGCCGGCCACGCGTCCTGGTCACGGGCGTCGTCGAACGCGCAGAACCAGACCGAACCGATCCGGTCGCCCTTCACCTTCACGGCCAGCAGGCCGCCCTGCACGAACCCGACACCCAGGTAGTCCTTGGTCAGATGGTCGCGCAGACACTTGTTGACGTACACCAGGTCGTTGACCGCGGCCTCGTCGCGCACGGTGAACAGCGGCTGGTCCACCAGCAGTCCGAGCTCGGCGTCGAGCGCGGCACCGACCGGCGCGCACCCGCCCGCCGCCTTCAGGAACGACCGGTAGGCACCGGGCAGCCGGTAACCGAGGTCCTCCTCGACGGCCAGCACCTGCTGCTCGGTCACCGCGACCGACGACTTCGGCAGCCCGAAGTGCGCGGGCCGCGTCTCCTGCAGCGGCCGCGTCCCCCGCTTGGAATGGTCGACGGCCGCGGTCGCGACACCACCGTGGTGCCGCAGCAGCGCCTTCACCTCGACCGGCACCAGCTCCAGCCGCCGGGTGCCCGCCACGTGATGCCACGTCCAGCCGTGCGGAGTCGCCACCGCGGGAATCGTGTCCCACAGATCGTGGCCGGACGCGGCGAGCGCGGCGTTCGCGGAGACGTAGTCCGTCAGCCTCAACTCGTCGACGCCGAAGCCCTCCGGGGGCTCGGCGATCTCCGCCGCGGCACGCGCGTAGAGCGAGAAGTCGGGATAACCGCGCTCGTCGATCCGTACACCTCTGGGATGGCGCGCCGCCCGGACCGGATCCGGGAAGTGCACGACTTGCCCGGCGTAGGCCGCGTTCGGCGGCGCGGCCTGTTGCCCGAGCCGACCTGTCGTCATGACGGTTGCCCCCTGCGGCGTCTTCAGTAGCTGGATGGAGCGCGGATGTCGACAGCCTATTCGGTTGTACGACACCGGTCACCGGGCCTCCGGTTCCGTGACCAGCCGTCACCCCGCCGTGACCGTACGCCGAAGACCTGGCGTGTCGCGGCGCCCCAGCTACCGCTCCCGCCACGGCGTTTGGCAGTCTGTCTCCGCACCGGGGGATGCACGGGAGGGAAAGACGATCATGAATGCGACGCATACGAGCACGTCCGGGGACCCCCGGGTCGGCTGGAGCAGCACCGAAGCACTGCACGCGCCCGTCCTGCTGTACCGCCGCGACGGCATACTTCCCACCGTCGCCGCCGCCCTCTCCGTCCGCGGCGCCACCCTCACCGGCACGGCAGCCCGCGGCGACCAGCCACCCGCTCTTCACCCGCTGGTCCAGGACTTCCTCGACACCCTCACGAACGCCCAGCGCGACCGCTTCACCGGCCGCTGCGCCGAGGCCATCCTGATCTCCCGGCAGATCGCCGCCGCCGACGCCGAACGCAGCAAGCGCGCCGGCCGCAAGCCGATGACCAGCGGCGAGGCCCGCAAGGCCCTCAAGGGGGCCAAACTCACCGCGCGCCGCATCCGCGAGGACGGCGACCCGCTGCACGGGAGCTTCGCCGCGCCCTGCCGCTCCTGCACGGCGCTCAGCGGCCACTTCGGCGTACGCATCGTCGACCCGGCGGAACCGGACGCCTGAACTCCCCTATCCCCGCATACGTACGTATGACGGCGTCCCGCGACGCCGATGTCCCATCCCTCGACGAACGAAGGGCAGATGCACTCCGAACGCTCCTCCTCCAGCCTCTTCTCCCCTGCCGGGCAGGGGGGATCCTCGTCGCGTTTCCCCGAGCCCGTGGTCGCCGTACTGCGCTCGGCGGGATGGCAGCCGGGACGCTGGGACATAAAGCAGGCCGAGTACTGGGCCGACGAGCTGCGCGGACACGCGTCGCCGGCCGGGCACCGGCACTCCGTGTTCCCGGCGGCGGTCGAGGCCTGGGCGGAGTTCGGGGGGCTGCGCGTGGGCGCCACGGGACCCGGGCGCCAGCTCGCCCCCGCCCTGCTCCATCTCGATCCCCTGCACGGGCTGCACATGGCCCGTACCCTCGGCGACCTCGGCCGGGCGCTCGACACCGAGGTCTGCCCCCTGGGCGAGGAGGCCGACTCCCACGCCCTGCTCGCCATCGACGCCGAGGGCCGCGTCTACACCCTCGACCACACCGGCGACTGGTACCTCGGCCCGCACATCGACGCGGCCCTCACCAACCTCCTCACCGGCACCGCCCCACCCCGGCTCACCACGACCTGACCCACCAGGACCTTCTTCCGCCCCCTCCGCCCCACCCCGGGGCTCCGCCCCAGCCCCCGCTCCTCAAACGCCGGAGGGGCTGAAAATCACGCCCGTGAGGGACGGCACCCAAGCCACCGCACACCCGCAGCCGGGATCCGACGGAAGGGGACGTGCCGGTACATCGACGCCCGTCGCCACCGACGCCCACCCCTCACCCGACGGCGACGGGCTGATGCACCGGCACGGCCCCGACCCACCCACCCACCGAACCGCACCCGCACCCGCACCCGCACCCGCGACGGCCGGCGCCGCCACTACGCGGGGATCACCGCCGACACCCGGAACCCACCCGCATCGGTCGGCCCCGACACGAACACACCCCCGAGCGCGGCCACCCGCTCCTTCATCCCCAGCAGCCCGTTCCCCCCGCTGGGCAGCGCGACGGACGACCCCGCCCCCACCTCCGGCGGGCACTCGTTCTCCACCTGCATCGCGATCTCGGACACCCGATGCGCCAGCCGGACGTACGTCTTCGCCCCCGCCGCGTGCTTGTGGACGTTCGTCAACGCCTCCTGCACCACCCGGTAGGCGGTCTGTTCGATCTCACGGGCATACGCCCGCAAGTCCCCCTCGACCGACAGGGCCACGACCATCCCGGCCGCCGCCGACTGCCCGATCAGCTCGTCGATCTCGGCCAGGCTCGGCCCCTCACCGGTCCCGGAGTCGCCCGCGGCCCGCGACGCGGCAGCGGCCGCGGCGGCCCCCACCGCCGCCAGCGGCACCGACGGCACCCGCGTGTCCAGCCCGTCCCCCGTACGCAGTACGCCGAGCATCTCTCTCAGCTCCGTGAGCGCCTGCCGCCCCATGTCCCCCACCAGGGCGGCGTTCTTCACCGCCTTCTCGGGATCCTTCCGGGCGACCGCCTGGAGCGCCGCCGCGTGCACGACCATCAGGGAGACCCGGTGCGCGACCACGTCGTGCATCTCCCGCGCGATCCGGGTGCGCTCCTCGTTGCGCGCCCACTCCGCCCGTTCCTCGGCCCGCTCCGCGAGCAACTGGAGCTCCCGCTCCAGCGAGTCCGCCCGCTCCCGCAGGCTCTCCATCAGCCGCCGCCTGGCCCCCATGTACAGCCCGAGCAGCACGGGCGGCGCGGTCATCCCGATCGCCGTCGTGATGGAGGCGAAGGGGACCAGCCAGTTCCCCATCGGCACGTCCCCGTCCACGACGCTCTGGTGCGCCCGGACGAACGTGACGATCAGCATGCCGGCGAAGGACATCCCGGCCAGCGCCGCGGTGATGCGCCGCGGCAGCTCGGAGGCGGCGAGCGTGTAGAGCCCGACGAGTCCCATCAGGAACCCCATCTGGGCGGGCGTGATCGCGATGGACACCAGGACGACCGCGATCGGCCACTTCCGCCGTACCAGCAGTACGGACCCGGCCACCGCCCCGAACACGACACCCACCGGAGCGGGCAGCCCCGCGTCGTGCGCGAAGCGGACCCCCTCACCTCCGCATTCGAACGCCGATGCCAGAGCGAGCCCCGCGTCCAGCACCGCACCGCGCCATCCGACCCACCACCACGGCCCGGTCCCGGCCGCGGTGTGCGCTTCCCCCGTCGTGGTCATGGCTCCAGCCTACGGTTGCACCCCGAACCATTTCCGGTGAGTTTTGGCTACTGGCCTACACCACACCCCGCCGGGAATCGACGGCCTCCGGGACGCCGCCGGCCCCGGGCCGGTCCCCGTCGCGCAAGCACAGGAACGCAAACACCCGACCGGCACGAACGCCTCGGACACCCGGCGGGGCCACCCGGTCATCTGCCGCGCGGGAGGCGCCGAGTTGTACCGTCGCACGGAGGGCATCCGGTACGGCATAGTGTTGGGTGCCGACTCGACGGGCCGACCGATTGTCCGGTTCGATCGAGTTCATTCCCCCGTGGTGTAATTGGCAGCACTGTGGCTTTTGGTGCCATCTGTCCGGGTTCGAGTCCTGGCGGGGGAGCCTCGGTCGACCCGGTCCCTGACAGTGCTCTCAGGGCCCTCTCCCACATGCCTCCTGTTTCGCCCCGGTATCCTGCGGATGTCCACTCCCCCCAGTCATCCGAAGCCGAAGGGCAGTCCCGTGAGCTCCAGTCGCCCGGCAGCCGTCGTTGTACTCGCAGCGGGTGAGGGCACCCGTATGAAATCGGCCACCCCCAAGGTTCTGCACGACATCTGCGGACGCTCCCTCGTCGGTCATGTACTGGCCGCCGCGAACGAGTTGGACCCCGAGAACCTGATCGTCGTCGTCGGGCACGCACGCGAGAAGGTCGTCGGGCATCTCGCGGAGATCGACCCGGACGTACGCACCGCGGTGCAGGCCGAGCAGAACGGCACCGGGCACGCGGTACGGATGGCCCTCGAGGAGCTCGGCGGGGACGTGGACGGCACCGTCGTCGTGGTCTGCGGCGACACCCCCCTGCTCAGCGGCGAGACCCTGCTCACACTGGCCTCGGCCCACAGCGCCGACGGCAACGCCGTCACCGTGCTCACCGCCGAGGTCCCCGACGCCACCGGCTACGGCCGCATCGTGCGGGACGGCGCCGGCGGCGCGGTCACCGCGATCGTCGAGCACAAGGACGCGAGCGACTCGCAGCGCGCGATCCGCGAGATCAACTCGGGCGTCTTCGCCTTCGACGGCCGCCTGCTCGCCGACGCGCTCGGCAAGGTGCGGACGGACAACAGCCAGGGCGAGGAGTACCTGACCGACGTCCTCGGGATCCTGCGCGAGGCCGGGCACCGGGTGGGCGCGGCCGTCGCCGCCGACCACCGCGAGATCGCCGGCATCAACAACCGCGTCCAGCTCGCCGAGGCCCGCCGCATCCTGAACGACCGGCTGCTCACGCGGGCCATGCTGGCCGGCGTCAGCGTCCTCGACCCCGCGACGACCTGGGTCGACGTGACGGTCACCTTCGAGCAGGACGCGATCGTGCACCCCGGGACACAGCTCCAGGGCGCCACGCATCTCGCCGAGGGCGCCGAGGTCGGGCCCAACTGCCGCCTGAAGGACACCCGGGTGGGCGCCGGCGCCCGCGTCGACAACACCGTGGCCGACACCGCCGAGGTGGGTCCCGAGGCCAAGGTCGGCCCGTTCGCCTACCTGCGTCCCGGCACGCGGATCGGCCTGAAGGCCAAGGTCGGCACGTACGTCGAGACGAAGAACGCCACGATCGGCGAGGGGACGAAGATCCCGCACCTGTCGTACGTGGGGGACGCGACGATCGGCGAGTACTCGAACATCGGTGCCGCGAGCGTGTTCGTGAACTACGACGGGCAGGACAAGCACCACACCACGATCGGCTCGCACTGCCGTACGGGTTCGGACAACATGTTTGTGGCTCCTGTCACGATCGGGGACGGCGCGTACACCGCGGCGGGCTCCGTCATCACCAAGGACGTGCCGCCCGGTTCGCTGGCCGTGGCCCGTGGCCAGCAGCGCAATATCGAGGGCTGGGTGGCTCGCAAGCGTCCCGGAAGCGCCGCGGCGAAGGCCGCGGAGACCGCCTCCCGGGAACCGGAAGACGAAGGCTGACCGGAAAGCGGCACGTCCGGGACGGCGTACCGTGATAAGTGCACATCCGCACCCCTGCTGAGAAGCCCTCTCGCAACCCAGCTGAGAAGGCCTCTCACGCCCACTGAGATGACCTCTGAGGAGACAGTGCTGTGACCGGGATCAAGACGACGACCGGCGAGAAGAAGATGATGTTCTTCTCCGGCCGCGCCCACCCCGAGCTTGCCGAGGAGGTCGCCCACAAGCTGGGTGTCGGGGTCGTCCCGACCAAGGCCTTCGACTTCGCGAACGGCGAGATCTACATCCGCTACCAGGAGTCCGCGCGCGGCGCCGACTGCTTCCTGATGCAGAGCCACACGGCCCCCATCAACAAGTGGATCATGGAACAGCTGATCATGATCGACGCTCTGAAGCGGGCCTCCGCCAGGAGCATCACGGTGATCGTGCCCTTCTACGGTTACGCCCGTCAGGACAAGAAGCACCGTGGACGTGAACCGATCTCGGCGCGTCTGGTCGCCGACCTGATGGCGACGGCCGGTGCGGACCGCATCCTCACGGTCGATCTGCACACGGACCAGATCCAGGGCTTCTTCGACGGCCCGGTGGACCACCTGTTCGCGCTGCCGATCCTCGCCGACTACGTGGGCGCCAAGGTCGACAGGTCCAAGCTCACCGTCGTCTCGCCGGACGCCGGCCGGGTGCGCGTGGCCGACCGCTGGTGCGACCGTCTCGACGCTCCGCTGGCCATCGTGCACAAGCGCCGCGACAAGGACGTCGCCAACCAGGTCACCGTCCACGAGGTGGTCGGTGACGTGAAGGGCCGCGTCTGCGTCCTCGTCGACGACATGATCGACACCGGTGGCACCATCTGCGCCGCCGCCGACGCGCTGTTCGCGCACGGCGCGGAGGACGTCATCGTGACGGCCACGCACGGTGTCCTCTCCGGCCCGGCGGCCGACCGTCTGAAGAACTCCAAGGTCAGCGAGTTCATCTTCACGGACACCCTGCCGACCCCCGGCGAGCTGGAGCTCGACAAGATCACGGTGCTCTCGATCGCGCCGACCATCGCGGACGCGGTGCGCGAGGTCTTCCAGGACGGCTCGGTGACGAGCCTGTTCGAGGAGCAGTAGGCCCCTCTCCCGTCGGTCGCCTAGATCGATTTCTTGTACGGCCTCCCCGCCCCGTAAGCTGTCACAGTTGCTCGGCGAGGGAGGCCGCACTTTTGTGTGCGGCGGTCCGTTATCGACGCGCTCTTCGTAGCAGGCCGATGGTTTGGCCGGGTGACCTCTTTCCCCAGATCTACGAGGAGTGAACATGTCCGAGATCAAGCTCGCCGCCGAGTCCCGCAACGAGTTCGGCAAGGGCGCCGCCCGCCGCGTCCGCCGCGAGGGCAGGGTTCCCGGCGTCGTCTACGGTCACGGCACGGACCCGGTCCACATCACGCTGCCGGGCCACGAGCTGCTTCTCGCGCTGCGTACGCCGAACGTCCTGCTCTCCCTGGACCTGGGCGGCAAGACCGAGCTCGCGATCCCGAAGGCCGTCCAGCGCGACGCCATCAAGGGCCACCTCGAGCACGTCGACCTGCTCCTCGTGAAGCGCGGCGAGAAGGTCACCGTCGAGGTCTTCGTGCAGACCGAGGGCGAGCTGGCCCCGGGCAGCTTCCTCGTCGAGAACGTGCTGAACACGCTGACGGTCGAGGCCGAGGCCACCCACATCCCGGAGTCGGTCACCGTCTCCATCGCGGGCCTGGAGGCCGGTGCCTCCATCCACGCCAAGGACATCAAGCTCCCCAAGGGCACCACGCTGGCGATCGACGAGGACGCGGTCGTCATCCAGGTCCTGTCGGCGCAGGCCGAGGAGCCGGCCGCCGAGGGCGAGTCCGAGGCTGCCGCCGAGGCCTGATTCCCCCCGGAATCTTCATCTGTGCCAGCCGCCGCTCCTTCTCGGGAGCGGCGGCTGCCGCGTATCAAGGACACATGGGAGACACGGACGTGACGACCGACGCCAATGCGCCCTGGCTGATCGTGGGCCTCGGCAATCCGGGCCCCGAGTACGCCATGAACCGGCACAACGTGGGCTTCATGGTGGCCGATCTGCTGGCCGGGCGGATCGGCGGGAAGTTCAAGCGGGCGGGCAAGGCGCAGGCCCAGGTGATCGAGGGGCGGATCGGACCGCCCGGTCCGGCGAACCGCCGGGTGATCCTGGCCAAGCCGATGTCGTACATGAACCTGTCGGGCGGCCCGGTGACCGCGCTGCGGGACTTCTACAAGGTGCCGACGGCGAACATCGTGGCCGTCCACGACGAGCTCGACATCGACCACGGCGTGCTGCGGCTGAAGCTGGGCGGCGGCGACAACGGCCACAACGGCCTCAAGTCCATGACGAAGGCGATGGGCGCGGACTACCACCGGGTGCGGTTCGGCATCGGGCGCCCTCCGGGCCGTATGCAGGTCGCGGACTTCGTCCTCAAGGACTTCTCCCCGGCCGAGCGCAAGGAACTGGACTACTTCGTGGACCGGGCGGCGGACGCGGTGGAGTGCCTGGTGATCGAGGGCCTGGAGCGGGCCCAGAGCACCTACAACTCCTGAGGAACCGCCCGTACGGCTCCTGAGGGACGGCCCGTGAGGCCCCGGGAACCGCGGGACGGCCGCGCGGCCGGGGCCGGGTGGTCGACGTACGCGCACAACTGCCGACTTGTCCCCCTCGGGAGTTGACCGAGCGCGCGGCCATGGCCAATGATCCCCGCCATGCGTGCCGTCACCTCACGTCAGAGCGCGTACACGGCGCTGCGTCTCGGACAGCTCACGGCGATGGGCGTGGTCACCGGGCTCATCCTGATCGCGGGCGTCTGGGCCTCCTGGGGCACCGCGCAGCACGTGATGCTGAGCAAGGGCCGGGAGCAGGGCACGATCACCGTGCGGTCGTGCTCGGGGGACGTCTGCGCGGGGTCGTACACGCCGGTGTCGCCCGGTTCACGGGCACGGTCCCACGTCGTCATCGACCAGTCGGTGGCCGTGGAGAAGGGCCGGACGTACACGGTCACGGTGAAACCCGGCAGCGACGAGGTCGTCCGCAGCGGGCCGGCCGGACTGCTCTACGCCTGGATCCCGCTCGCGGGGGCCCTGCTGCTCGCCTCGGTGGTGGTCGCGGGCGGTCTGCGGCTGCCCCGCCCGGCCTGGGTGATGGCGGGCACGGGGATCGCCCTGCTGACGGCCACGTTCCTGGTCCTGTAGGGGCCCGCGGAGACGCGGGGGAACACACGCGCCGCCATGGGGGCGGACGGCCGCACGGACACATGAAGGCGCCCTCCGCGCTCGTACGGGTACGAGCGCGGAGGGCGCCTTCGCGTCGGCCCCGCCGGTGTCCGGGTGTCACCGGCCCGGCGGGGCCGTTCGCTCAGCCGGTGTTGCGCAGGCCCGCCGCCACACCGTTGACCGTCAGGAGCAGGGCCCGCGAGAGCAGCGGGTCCGTCGTCTGCCCGGCCGCGGCCTCGTCGCGCTGGCGCTTGAGGAGGGCGACCTGGAGGTAGGAGATCGGGTCCAGGTAGGCGTCGCGGATGGCGAAGGTCTGCTGGAGCACCGGGTGGGTGTCGAGCAGCTTCTCGCCGCCGGTGATGCGCAGCACCTCGCGCACGGTGAGCTCGTGCTCGGCCTCGATGACGTCGAACACGTGCTTGAGCTCGTCGGGGACGAGGGTGTCGACGTAGTGGCGGGCGATCCGCAGATCGGTCTTCGCGAGGGTCATCTCGACGTTCGAGAGGAAGTTCCGGAAGAAGTGCCACTGCTCGTGCATCTCGTCGAGCACGGTGTCCAGGCCGGCCTCGCGCAGTGCCTTGAGGCCGGAGCCGACGCCGAACCAGCCGGGCACGATCTGCCGGGACTGGGTCCAGCCGAAGACCCACGGGATGGCGCGCAGTCCGTCGAGCGAGACGCCCGAGCCGGGGCGGCGGGAGGGCCGCGAGCCCAGGTGCAGGTCGGCGAGCTGGTCGACCGGCGTGGAGGCGAGGAAGTACGTCGGCAGGTCGGGGTCCTCGACGAGCCGCCGGTAGGCGGAGTGGGCGGCGTCGGAGACGACGTCCATCGCCGCGTCCCAGCGGGCCAGCGCCTCGTCGGACTGGCGGGGCGCGGTGTGCAGGGCGGACGCCTGGAGGGTCGCGGCGACCGTCAGTTCGAGGTTCTCGCGGGCGAGCGAGGGGACCAGGTACTTGTCGGAGATGACCTCGCCCTGCTCGGTCACCTTGATCTCGCCCTCCAGGGTGCCCCAGGGCTGCGCGAGGATCGCGTCGTGCGAGGGGCCGCCGCCGCGGCCGACGGTGCCGCCGCGGCCGTGGAAGAGCCGCAGGCGCACGCCGTAGCGGTGGGCGACGTCGCGCAGCCGGCGCTGGGCGCGGTGGATCTCCCACTGCGAGGTGGTGATGCCGCCGAACTTGGAGGAGTCGGAGTAGCCGAGCATGACCTCCTGGACGTCCCCGCGCAGTGCCACCAGACGGCGGTACGAGGGGTCGGAGAGCATGTCCTCCAGGATGGTGTCCGCGGCCTTGAGCTCGTCGGTGGTCTCCAGGAGCGGCACGATGCCGATCTTCGCCCAGCCGGCGTGCAGGTCGAGCAGTCCGGCCTCGCGGGCGAGGACGGCGGCGGCGAAGACGTCGTCGGCGCCCTGGCACATCGAGATGATGTACGACTCGATGACCTCGGGCCCGAAGGTCTTCAGGGCCTTCTTGACGGTCTCGAAGACGCCGAGGGTCTTCTGGCCGGCGGCGTCGAGCGGCGCGGGGGTCGGAGCGAGCGGGCGCCGGGAGCGCAGTTCCTTGGCGAGGAGCTTGGCGCGGTAGTCGCGCGGCATGTCCACGTAGCGCCAGGACTCCTCGCCGAGCCGGTCGAAGAGCTGGCCGAGGGCGTGGTGGTGGGCGTCCGCGTGCTCGCGTACGTCCATGGTGGCGAGCTGGAGGCCGAACGCGGCGAGCGTGCGGATGGTGCGGTTCATCCGGCCGTCGGCGATCAGGCCGCCGCGGTGCTCGCGCAGCGAGGTCTGGACGAGGATGAGGTCGCGCAGGAGTTCGGCGGTGCCGAGGTAGTCGCGGCCGTCCTCGTGCGCGGTGCCCTTGGCCAGGCGCTGCTTGGTGTTCTCCAGCTTCTGCCGGATGCAGGTGGCCTTGAGGCGGTAGGGCTCCTCGGCGTTGAGGCGCTTGTAGCGGGGGCTGATCTCCGGCAGGAGTTCGAGGTCGCTCTGGAGGGATTCCAGGAGTTCCTCGGTGGCGCCGGTGTAGCGGATGGAGTTCGACAGGAAGCCGCGGAGTTCGTCGATGAGCTCCAGGGCGTCGTTGATGCCGTGCTCGTGCTGGAGGATCAGGACGTCCCAGGTGACGTCGGGGGTGACGTTCGGGTTGCCGTCGCGGTCGCCGCCGATCCAGGTGCCGAAGGTGAGGGGGCGCGTGTCGTCCGGGAGGGCGACGCCGACGCGTTCGAGTTCGGCGGTGAGGTCCTCCAGGACGTCACCGACGGCGCCGGCGTGCAGCTCGTCCAGGTAGTAGATGGCGTTGCGGGCCTCGTCGGCGGGTTCGGGGCGCACGACGCGGAGCTCGTCCGTCTGCCACACCAGGTCGATGTTCTCGGCGAGGCGGGTGTCGTGGCGGCGGCGGTCGGCCTCGATGACCGGGGTCTCCAGGAGCGCGGCGATGCGCCGCAGCTTGTTGAGGACCGAGCGCCGGGCCGCCTCCGTGGGGTGGGCGGTGAACACCGGGCGGACGTTGAGGTTCTTGACCGTCTGGCGCAGGTGCTCGGGGTCGGCGTCCTTGAGCCGGTCGGCCGTCCGGGCGAGAAGGCCGCCCTCGGCGGCGCGCTTGGCGCGCAGCTCGCGTCCGCGGTGCACCTGCTCGGTGACGTTGGCGAGGTGGAAGTAGGTCGAGAAGGCGCGGACCAGCTTGGCGGCGGTCTCCAGCTCGGTGCCGCGCAGCAGCTCGGCGGCGGCCTCGCCGTCCTCGCGGGTCAGGCGGCGGACCTTCTCGACCAGTTCCAGGAGCTCGGGGCCCTCCTGCCGTACGAGGGTCTCGCCGAGCAGGTCGCCCAGGCGGCGGATGTCGGCGCGCAGTTCGCTGCTGGTGGTCGTGGTCTGGTCGTCGGCACTGCTCACAGGTGCGGCTCCTTGCAGTGGTGAAGCTCGTCTGAAGAGTGGGGAATCTCGTCTGAAGCTCGTCTGGGAGGGAACCCGGGTGACGACCGCGCGCGGCGGGTGCCGCTTAAGGAGGTGGCATCCGGGAAGAAAACAGAACGGACCGCGCTGTCCGACCGACTCCAAGGATAGGTGTCCCCTCGGACGCGCAGGCTCACGGGCTCTTGCCGCCGGGCTACGCGCTGACATACTTACGACGCCGTAGGTTACGGACCCGTAGGTATTCCCGTCGGACGACGGGAGGACGCTGGGTTCGCACCCGGACACCCTTCCCCGCCGTTCCTCACCCTCGAACCCCACAAGGGACGCCCATGACCACGAGTTCGGATGTGATCGACGACGCCCCGCGGGCGGACGACGGCACCTCGCTCCCCGCCGCGACCCTCGGCGGCGAGAAGAAGGGGTCACTCGAACAGATCACCCTTCTTCTCTTCATCGCCGTTCCGTTCCTGGCGCTGCTCGCCGCGGTGCCTCTGGCCTGGGGATGGGGGCTGAGCTGGCTGGACGCGGGCCTGCTGGTCTTCTTCTACTACCTGGGCTGCCACGGCGTCACGATCGGTTACCACCGCTACTTCACGCACGGCTCCTTCAAGGCGAAGCAGCCTCTGCGGATCGCGATCGCGATCGCGGGATCGATGGCGGTCGAGGGCCCTCTCGTGCGCTGGGTCGCCGACCACCGCAAGCACCACAAGTTCTCCGACGCCGAGGGTGACCCGCATTCGCCGTGGCGTTACGGGGAGACGGTCCCGGCGCTGCTGAAGGGCCTGTGGTGGGCGCACATCGGATGGATGTTCGACGAGGAGCGGACCTCGCAGGAGAAGTACGCGCCCGATCTGGTCAAGGACCCGGTGATCCGGGCGATCTCGCGTCAGTTCCTCCTCTGGACGCTGCTCTCGCTGGCCCTGCCGGCCCTGATCGGCGGTCTGGTGACGATGTCGTGGTGGGGCGCGTTCACCGGGTTCTTCTGGGGTTCCCTCGTCCGGGTGGCCCTGCTGCACCATGTGACCTGGTCGATCAACTCGATCTGTCACGCGGTCGGCAAGCGCCCGTTCAAGTCGCGTGACCGTTCGGGCAACGTGTGGTGGCTGGCGGTGCTCTCGTGCGGCGAGTCCTGGCACAACCTCCACCACTCGGACCCGACGTCCGCCCGGCACGGTGTGGACCGCGGCCAGCTCGACTCGTCGGCGCGGATCATCCGCTGGTGCGAGCAGCTCGGATGGGCCTATGACGTGCGCTGGCCGTCACGCTCGCGTATCGATTCCCGCCGCAGCGACGACGGGAACGGCTCCCGACGCAAGACGGAAACCGCTGAAGCGGCATGATTGACGGCGTGGCGACCGACTCCAGCAGCACCCCGAGCAGCAACGACAAGCCGCGGCGCGCGCGTCGCACTCGTATGACCGGCGCCGAGCGCCGTCAGCAGCTGCTGGAGATCGGCCGCACCCTGTTCGCGGCCAAGGGCTTCGAGGGCACGTCGGTGGAGGAGATCGCGGCCAAGGCCGGTGTCTCCAAGCCGGTGGTCTACGAGCACTTCGGCGGCAAGGAGGGCCTGTACGCGGTGGTGGTGGACCGTGAGATGCGGCGGCTGCTGGACATGGTGACCGGTTCGCTGACGGCGGGCCATCCGCGCGAGCTGTGCGAGCAGGCGGCGTTCGCCCTTCTGGACTACATCGAGGAGTACACGGACGGTTTCCGCATCCTGGTCCGTGACTCCCCCATCCCGCAGTCGACGGGTTCGTTCGCGTCGTTGATCTCGGACATCGCCACCCAGGTGGAGGACATCCTGGGCCGTGAGTTCAAGAGCCGCGGCTTCGACTCGAAACTGGCGCCGCTGTACGCCCAGGCCCTGGTCGGCATGGTCGCGCTGACGGGCCAGTGGTGGCTGGACGTCCGCAAGCCGCGCAAGGCGGAGGTGGCCGCCCATCTGGTGAACCTGGCGTGGCACGGTCTGGACGGGCTGGAGCCGAAGCCGCGGCTGATAGGGCATCGCAAGGCCTGAGACGGGGTCCGGGCCGAGTGCGCTCCCGGCTCAGTCGCGGGCCGGGAGCGGCTCCAGGAATTCGAGGCGGTTGCCGACGGGGTCCTCGGAGAAGAAGCGCCGGTGCCCGGGCAGGTCCTCGTCCCGGACGACGGGGAAGCCGGCGGCCTCGATCCGTGCGGCACAGGCGTCGATGCCGGTGACGCGCAGCCCGGGGTGGGCCTTCTTCGCGGGACGGAAGGAGGCCTCGGTCCCGAGGTGCAGCTCGACGGCCCCGCCCGGAACCAGCAGCCCCCGCGGGCGGCGAGGACGGGCGGCTTGGGCGTCTCGGTCATGCCGAGGACGCCGACGTAGTACGCGCGCAGGCGGTCCTCGCAGCCCGGCGGGGCGGCGAGCTGGACATGGTCGAGCGCGGTGAGCATCAGGCCTCCTTCCGGGCCACGGCGAAGAGCCGGCGAAACGGCAGGACCGTGCCGTAGGACCGGGCGGGGTAGGCCTCGCGCAGCAGGTCCCGGTAGGCGGCGAGGAAGCCGTCCGTGGCCTCGGGGTCGTCCGCGAGGGCGGTCAGCACGGGCCGCAGCGCGGTCCCCTTCGCCCAGTCGAGCACGGGGTCCGGTCCGCTCAGCCGTTGCATGTACGTGGTCTCCCAGACGTCCGCGCGGCAGCCGGCCCTCTCCAGGAGGTCCAGGTAGACGAGCGGGTCGTGGACCGAGTCCGCGGGGCGCGGGGAGTCGCCGAGCAGACCTTTCCAGCGCGGGGAGGAGGCGAGTTCGCGCAGGAGGACGTGCAGCGGGGCGTCGGTGTTGTGGGGGACCTGGAAGGCGAAGGTGCCGCCGGGCGCGAGCGCGTCGAGCCAGCCGGGGAGCGACTCCAGGTGTCCCGGCACCCACTGGAGCGCGGCGTTCGAGGTGATCAGGTCGTACGTCCCGGCGGGCGTCCAGTCGGTGAGGTCGGCGTGGGCGAAGTCGAGCCGCCCGCCGCCGGCCGTGGGGCCCGCGTACTCCTCGGACCGGGCCAGCATGTCGGCGGAGTTGTCGTAGCCGGTGATGCGGGCGGTGGGCCAGCGGGCGGCGAGCTGGACGGTGACGTTGCCGGGGCCGCAGCCGAGGTCGGCGATGCGGGCGGGATCGCCCGGAAGCTCGGGGACCTGGGCGAGCAGGTCGGCGAAGGGGCGGGCCCGGTGCCGGGAGTGGCGCAGGTACTGGCCCGGGTCCCAGGTGGGGGTGGCAGCCATGGGTGGCCTCCTCGAAGTCGCGCTGGGGTCGCGGACCGCTGAAGGGGCGGCGGTGACCGGACCGTTCGGGTCTCCAGCCTCACAGGAAAACTATCTCGACGTCAAGAGACTTGTCATCAAGAAACTCCACATCAAGAGACTTCATGTCGACACAACCACTACACTGATCGTCATGGAGGACGAGGTCGATCGGCTGGTCGCTGCGTGGCGCCGTGAGCGCCCTGACCTCGACGTGGAACCGCTCGAGGTGCTCAGCCGCGTGAGCAGGCTGGCCCGGCATCTGGACCGTGCGCGCCGGCTCGCTTTCGCCGAGCACAGCCTGGAGCCCTGGGAGTTCGACGTCCTGACGGCGCTGCGGCGCGCGGGTTCCCCGTATCAGCTCTCTCCCGGCCAGTTGCTGACGCAGACGCTCGTCACCTCCGGCACGATGACGAACCGCATCGACCGTCTGACCAAGAAGGGTCTGGTCGAACGCCTCCCGGACCCGAGCGACCGCAGGGGCGTGCTCGTACGCCTCACGGACGAGGGATGCGACCGCGCCGACCAGGCGCTGGCCGGCCTGCTCGACCAGGAACGGGCGATCCTCGCCGAGCTGAGCCGGGCACAGCGCGGTGAACTGGCCGGGCTGCTACGCCAGTTGACCGCCCCGTTCGACAACATCCCCGGTTAGGTCGACGGGTCCGACACCCGCGCGCCGGGCCAGTGCCACGGCGGCGAGGGTGGAGTGCACACCGAGCTTCCCCAGGACGTTCTGCATATGGGTGCGGACGGTGTGCGGCGACAGGAACAGCCGCTCCGCCACCGCCTTGCGCCCGAGCCCGGCGACCATGCACCGCAGCACCTCGCGCTCACGGGGCGTCAGCGACTCGACGAGCCGCTCGCTCTCGGTGCGGTGCTTGCGCGCGGCGGTCAGCTCCCGCAGCACCCCGGTGAGCAGGGCGGGCGGCAGATGGGTCTCGTCGCGCAGCACACCCCGTATGACCGTGAGCAGCCGTGACAGCGAGCAGTCCTTGGCGACCCATCCCGAGGCGCCGGCCTGGAGGGCGAGCGCGGCCCGGCGCGGATCGTCCTTCTCGGCCAGCACGACGGTCCGTACGCTCGGCTGCCCGGAGCGCACTCCGGCGACCAGCGATATGCCGTCGACCAGGCCGTCCTCGTTGCTCTCCTGGACGGGCACCGCCGGACGCATGCCGGGCAGATTGCCGCCCAGGTCGGCGTCGACGAGCAGCACGTCGAAGCGGCGGCCCTCGGCCGCCGCGCGTTCGAGGCAGCGCAGCGCGGCCGGACCGCTGCCGGCCGCGGACACGTCGACATCGGGCTCGGCCGCGAGCGCGGCGGCGAGCGACTCGGCGAAGATGCGATGGTCGTCGACGACCAGTACTCGGATGCGAACCACAGAAACCCCCACTGTCGGGGGACGATCCGTACGGGTACGGCGCCCGAGGTGATCCCGGGCCCGCTTGCGACCCGGAAAACGAGGTGCCTCCGCCGCACGGCCGCCGCCGTGCTGGAAGTGCTACCCCCACTTCGGGCGTCGTACCCGACTGTCTCGCCCCCTGATCAGCACCGGCCCCCACCGGCACTGTTCATCAGAGTACGGCCGGGGGCGAGGAGCGGAAGGTGATTTGCAGAACTGGTTGGCCAGCGCGTTTATGGTGAGCCGTATGTTTCGTATCGAGACAGGAGACGACAAGGAGCGTCGGGATCTGCTCCGCAGACGGCTGCTGGACACGAACACGGCGGCCTCCCCGGTGCTGCGCGCGCTGCGCGGAACCCCGGGCGAGCGTGAATCCCCGCTTCACGTCTGGGCCTTGGACCAGGACGGCGCCCTGGCCGGCGGTCTGGTGGGCCACACCTGGACGACCTGGCTGCACGTGACCTACCTGTGGGTCGACGGCCGCACCCGGGGCACGGGTCTCGGCAGCCGGCTCCTGGCGGAGGCCGAGCGCGTCGCGCGCGAGGAACGGGGCTGCCACGCCGCCCGCCTGGAGACCTGGGACTTCCAGGCCCCGGACTTCTACCGGAAACAGGGCTACGAGGTGGTGGCCGTGATCCCCGACTACCCCCCGGGAATCACGGAGTACACCCTGACGAAGCGCTGGCCCCCTTCCGGCGCAAGTTCCAGCCCCTCCGGCGACTGAAAGTCTCAGCCCCTCCGGCGTTTGAGGAGCGGGGGCCCGGGGGCGGAGCCCCCGGGGACGATGGGGGTCCCCCCTGGTCGAGCGAAGCCGAGACCTTGGGGGAGGGCAGGGGCGGAGGGGGCGAAACAAACCCGGAGGTCAGCCGATCCGCCGGGCCCCCGCCGAAGGAACAGCCGGAAACACCCGCGGAGCGGTGAAGCCCGCCTCGGCAAAGGCCTCCACCACAGCCTTGGTGACCCCGTCGATGTCGGTGGACTCCACCAGCACGACGGCGGATCCCCCGAACCCACCCCCCGTCATCCGCGCACCCAGCGCACCCGCGGCGTTGGCCGCCGAGACCGCGAGGTCCAGCTCGGGACACGAGATCCGCAGATCGTCGCGGAGCGAGGCGTGACCGTCCGTCAGGACCGGCCCGATCGCGCGGACGTCACCCGCGTCCAGCAGGGAGATGACCCGGTCCACCCGGTGGTCGTCGGAGACGACGTGGCGGACGTAGCGGCGCACGCGCTCGTCGGAGAGCCGGGCGAGGGCCGTGTCGAGGTCCTCGTACGCGACGTCGCGCAGATGGGACACGCCCAGCAGGCGTGCCCCCTCCTCACAGCCCGCGCGCCGCTCCGCGTACGCCCCGTCGCCGAGCGCGTGCTTCACCCGGGTGTCGACGACGAGGAGTTCGAGTCCCTGGGAGGCGAGGTCGAAGGGGACCTGGCGGATGGACAGGTCGCGGCAGTCGAGGTGCAGGGCGTGGCCCTCGGTGCAGCACGCCGACGCCGTCTGGTCCATGACCCCGCAGGGCACGCCGACGAAGTCGTTCTCGGCGCGCTGGGCGAGCCGTGCCAGCTCGGGCCGGGTGAGCCCGAGCCGGTACAGCTCGTCGAGGGCGAGGGCGGTGACGACCTCCAGGGCCGCCGAGGAGGACAGCCCCGCGCCGGTGGGGACCGTGGAGGCGAGATGGATGTCCGCGCCGCCGACGGCGTGGCCCGCCTCGCGCAGCGCCCACACCACACCCGCCGGATAGGCGGCCCAGCCGGTGTCCGACCGGGGCGTCAGTTCGTCCACGCGCAGCTCGACGACCGGGCCGTCGATGTCCGCCGAGTGCAGCCGCAGCACCCCGTCGGACCGGCGGGACACCGCCGCGACCGCCGTGTGCGGCAGCGCGAGCGGCATCACGAACCCCTCGTTGAAGTCCGTGTACTCGCCGATCAGGTTGACCCGGCCGGGCGCCGCCCAGACCCCCTCGGGCGCGGCGCCGTACAGCTCCTCGAAGCCCTCACGTACCCCCACCTGGTCCACTGCTACCCCTTTGCCACGTTCTGTGCGAACTCCCACGCGTCCGCGACGATCCCCGCGAGATCCGCGCGGGACGGGTTCCAGCCGAGCCGCTCCCGGGCGGTCTCGGCCGAGGCGACCAGGACCGCCGGGTCCCCGCCGCGGCGGGGGGCCACGGCCTCGGGGATCGGGTGCCCGGTCACCTGGCGCACGGTTTCGATGACCTCGCGGACGGAGAAGCCGTTGCCGTTGCCGAGGTTGCAGATCAGGTGCTCGCCGGGGGCCGCGGCCGCGAGGGCCAGCAGGTGCGCCTCGGCGAGGTCCGCGACATGGATGTAGTCGCGGACGCAGGTGCCGTCCGGCGTCGGGTAGTCGTCGCCGAAGACGGAGATCGCGTCGCGGCGGCCCTGCGCGACCTGGAGGACCAGCGGGATGAGGTGCGACTCGGGGTCGTGCCGCTCGCCGCTCTCGCCGTAGGCGCCGGCCACGTTGAAGTAGCGCAGGGAGACGGCCCCGAGTCCGTGGGCCGCCGCCTCGCCGGTGATCATGTGGTCGACGGCGAGCTTGGAGGCGCCGTAGGGGTTGGTGGGCCGGGTCGGCGCGGACTCCACGATCGGGGTGGTCTCGGGCTCGCCGTACGTCGCGGCGGTGGAGGAGAAGACCAGCGTGCGCACGCCGGCCTCGCGCATCGCGGCGAGCAGCGCCATGGTGCCGCCGACGTTGTTGTCCCAGTACTTCTCGGGCTTGACCACGGACTCGCCGACCTGCGAGAACGCGGCGAAGTGCAGGACGGCGTCGTACGAGGGGTCCAGCCACTTGGCGGCATCGCGGATGTCGCCCTCGATGAACGCGGCGCCGGCGGGCACGCCCTCGCGGAAGCCCGTCGAGAGGTTGTCGAGGACGGTGACCTCGTGGCCCGCCTCGATCAGGTGGCGCGCGACCACGCTGCCCACGTAGCCCGCTCCACCCGTGACCAGATACTTCCCACTCATGTACTCGCTACCTCTCGCAGTCGCTGAGCCGCGGTCTCCGGCGGCACGTCGTTGATGAACACGTTCATGCCGGACTCGGAACCCGCGAGAAACTTCAGCTTGCCGGAAGTGCGGCGAATGGTGAAAAGCTCGAGGTGGAGCGCGAAGTCGTCCCGGTTGACGCCTTCGAACTCCTCCAGCGGGCCGAAGGGAGCCTGGTGCCACGCCGCGATGTACGGCGTCGGCGGCTCGCCCGTCCCGTCCTTCCCACCGTCCGGTCCGTCGAAGATCCGGTCGAAGCGCCTCAAGAGTTCCAGATAGACCTGGGGGAACTCTGTGCGCGCGCCCTCGTCGAGGCCGAGCAGGTCGGGCACGCGGCGGCGCGGGTAGAGGTGGACCTCGTACGGCCAGTGGGCGGCGTACGGGACGAAGGCGACCCAGTGGTCACTCGACAGGACGACCCGTGAACCGTCCGCCAGCTCGCGCGCGACGACCTCGTCGAACAGGTTCTCCCCGCCGGTCGCCTCCTTGTGCGCGGCGAGCGAGCGCAGCATCAGCGCGGTACGAGGGGTGGTGAAGGGGTAGCCGTAGATCTGCCCGTGCGGGTGACCGAGTGTCACGCCGATCTCGGCGCCGCGGTTCTCGAAGCAGAAGACCTGTCGGACGGAGGGCAGATGGGACAGTTCGGCGGTGCGGTCCGTCCAGGCCTCCAGGACGAGGGCCGCCTGCGCCTCCGTCAGATCCGCGAAGGAGGCGTCGTGGTCGGAGGTGAAGCAGACGACCTCGCAGCGGCCGGAGTCCCCCGCCAGCGAGGGGAAGCGGTTCTCGAACACCACGACGTCGTACGAGGAGTCGGGGATCTCGCTCAGCCGGCCGCCCGAGGACGGGCACAGCGGGCACTCGTTCGCCGGGGGGTGGTAGATGCGCCCCTGGCGGTGCGAGGCGATCGCCACCGAATCGCCGAGCAGCGGGTCGCGGCGCACCTCCGAGGTGGTGACGGTCGGGTCGAGCGGGCGCCGGTCCACCGCGTCGCGCACCTGGTCGTCGCCCGCGTCGTAGTAGATGAGCTCACGACCGTCGGCGAGCCGGGTCGAGGTCTTCTTCACAGTCGGACTCCCCATCAGCACCCGATCAAACCTTCAAACATAACCGGACACAACAAACCACAAGCCACCACCGCAGTCAACGTCACAATCAAACAAAGGACACCATCGGAAGGGCGTATTTCCTGAATGCGGAGGCACGCGTCCCGCTCCGACTGGTTCACGCGACGAAGCGAGTTCTGATGCAGTCCCCCACACATCCGCCCCAACCGGGCACCCTGCTCGCCGCCGAGCTGCGTCTCCCCACGAACGCACTCGACTACACAATCCTCGGCATCTACTTCGTGGTCGTCCTCGGCATCGGCTTCGCGGCCCGCCGCTCGGTGAGGACGAGCCTCGACTTCTTCCTGTCCGGGCGCTCACTGCCCGCGTGGATCACCGGCCTGGCCTTCATCTCGGCCAACCTGGGCGCCACCGAGATCCTCGGCATGGCCGCCAACAGCGCCCAGTACGGCGTCTACACCGTGCACTGGTACTGGATCGGCGCCATCCCGGCGATGGTCTTCCTCGGCCTGGTGATGATGCCGTTCTACTACGGCTCCAAGGTCCGCTCGGTGCCCGAGTTCCTGCTGCTGCGCTTCGACAAATGGGCGCATCTGCTGAGTTCGGTCCTGTTCGCCTTCGCCGCGGTCCTGATCGCGGGCGTCAACCTCTACTCGCTCGCGATCGTGGTCGAGGCACTGCTCGGCTGGCCGCAGTGGGTGGCGATCGTGGTCGCCGGGTTCTTCGTCCTCGCCTACATCACCCTGGGCGGTCTCTCCTCCGCGATCTACAACGAGGTGCTCCAGTTCTTCGTGATCCTGGCGGCCCTGATCCCGATCGCCGTGCTCGGCCTGCACCGGGTGGGCGGCTGGGACGGCCTGACGGACTCCCTGGACAAGACCCACGGCACCGACTTCACGACGGCCTGGGGCGGCACGGGCATCGGCAGCGCCAACCCGCTCGGCGCCAACTGGCTGACGATCGTGCTCGGCCTCGGCTTCGTGCTGTCCTTCGGCTACTGGACGACGAACTTCGCCGAGGTGCAGCGCGCGCTGTCGGCGAAGAACCTCTCCGCGGCCCGGCGCACCCCGCTGATCGCGGCCTACCCGAAGATCTTCATCGTGTTCCTGGTGATGATCCCGGGCCTGGTGGCGGCCGTCCTGGTCCCGAAGATCGGCACCCCCGGCTCGGATCTCCAGTACAACGACGCGATCCCGTATCTGATGCAGGAGTTGCTGCCCAACGGCGTCCTCGGCATCGCGGTGACCGGTCTGCTCGCCGCGTTCATGGCGGGCATGGCGGCCAACATCTCGTCCTTCAACACGGTGTTCACCTCGGACATCTGGGCGAAGTACGTGGCCAGGGGGCGCGAGGACTCCTACTACGTCCGCTTCGGCCGGCTGATCACGGTGATCGGTGTCCTCGCGTCGATCGGAACGGCCTTCCTGGCCTCGTCCTTCTCCAACATCATGAGCTACCTCCAGACACTGTTCTCCTTCTTCAACGTGCCGATGTTCGCGGTCTTCATCGTCGGCATGTTCTGGAAGCGGGCGTCGGTGAAGTCGGGCTTCTGGGGCCTGCTGACCGGTACGACGGCCGCGATGGTGAACTACTTCGTCCTCTACAAGCAGGACGTCATCGGCTTCCCCTCCGACCAGGGCGCCAACTTCGTCTCCGCGATCGTCGCCTTCGTGGCCGGTGGCGTGGTGATGGTGGGGGTCTCGCTCTTCACCGCCCCGAAGCCGGCGGAGGAGTTGCAGGGCCTGGTCTACGGCACGGTGTCCCCCGGGATGGCCGAGCCGCCGGCCGCCGGCGACGACGCCTGGTACCGCAAGCCGGCCCTGCTGGGCTGGGGCGCGCTGATCCTGGCGGCCGCCTGCTACATCCCGTTCTCGTTCTGATCCCGTTCCGACGAGTCCTGGCCCACTCCGACGAGGGAGAACCAAGAAACCATGTCCGACTATTCGGAAAGCGACGCGCAGCGCGAGGTCTCGGACCTCGAGAAGAAGTCCGCGACCGCCGCTCGCCTGTTCGACATCCGTCGCATCATCGGCGGCCTGTTCGTGGTCTACGGCGTCATCGTCACCATCGCCGGCATCACGGCCTCCGACGCCGACCTCGACAAGGCCGGCGGCATCAACATCAACCTCTGGACCGGCCTGGGCATGCTCGCCCTCGGCCTGTTCTTCCTGGCATGGCTCTGGCTGCGCCCCCTGCCCGTGACAGAACCACCGACCGGGGACCAGCCTCCGCCGACCGAGTAACACCCACACAGGGGGCCGGGGTTCACTGCGGAACTCCGGCCCTTCGCCGCCAGGAGGTCACGTCGAGGCCTAGGCGGCAGCGAGGTCGCACCACACGTACTTGCCGATGTCGCCGCCCTGGCGCAGCGGATGCCAGCCCCAGTCGTCGGCGCAGGCCCGGACCGGGGAGAGACCCCGGCCCGCCTCCTCCGCGTCGGCCGCGACCGGCGGGTCGTACGGCGGCGGCACCGGGCTCGCGTCCCACGCGCCGATCCGCAGCACCCCGTCCCGCCGGTGCAGCCGCAGGGCGGCGGGCCCCTTCGTGTGCCGTACAGCGTTGGAGACCAGCTCCGCCGCCATCAGCTCGGCGACGTCCACGAGGCGGATCAGCCCGTGCAGGGTCAGGATCAGGCGGACGGTACGGCGGCAGACGGTCACCGCCCGGCCGTCCTGCGGGATGTGCAGGGTGTAGGTCCAGGACTCGGATGTGGGCATGCGTGAACTCCGCTTCAGGTGTGGGGAGTCGAGAGTTTGCCGAGGGCGCGGCCGGTGGCAGTGTCACAGCCGCCGTGGCAGGACGGAGTGGTGCGCTTCCGGGTCCCCGGGGTTCCGCAGCGTGTGCGTCGCGTCACCGACGGTATGGGTAAAATTTGGGCCTGCGCAAGCCGCTGCCGTAATCTTCCCCTCGAAGGAGTCACGGCCCCCAGGCAGTTGGGGCGAGGGAGGAAGCCATGCCGCGCAGACGGCAGCCAACCGCACGCCAGGAGCGCCTGGGCATCGAGCTGCGGAAACTGCGCGAGGCCGCAGGGCTCAAGGCGCGCGAGGCTGCCGCACTGGTCGGGTCCGACTCCGCCCAGATGAGTCAGATGGAGTCCGGCATCGCGGGGGTGAGCGAGGAACGGGTACGAAGTCTCGCCGCTCACTACTCCTGTGCGGACGGGGAGTTGATCGAAGCGCTGGCAGGGATGGCGACCGACCGAACACGCGGTTGGTGGGAGGCGTACCGGGGCTTGCTGCCCACGCCGTTCCTGGATCTCGCCGAGTTGGAGCACCACGCCACGCACCGGCTCGATGTGGAGTTCCTGCATGTCCCCGGTCTCTTCCAGACGGAGGACTACGCGCGTGCCGTCTTCTCGTACCGGGTCCCCCGACTGCCAGGCAACGAGATCGAGTTGCGCGTCCGCCATCGAATGGAGCGCAAGACTGTCATCGCGGACCCCGCCCTGGTTCCCTACACCGCGGTGATCCATGAAGCGGCCCTGCGCATCAGGGTCGGCGACCGGACAACGGCTCACCGTCAACTGGCGGCCGTTCTGGAGCTCTCCGAAGCGGACCACGTCACCGTGCGCGTCATCCCCTTCGAGCTCGACGGCTTCGCCGGAGCCACGAACGCGATGATGTACGTGGGCGGTGCCGTGCCCAAGCTGGACACAGCGGTACGCGACGCACCTCACGGCGCGGTGTTCATCGACTCCGAAGCGCAACTGGGCACTTTTCGAACGCTCTTCCATATGGTGGAGGCTGTGTCGCTCGAACCCACCCGTTCGCGTGACTTCATCCACCAGTTGGCGAAGGAACTGTGAGGCCTGCCGTGACCACTCCCGACAACTGGCAGAAGTCGTCCTTCTCGGGAAGCGGCGACGGCAACAACTGCCTCGAACTCGCCACCACCCCCAGCCTCGTCCACCTCCGTGAGAGCGACACCCCGGGCACCCGTCTCTCAACCGCCCCGGGTGTCCTTGTCCATCTCCTGAACCACATAAAGAACAGGGCCGACGGGGAAGGCTGACCCCATGACCGACAAACTCACCATCAGTGTCCTCGGCACCGGGATCATGGGGGCCGCCATGGCCCGTAACCTCGCCCGGGCCAGGCACGACGTCCGTGTCTGGAACCGCAGCCGTGCCAAGGCCGAGCCGCTGGCCGCCGACGGCGCGCACGTCGCGGACACCCCGGAGGAGGCCGTACGGGGCGCCGATGTCGTCCTGACCATGCTGCACGACGGCCCGGCCGCCCTCGACGTCATGCGCCGGGCGGCACCCGGGCTGCGCGCGGGGGCCGTGTGGGTGCAGTCCACGACCGCCGGGACCGAGGCACTCGGCGAGCTCACCGAGTTCGCCGACGCGCACGGCCTCGTCTTCTTCGACGCGCCCGTCCTCGGAACCCGCGCGCCCGCCGAGGCCGGACAGCTCACCGTGCTCGCCGCCGGTCCGAGCGCCGCCCGCGACACCGTGACCCCCGTCTTCGACGCCGTCGGCGCCCGTACGGTGTGGACCGGCGAGGACGGCGCGGCGGGCAGCGCCACCCGGCTCAAGCTCGTCGCCAACAGCTGGGTCCTCGCCGCCACGGCCGCGACCGGGGAGGTGCTCGCCCTGGCCAAGGGCCTCGGCGTGGACCCGGAGGACTTCTTCGGCCTCATCGCGGACGGCCCGCTCGACATGGGCTATCTGCGCGCCAAGGCCGCCCTCGTCCTGGAGGACCGGCTGTCCCCGGCCGGTTTCGCCGTCACGACCGCCGAGAAGGACGCCCGCCTGATCGTGCGGGCGGGGCAGCGGCACGGCGTGCGGCTGGACGTGGCCGAGGCCGTCGCCGAACGGTTCGGCCGTGCCGGCGCGCTCGGCCACGGGGACGAGGACATGGCCGCCGCGTACTTCGCGAGCTTCGAGGAGGGGAAGCCCCCCTCCTCGTAGCCCCGTAGACCCGTCAGCCCGTCAGCCCGTAGACCCGTCGGCCCGTAGCCCCGTAGACCCGTCGGCCCGTGGACCCCGTTCGCCTCAGCGGGCGTCGTCCATGTTCCCGTGCGGTGTCTGGGCCGGGATCGGGCCCGCCCGGTCCAGCAGGCCCGTGCGGGCCGCGAGTGCCGCCGCTTCGAGGCGCGAGCCCACGCCCAGTTTCATCAGGACCCGCTGGACGTGGGTGCGGGCCGTGGACGGGGCGATGCCCATACCGGCCGCGATGAGCCGGGTGTCCTCGCCGTCGGCGACCCGCACCAGGACCTCCACCTCGCGGGGTGTGAGCATCTGGAGCAGCCGCTGGCCCTCGTCGTCGGGCTGGGCGGCGGGGTTGAGCAGTTCGCTGAACGCGCCCTGGAGCAGTTGCGGGGCCACGGCCGCCTCGCCCGCCCTCGCCTTCATGATCGCGCGCTCGACACCCTCGATGCGCTCGTCGTGGCGTACGTAGCCGGAGGCGCCGGCGGCGAACGCGGCGGCGATCCCCCGCGGGTTCGGCACCGGTCCGAGCACCAGGACCGCCACCTGCGGACGCTCCCGTTTGATCCGCACCACCGGGTCGAAGATCCCCGGCTCGGCGGGTGTCGCCGTGCCCATCAGGCACACCTCGGGTGCCCGTGTGATCACCAGCTCCGCCGCCCCCGCGGCGGGCGCCGCCGCGGCGAGCACCCGGTGCCCGCGCAGCTTCAGTGCCGAGGCCAACGCCTCGGCGAGCAGTCGGTGGTCATCGACCACCATGAGCCGGACTCCCATCAGGCAACCCCCCAGTCCCCCCAAGCATCCCCACTGGTTCCCCGTGGATTTGGAGCCCCCCGGCTCTCCATCCCCCGGAAGCTACACGCTTGTTCGACGTTGCGCTTCCCCTACTGGAGAGAAGTGCCCCGGAATATCGAAATCCCACCCAATAGGAAGTGATGCGGAGTACGCGTACGGCCCCGCCCCTGAACAGGGACGGGGCCGTACGCGGTGTTTCGGCCGGACAAATCAATCCGGAGAAACGATCACCGCATTCTTTCGAAGATGATCACTTTGCTTCACCCGAAAGGTGACGGTCACTTCGTTCCGAAGGCGATCGCCAGGTACTCCTTGTCCGTCGCGGAGGTCGGCTTGGACGCGTAGACCTGGGACATGTACAGCCGGCCGTCGCCGTAGAGGATCTCGGCGTAGTCCGGGAGCATGCTCGACTCCGCGTCACGCGTCGACTGGGTGGCCGGGTTCTCCATCAGCTCCGTCTCCTTGAAGGAGGTTCCGTCGATGGAGACGATCTGCCCGCCCTTGTCGTACGGCGGCCGCTTGTACGCGATGAGGCTGGTGCCGTCCATGCGCAGCGGGGTGATGCTGTAGCCGTCGCCCGCGTCGGCGCGCTGGCCCGTCTGCTTCCCGGTGGCCAGGTCGAAGGAGACGATCTCGTTGGTCCGGCTGTAGTCGCCGGTGCCCTCGTGCTCCTCCGTCGGGACGTACAGCTTGTCGTTGCCGACGGCGAGCGACTTGCAGAACTCGATCCGGGTGATGCCGTCGCACTTGGCCGCGTACGTCTCGCCGGGTGCCGAGATCTTCGCCCGCAGTTTGCCGGTCTTGTTGTCGATGGAGAAGAAGTCCGAGATACCGCTGCCGTCACCGGCGGAGTCGCCGACGTCGGCCGCCACGACCAGCGGGTCGGTGGAGACGACGCTGGCGTACTCGATGCCGGGCGACATCTTGTACTCGGAGATCACCTTCCCGGACTTCGGGTCGATGGTCTGGATGTGCAGCTGGCGCGTACTGCCGTACTCGCCGCACTTGCGGACCGCGACCAGCTTCTCGCCGCCGCCGTAGCCGGAGTCGTAGCAGCTGTCGCCCGTCTTCGGCGCCCACAGCGCCTTGCCGGTGGAGATGTCGAACGCTCCGCCGCCGCCCGTGCTGCCCGCGGCGACCGTGTTCCCGCTGATCGTCACGTTGTCGAGGTTGATCGACTGGTCACCGGACTTGATCGTCCGGGTCCAGAGTTTCGCGCCCGCGTCGAGGTCGACGGCGGCGAGCTGGGTGCATCCGTGCGAGGGCTGCGCCTTGGTGGGCATGGCCGGCTCGTAGATGATCGCCGAGCGGTTGCGCTCCGAGGTGTGCCGGCTGGCCTGGCACACCGGGCCGGGGAGCTCGATCGTCCAGGTCTTGGCGCCGGTGTCCGGGTCGTAACCGTTGATCTCGGCGTTGCCGGTCTTGGCGTACACCTTGTCGGTGAGCCAGGAGCCGGCCGTCGTCACGCTCGTGAGGCCCTTGGGCACGGCCGGCGCGGGGAGCTGGAACAGCAGCGTGGAGTTGGTGTTCGCCGGCACCTTCTCCCCGTCGTCACCGCCCTTGTCGTCGCCGCCCTTGCCGCCCTTGCCGCCGGTGGCGCCGCTCGTCGCCCCGGTGTCGTGCTTGTCGTCCTTGGAGTTCTGCGAGTACAGGAAGCCACCGCCGACGATCAGCGCGACGGCCACCACGGCCGCCACGATGATGAGCAGCTGACTGTTGAGCTTGCGTCCGCCGCCGGCCTGCGGGGCGTGCGGCTGCATCGGCATGGTCTGCGGCTGCGGGTAGCCGTACGGGCTCGGCTGGCCCGCGGCGCCGTACGGAGCCTGCGGCTGGCCCGGATAGCCGTAACCCTGCTGACCCGGCTGACCCGGGTAGCCGTAACCCGGCTGACCGGGGGGCGGCGTCTGCGGATAGCCGTACGGCTGCTGCGGGAACGCGGGCGGGGGCGTCTGGGGATGGGGATAGCCATAGCCGGGACCCGCGGCGGCCGGTGGAGGTGTCGGCGTCGGCGGGCCGAAACCGCCTGCGGGCGGGGCCTGCGGTGCGCCGAAGCCCTGCGCGGGCGGGGCCTGCGGGGACGGATCCTGGGGCGCGCCGAAGCCCTGGACGGGCGCGTCCTGCGCGGGCGGGGCCTGCAGTGCGCCGAGGCTCTTCGTGGGCGAGTCCTGCGCGGGCGGGACCTGCGGTGCGCCGGAAGCCTGCTCGGGCGCGTCCTGCGGAGACGCGTCCTGCGGTGCCCCGAGGCTCTTCGCGGGCGCGTCCTGCGGTGCGCCGGGACCGCCGGGCTCGGGGGCTCCCCCGCCCGGGCTCTCCTGAGAGCCCGGGGAGGGTTCCTGCGGTGCGCCGAAGCCCTTCGGGGGTTCGTTCGGCGGCGGGGGCGGCTGGCTCATGACGTGATTACCTCGGAATGCGTCGGGACGGCGGGCCTGTGCGCGCGTACGGGCGCGACGGAACGGGCAGGGGCGTGGTCACTTGCCGAAGGCCAGCATCAGCTTCTCCTTCGCCTCGTCATTGCCCGTCAGCCGGGTCGTGGAGATGTAGAAGCGTCCGTCCACGTAGTCGACGGCCTTCGAGTAGAAGCCGGACTCGATGTCCGCGGTGCCCTGCGGGTTCTGGAGCAGCGTCGTGGGCGTGTGGGCGGTGCCGCCCGTCGGGATCGACACGACGCGGCCGCCGCCGTCGTAGGACGCCTCGACGTAGGCGATGAGCCCGGTGCCGTCCGTCTTCATCGGCATCATCGTCGCGTCCGTCGGGGACTTGACGCGCCACTTCTCCTTGCCGGTCGCGAGGCTGAACGCGACGATCTCGTTGGGGCCGCTCTTCGCCTCGGTCGGCAGATAGAGCGTGTCGGCGTCGGCGACGGCACCGAAGCAGCCCGTCAGGTCGCGGTCGAGGATCGCGAAGCCGCACTCGGGCGCGAGACCGTCGTCGCTCTTGAGCTGCGAGCGCTCGGCACCGTTGCCCGTCAGCACCGTGATGTTCACCGTCTTCTTCGCGTCGTTGGTCAGGTAGAGCACGACCGGGTCCACGGAATAGGCGCGCCCCACCCGCCAGCCCTTGGGGAACTTCTTCGTCCATCGGACCTTGCCGGTGGCCGGGTCCAGTTCCTGCACCTCGTCGTGCTCGGTGCTGCTGCCGGCCCCGCAGGACGAGACGGCCAGCAGCTTGGGGCCGCCCGCGAATCCCGCCGGGTAGCAGCCGGCGCCGTACTTCTCCTTGTCCCACAGCTTCTTGCCGCTGGTGACGTCGTAGGCCGTGCCCGACATCGAGCGGCCGACCGTCAACGTGTTCCCGGTGACGGACAGTTCGACCGAGAGCGTGCTGTCGAACAGGCCGCCGTCCGCGACCTTCCCGCTCCAGCCCTTGGCGCCTGTGTTCAGGTCGACCTGCTGGAGCTGGTTGCACTTGGCGCTGCTGGCGGAGCTGCTCATGTAGGCGATGACGACCTTGTCGTCGGCGGTCTTCTCCGGGGTGACCGCGCAGATCTTCTGCGGGAAGGTCAGCGCGGGCCAGGTCGGCTTGCCGTCCCCGACGTCGAACGCGAAGAGCTGCTTGTACGCCGTCTTCACCGCCGTCTTGCCGGTGATCCACATCCCGGAGGCGTCGGCGCCCGAACCGGGCGCGTCGGGTGCCGACTTGTACCAGAGGACCTTCGCCTCGCCCGCCTTGCGGCCGGCGTTCAGGTCGCCGTCCTCCTCGCCGCCGTCACCGCTGCCGTCACCGGGGTTGACCGGATCGTCCGACGCGGACGCCGATGCCGACGGGCTGCCGCTCGGACTGTGCTCCGCCACGGGCTTCTTGTCGTCACCACTGCCGGTGACGGCCCACACGGTGCCGCCGACGACGAGCAGACCCGCCACCGCGGCGGCGATGACGAGCGCGGGCTTGCCCTTGAACGGGTTCTTCGAGCCACCGCCGGGACCGCCGGGCTGCGGGGTGCCGGGCGCGCCCGGGTACGGCGCCTGGGGCGGATACCCGTACCCCGGCTGCTGCCCGTATCCGTAGGGTCCGGGCCCGCCGTAGGGCCCCGGCTGCTGCGGCTGTCCGTACGGGCCCGGCTGGGCGTAGGGGCCGGGCTGCTGCGGGTATCCGTAGCCGGGCTGCGGGGGCCCGGCGGGCGGGGTGTTCTGGGGCGCGGGCGCCTGGGGCGGCTGCGCGGGAGGAGGGGGCGTGCCGTGGGGCGCCGGGGGCGTGACCTGCGAACGCGGGTCCTGCGGAGTGCCCTGCGGCGCACCCTGGGGTGTGCCCTGCGGTGCGCCGAAACCACCCTGCGACCGCGGGTCCGGCGAGGCGTCGGCACCACCTGTCGGCGGCTGGTCCTGCGGTGCTCCGAAACCGCCCTGCGGCGGCTGACTCGGCGGCTGACTCATCAGCGCGTCCCCCTCTTCACTGATGTGACCCCTCACCGGCGGCGCCGGGTTCGCGCCTCGCCCGGTGGATCTCAGACTGTTCTCAGACCGCTCTTTCTATCACTCCGGGGGGCGCGGACAGGGGGCCGGTGCGCGCCCTGTTCCCAAGGGAGGACCGGGCTGTGATGCCGCCGTTACGCGCCTTCACGTGCCCTTCACGCCGGGCACTCAGGGCGAGTTCACCGCCCCCGGACCGCCGTGACGGGGGGCGTCATCGGCAACTCGGGGGCGCCCGGCGGCACTTGCGCGCCCTTCGAGCGAGCCGCGCACGCCGGGACGGTCACGCCGGGCGAACGAGCCGGGCGCGCGGCACGTCGGACAGGGGGCGGTCGCCCTCCCGCGTCAGGCGTCTTCCGCCAGCTCCAGCCAGCGCATCTCCAGTTCCTCCCGCTCGCCCGCCAACTCGCGCAGCTCGGAGTCGAGTCGGGCGACCTTCCCGAAGTCGGTGGCGTTGTCGGCGATCTGGGCGTGCAGCTTCGTCTCCTTCTCGGAGATCTTGTCCAGCTGGCGCTCGATCTTCTGGAGCTCCTTCTTCGCGGCACGGGCGTCGGCGGACGAGGCCGCCTTCACCGGGGCGGGAGCGGCGGCGAGCACGGCGGCCGCGGCCACCTCCTCCATCTTCCGGCGCCGCTCCAGGTACTCGTCGATCCCGCGCGGAAGCATCCGCAGGGTGCCGTCGCCGAGGAGCGCGAACACGTTGTCCGTGGTGCGCTCGATGAAGAAGCGGTCGTGGGAGATCACGATCATGGAGCCGGGCCAGCCGTCGAGGAGGTCCTCGAGCTGGGTGAGGGTCTCGATGTCGAGGTCGTTCGTCGGCTCGTCGAGGAAGAGGACGTTGGGCTCGTCCATCAGCAGGCGCAGGATCTGCAGCCGTCGGCGCTCACCACCGCTGAGGTCGCCGACCGGCGTCCACTGCTTCTCCTTGTTGAAGCCGAACGTCTCGCAGAGCTGCCCCGCGGTCATCTCGCGGCCCTTGCCGAGGTCGACACGGTCGCGGACGGACTGGACGGCCTGGAGGACCCGCCAGGTGGGGTCGAGTTCGCCGACCTCCTGGGAGAGGTAGGCGAGCTTGACGGTCTTGCCGGTGACGATCCGGCCGGCGGCGGGCTGCTTCTCGCCCTCGGTGCGGGCGGCCTCGGCCAGGGCGCGCAGCAGGGAGGTCTTGCCCGCGCCGTTCACACCCACCAGGCCGACCCGGTCGCCGGGGCCGAGCTGCCAGGTCAGGTGCTTGAGCAGCACCTTGGGCCCGGCCTGCACGGTCACGTCCTCCAGCTCGAAGACGGTCCTGCCGAGCCGGGAGTTGGCGAACCGCATCAGCTCGCTCTTGTCGCGGGGCGGCGGCACGTCGGCGATCAGTTCGTTGGCGGCCTCGACGCGGAAACGCGGCTTGGAGGTGCGGGCGGGCGCGCCGCGCCGCAGCCAGGCCAGCTCCTTGCGGACCAGGTTCTGCCGCTTGACCTCCTCGGTCGCGGCGATGCGCTCACGCTCGGCGCGGGCGAACACGTAGTCGGAGTAGCCGCCCTCGTACTCGTAGACCGCGCCCTTCTGCACGTCCCACATCCGGGTGCAGACCTGGTCGAGGAACCAGCGGTCGTGCGTCACGCAGACCAGGGCGGAGCGGCGCTCGCGCAGGTGCCCGGCGAGCCAGGCGATGCCCTCGACGTCCAGGTGGTTGGTGGGCTCGTCGAGGACGATCAGGTCCTGCTCGTCGATGAGCAGCTTCGCCAGCGCGATACGGCGGCGCTCGCCACCGGAGAGCGGGCCGATCACGGTGTCGAGCCCCTGCGGGAACCCGGGCAGGTCGAGACCGCCGAAGAGGCCCGTCAGTACGTCCCTGATCTTGGCGTTGCCCGCCCACTCGTGGTCGGCCATGTCCCGGATGACCTCGTGGCGCACGGTGGCCGTGGGGTCGAGCGAGTCGTGCTGGGTGAGCACGCCGACGTTCAGGCCGCCGGAGTGCGTGACGCGGCCGGTGTCGGGCTCCTCCAGCCGGGCCAGCATGCGGATCAGGGTCGTCTTGCCGTCCCCGTTCCGGCCGACCACGCCGATCCGGTCGCCCTCGCTGACGCCGAGGGAGACCCCGTCGAGCAGTGCACGGGTGCCGTACACCTTGCTGACGGACTCGACATTGACCAGGTTGACGGCCATTTCTCTCCTGAACAAGGGGGACGATCGACCCTCAAGGGTAGTCCGCGCGGCGGACGGTCCCCGCCGCGCGTTCCCCGTCCCCCCGGTCGAGCACGGTCGCTCCGGTCAGTCGAGCACGGTCGCTCCGGGAGCCGGGGACCGCGTGACGCGGACCGTCCGGCAGCTGCCCGAGGCGAGAAGCACCTGGCCGATGGTCTCCGCGGACTCCGCGTCCGGCGCGAGGAACGCCGTGGTCGGGCCCGACCCGGAGACGAGCGCGGCGAGCGCGCCGGCCGCGCGGCCCGCCGCGAGGGTGTCGGCGAGGGCCGGGAAGAGGGAGAGGGCCGCGGGCTGGAGGTCGTTGGAGACGGTGCGGGCGAGGGCCCCGGCGTCCCCCTTCGCCAGCGCGTCCAGCAGTTCCTGCGAGGCGACCGGCTCCGGGACGCGTACGCCCTCGTTCATCCGGTCGAACTCCCGGAAGACCGCCGGGGTCGACAGTCCGCGCTCGGCCATCGCGAACACCCAGTGGAAGGTCCCGCCGACCTCCAGGGCACGCAGCCGCTCACCACGCCCGGTGCCGAGCGCCGCCCCGCCCACCAGGGAGAACGGCACATCGCTGCCCAGTTCGGCGCAGATGTCGAGGAGTTCGTCGCGCGAGGCGTTCGTGCCCCACAGCGCGTCGCAGGCGAGCAGCGCGCCCGCCCCGTCCGCGCTGCCTCCGGCCATGCCGCCGGCGACGGGGATGTCCTTGGCGATGTGGAGATGGACGGCGGGGTCGATGCCGTACCGGCGGGCGAGTTCCAGGGCGGCGCGGGCCGCGAGGTTCGTGCGGTCGAGGGGCACCTGGGCGGCGTCCGGGCCCGCGCAGGTGACGCGCAGTCCGTCCGCCGGGGTGACCGTCACCTCGTCGTACAGGCCGACCGCGAGGAAGACGTTGGCCAGGTCGTGGAAGCCGTCGGGGCGTGCGCCGCCGACCGCGAGCTGGACGTTGACCTTGGCAGGGACGCGTACCGTCACCGTCTCCGTCACGGCTGGGTCGACTCCTCGTTCTCGGCGTTCTCGGCGTTCTCGGGGCGGTAGCGGCGTGCGTTCCTGGTGTCCGCGCCGCTCGCCTCGCCGCGGTTCTCCGCGATCCGGACGAACTCCTCGACCGTCAGGGACTCGCCGCGGGCCTGCGGGGAGACACCGGCGGCGACGAGCGCGGCCTCGGCGGCGGCGGCCGAACCGGCCCATCCTGCGAGGGCGGCGCGCAGGGTCTTGCGGCGCTGCGCGAAGGCCGCGTCCACGGCCGCGAACACGTCACTCTTCCGGACGTTCGTGGAGATCGGCTCGGCACGCCGGGTGAGCGACACGAGACCGCTGTCGACGTTGGGCGCCGGCCAGAAGACGTTGCGCCCGATGGAGCCGGCCCGCTTCACGTCGGCGTACCAGTTCGCCTTCACGGACGGCACGCCGTACACCTTCGAGCCGGGCGGGGCGGCGAGCCGGTCGGCGACCTCCGCCTGGACCATCACGAGGGTGCGCTCGATCGTCGGGAAGGTGTCGAGCATGTGCAGCAGGACGGGCACGGCGACGTTGTACGGGAGGTTCGCGACCAGCGCGGTCGGGGGCGGGCCCGGCAGTTCCCGGACCTGCATGGCGTCCGAGTGCACCAGCGAGAACCGGTCGGCCCGCTGCGGCATGCGGGCCGCGACCGTCGCGGGGAGCGCGCTCGCGAGGACGTCGTCGATCTCCACGGCGACGACCCGGTCCGCCGTCTCCAGCAGACCGAGCGTCAGCGAGCCGAGGCCGGGGCCCACCTCCACGACCACGTCGTCGGGCCGCACCTCCGCGGTCCGCACGATGCGGCGCACCGTGTTGGCGTCGATCACAAAGTTCTGGCCGCGCTGCTTGGTGGGCCGTACGCCGAGGACTGCCGCGAGTTCGCGGATCTCGGCGGGGCCCAGGAGGGCGTCGGAGGTGGGGCTGGTCACGAGCCAAGGGTACGGGGGGCCGGGCCCCGGCCGTGCAGCCGCGGCCCGGTGGTACCGGTGTCGGCCGTGCGGCTCCGGCCCGGTGGGGCGGTACCGGCCGTGCGGCCGGGGCCCGGTGGGGCGGTGTCAGCTGTGCAGCCGCGGCCCGCAGTGCGGCCAGGGAGTCGTCCCGCGGCGCATGTACAGCTTCTTGGCCCTGCGCGTCTGTTCCGCGGCCGAGGCGTCCTGGGGGCGCCCGGTGCCGCCGAGGGTGTGCCAGGTGCGGGTGTCGAACTGATAGAGGCCGCCGTACGTGCCGGACGGATCGACGGCGCCGGGCCGGCCGCCGGACTCGCACGCGGCGAGGCTCTTCCAGTTCAGGTGGTCGGCGCCGCCGCGGGACGGGGGACGCGGCTTCGTGCCGACCCTGACCAGCCGGTCCTGCGGGTGCCGCACCACCTCGGACCGTTCGAGCCGGGGCCGCTGCTTGACGCCGTTGACGGTGCGCAGGCTGTAGGTGAGGCGCCAGGCCCCGTACCGGCCCGGGTTCTCGACGACCTCGACGCCCTCGAACAGCGAGGCGTCGTCGGCCCGCCGCACCTCGAACGGGATCCGTTCCTCGCGGACCTCCCTGGCCCCGGTGACGCGCAGCACGGTGACCGTCTGCCCGTCCCGCGGGAAGCTCCCGCCCGGTACGGAGGTCATGTCCTGTCCGCGCAGGGTGATCCCGGCCTCCCGCAGGGCCTCCGCGACGCTCGCCGCGTTGGTGCGGATCGTCCGGGACCGGCCGTCGGCCATGATCGTGACGGCGCGTTCGGTCCGTACGTCGAGCGCCAGTCCTTCGGGTCCGATGCGCCGGGAGCGCGAGGCCGACAGGTGGGCACCCTCGGCGCGCACCCCCAGCTGGCCGAGCGCTCCGTCCACGGTGCGCGCCGTCGTCCACACCCTGCGCCGCTCCCCGTCGATGGTGAGGTGCACCGGGCGCCCGTAGCGCACCGCGACCTCGTCCCCGCTGGCGAGGGCGGTGCCGGGGGCCGGTGCGACCATGTCGTGCGGGCCCACCTTCACGCCTTCGTCGGCGAGCAGTTCCGACACGTCGTCCGCGAAGGTGTGCAGCGTGCGCGGTCTGCCGTCCACGCTGAGCTCGATCGCCTTGTCGTTGGCGACGAACGCGGAGGTGCCGCCGGCCAGGAAGGCCACGACCAGGGCCTGCGGGAGCAGCCGCCGCAGGGATTCGGAGCGCTCGGGGATCCGCCTGCGCCGGGCCGCGCGACGCGCCTCGGCCCGGCCGCCCGTACCGCGCCCGTCCGCGACGGCGGTGCGGGTGCCGCTGCCGCTGCCGGGACGGGCCGTTCCCCTCGCGCCGTCCACACCGTCCACACCGTCCGCGGGGTTCGTGGTGGCGGCCGGGCTGTCCTGCCGCAGACGCGGCAGGCGGGGCTCGGTCGGGGCGTCGGGCGCCACCGGCACCGTGCGCCCGCCCCGTGTGCCGGACGCGCCCCGCACGCCGTGCAGGGGGGCTCGGGGCGCTTCCGGTGTCGCGGGCCCGGCGGCGCGGGTCCCGTAGGCCGGGGTCCAGGAAACCGGGGAGACTCCGCCGTACGGCCCGTACCCCGCGTGACCGGAGTACGCCTCCCGCCCGGAGAAGGGCTCCCGCCCGGCGTACGCCTCGCGCCCGGGGTCCGCCGGCGCCTCATGCCCGGCGTACGCGTCGTGCCGGGAGTCCGTCGGCACCCCGTGCCCGTTGTACGCCTCGCCGTCGGCGTACGCCGGGTGACCGGACCGCGTCTGATGACCGGGGTCCGTCGGCAGCTCGTGCCCGCGACAGGCCTCGTGACCCGTGTACGCCGGGTGACCGGGGTGAGGCCGGTGACCGGGGTCCGCCCACGTCTCCTGGCCCCGGTACTCCCCGTGACCGCGGTACCCCTCGTGGTCGGCCCGCGTCGCACCGGCGAGGCCGGGCCCGGCGGGCGGGCCGGATGCGCCGGGCGGCCCGGCCGTGCCGAGCGGGTCCGCCACGGGGGGCGGGCCGGCGGCGGCGCCGGTGACGCCGATGACGACGGTGGTGGCCTCGGGGCCAGTCGGCCCGTACGTCTTGTACGACTCGTACCGCGAGCTGCTCACGACGACACGCTCCAGGTTCCGGATCGGGCGACCAGAACCTAGCGGAGCGATCGTCACTCTCCCAAGCAACGCGGCTACGCTGTGTCGCGACATCCCTCCGCCGAAGACCCCGGCGGGACCGGGAGGGGCCCCCGAGGACGTTACGTTCAGTAATCGAACGCGCGCGCCGTGTTGGCGGAGATCGAGGTCGCCAGCGTGTCCTCGTCGATCCCCCGCACCGCGGCCATGGCGCGCACCGTGACCGGAATGAGATACGGCGCGTTGGGCCGTCCGCGGTACGGCGCGGGGGTCAAAAAGGGCGCGTCGGTCTCGACGAGGACGAGTTCGAGCGGGGCCACGGCCAGCGCGTCGCGCAGCGGCTGGGCGTTCTTGAAGGTCATGTTCCCGGCGAAGGACATGAAGTAGCCGGCGCGGGCGCAGACCTCGGCCATCTCGGCGTCACCGGAGTAGCAGTGGAAGACGGTCCGCTCGGGGGCGCCCTCCTCCGCGAGGACGCGCAGGACGTCCGCGTGGGCGTCGCGGTCGTGGATGACCAGGGCCTTGCCGTGCCGCTTGGCGATCTCGATGTGGGCGCGGAAGGAGCGCTCCTGCGCCTCCTTGCCCTCGGGCCCGGTGCGGAAGAAGTCCAGTCCGGTCTCGCCGACGCCCTTGACGTGCGGGAGGGCGGCGAGCCGGTCGATCTCCGCGAGCGCCTCGTCCAGCGCGGCCTCGCCGCCCGGCCGGCGGGCACCCTGCCGGGACCAGCCGTCGGGATCGCCGAGCACGATACGGGGTGCCTCGTTGGGGTGCAGGGCGACGGTGGCGTGCACGGCGTCGTGCGTGGCCGCCGTCTCGGCCGCCCAGCGCGAGCCCTTCACGTCGCAGCCGACCTGCACGACCGTCGTCACGCCGACCGAGGCGGCCTTGGCGAGAGCGTCCTCGACCGTGCCGGACTGCATGTCGAGATGGGTGTGCGAGTCGGCCACGGGAACGCGCAGGGGCTCGGGGAGCGGCGGTGCGGCGTTCTTGTCGGCGGCGGAGGCGGAGGAAGGCATGCCCCGATCCTACGAAGGGGGCACGCCCGGTCTCACCTCGCGGGGAGCCGGCGGGCGGTCCCGTGCGCGGGTCCGCCCGGGGAGGTCAGCCCGCCCGGCGGTGCTGGAAGGGGTGCAGCAGGTCCGACAGATGCCAGTGGTGCGGCTCCTTCGGGGCGGCGGAGTCCCCGGCCCGCGCCTCTCCCTCCGGGCCGTCCTCGGGCCGGCGCGGTACCGGCCGGGGCCGGCGTTGCGTCATGGAGTGCATGGAGTCGTGGACGGAGGACACCTGGCCGGCGCGCATGATGCGCACCACGTGGCTGTCGCAGTTCAGGCAGGTGGGCCGGCTGAGCGGCGACGGCACGACCTCGCCGTTCGCCACGTACACCACGAACTCGCCGCCTTCCGCGTCGCGGTGGTGCTCGATCTCGTACGACTGTTCCCAGCCGTGCCCGCAGCGCATGCAGGCGAAGGAATACGATTCGTGGACGACGGCCGTAGCCGTGCCGCGATGCCTGGTCTGTTCGGTGACCTGACCGGCGGCGGTACCGCCGGTCCGTCCTGTGGTCTCACTCATGCCAGCTCCTCTTGTCCGCTGGACAAGCACCTCCGTCGGCGGATCTCCCCCTGGGTTCCGCCGAGTCGCCGGAGGCGAGGGACGGGTGCGTCCCTTTGTCCAGTGGACGCTTCTCCCGGCGCGAACGCATCCGGCCTGTCGAGTGTTGGAGTCGATTTGGCCTTTCCTTGTCGGAAGGCTCCTGTCACCCGGCCTGATCTTTGCTTTTCACGATAGTCCTTTGCCCTTCTATGGGCCGGTTCGTTCGGCGTTCTTTGCCGCCACGACGGCATCGAAGACGTCCCGCTTGGGAATTCCCGCTTCGGCGGCGACGGCGGCGATGGCCTCCTTGCGCCGCTCCCCCGCCTCCTCGCGCACCCGCACCCTGCGCACCAGCTCGGCGGCGTCCAGTTCCTCGGCGCCCTTCTCGGGGGCGCCCTCGACGACGACGGTGATCTCGCCGCGGACGCCCTCGGCGGCCCAGGCGGCCAGCTCGCCGAGCGGGCCGCGCTTGACCTCCTCGTACGTCTTGGTCAGTTCGCGGCAGACGGCGGCGCGCCGCTGGGTGCCGAAGACCTCCGCCATGGCGGCCAAGGTGTCGTCGAGCCGGTGGGGCGCCTCGAAGTAGACGAGCGTGCGCCGTTCCTCGGCGACCTCCCGCAGCCGGGACAGGCGCTCGCCGGCCTTCCGGGGCAGGAAGCCCTCGAAGCAGAAGCGGTCGACGGGCAGGCCGGACAGCGCGAGCGCGGTGAGCACGGCGGAGGGGCCGGGGACGGCGGTGACCTTGATGTCCTTCTCGACCGCGGCCGCGACCAGCCGGTAGCCGGGGTCCGACACGGAGGGCATCCCGGCGTCGGTCACGAGCAGCACCCGCGCCCCGCCGACGAGCGCCTCGACGAGTTCCGGGGTCCGGGCGGCCTCGTTCCCCTCGAAGTACGACACGATCCGCCCCGTCGGCTGGACACCGAGGGACTGGGTGAGGCGGCGCAGCCTGCGCGTGTCCTCGGCGGCGACGACATCGGCCCCGGTCAGTTCCGCGGCGAGCCGTGGCGGCGCGTCGGAGATGTCGCCGATGGGAGTGCCTGCCAACACAAGGATTCCTGTCACGGTCCCATCCTCGCAGGGGCGCGGCCCGACAAGCTCATCCGACCGGAAGGGGCCCATGCACGGGACTCCCACAGACCTGTTCCCTACGATGGCGCGGTGACCAGTACCGCGTCCTCCACGGACACCCGGCAGGGCCAGGCCGCCGACGCTCGACGGCCGTCGTGGCAGCATCGGCTGCGCCGATTCGGCTACACGGCGCCGCCCCGAAGTGATGTGCGCGACCGGCTCGTACCGCCGTACGCCGAGCCAGGCCCCGGAATCTGGGCCTCGCTCGGGCTGCGCCAGGAGGTCGCCGACCGTTTCAACCGCTGGTCAGGGTGGGTGGGGCCGCTTCTGGTGACCCTGCTCGCCGGGCTGCTGCGGTTCTGGAACCTGGGCAGCCCGAAGGCGGTGATATTCGACGAGACGTACTACGCCAAGGACGCCTGGGCGCTCTTCCACCGCGGCTACGAGGTCAACTGGGCGAAGAACGCCAACGACCTGATCCTCCAGCGCGACGGGCACGTCCCGGTCCCCAGCGACGCCGCCTATGTCGTGCACCCGCCGGTCGGCAAGTACGTCATCGGGCTCGGCGAGTGGATGTTCGGCTTCAACCCCTTCGGCTGGCGCTTCATGACGGCGCTGCTCGGCACGCTGTCGGTGCTGCTGCTGTGCCGGATCGGACGCCGGCTGTTCCGCTCGACGTTCCTCGGCTGCCTCGCGGGCACGCTGATGGCGGTGGACGGTCTGCACTTCGTGATGAGCCGCACCTCGCTGCTCGACGGGGTGCTGATGTTCTTCGTGCTGGCGGCCTTCGGCTGTCTGGTCGTGGACCGGGACAAGGCGCGGGCCAGGCTGGCCGCCGCGCTGCCCGCCGACGGGAACGGTTTCGTCCGCCCCGACGCGCACATCGCCGAGACGACCCGGCTGGGCCTGCGGCCCTGGCGCTGGGGGGCGGGCCTGATGCTGGGCCTGGCCATCGGCACCAAGTGGAACGGGCTGTACGTCCTCGCCGCGTTCTGTGTGATGGCGGTCCTGTGGGACGTGGCCTCGCGCCGGGTCGCGGGCGCCCGCCACCCCTACGCGGCATCGCTCCGGCACGACACGGGCCTCGCGTTCCTGGCGACGGTCCCGGTCGCCCTGTCCGTGTACCTGGTCTCCTGGACCGGCTGGATCCTGTCGCCGGACAACGGCAAGGGCGGCTACTTCCGCAACTGGGCCGTGACCGACGGCAGGGGCGGCAACTGGACCTTCCTCCCGGACTGGCTGCGCAGCCTGTGGCACTACGAGCACGAGGTCTACAAGTTCCACGTCGGGCTGTCGTCGCCGCACACCTACCAGTCCAACCCGTGGAGCTGGCTCGTCCTCGGCCGCCCGGTCTCGTACTTCTACGAGTCCCCGCTGCCCGGCAAGGACGGCTGCCCCTCCGACGCCGGCGGCAAGTGCGCCCGTGAGGTGCTGGCGCTCGGCACGCCCCTGCTGTGGTGGGCCGCCTGCTTCGCGATCCTGTACGTGCTGTGGCGCTGGGCCTTCCGCCGCGACTGGCGGGCGGGCGCCATCGCCTGCGCCGTCGCGGCCGGCTACCTCCCCTGGTTCATGTACCAGGAGCGCACGATCTTCCTCTTCTACGCCGTCGTCTTCCTCCCGTTCCTCTGCCTCGCCGTGACGATGATGATCGGCGCGATCCTCGGCCCACCGGGCGCCGCGGAACGCCGCCGCGTCATCGGCGCGGCCGGAGCGGGCGTCCTGGTCCTCCTGATCCTCTGGAACTTCATCTACTTCTGGCCCCTGTACACGGGCACGGCGATCCCGATCGAACAGTGGCGGTCCCGGATGTGGCTGGATACCTGGGTCTAGCCGGGTGAACGCACAGCGGCGGTCCGACACCTTGTCGGACCGCCGCTGTCGTTGCCGGCCCGGCGTCATCGGAGCAGACATCCGGCGGTCCATCGGTCGCTGGGAGTAGGTCCCGCGCCTCAGGCGGCTTCGGGCCTGCCTGGCTAGGGTCGGACCTCATGGAGACCACGGGAATCGTCCGCCGCGAGACGGCGGAGCGCATGCGCGACACCCTGGAGCGGCTCGTCACCGAGCGGGACGTATGGGTGTCGACGGCTCACCCTGATCACGGGCCGCACCAGGTGCCGCTGTGGTTCCTGTGGGACGGGCGGGCGATATGGATGTGCACCGGCGCCACTTCCGTGACCGCGCGGAACGTCCGCAAGGAGGCGCGCGTGCGCCTTGCGCTGCCGGACACCTTCGACGTGGTGCTCCTCCAAGGCGAGGCGGAGTGCTTCCCGGACCGGGAGGTGCCCGGGGACGCGGCGGAGGCGTTCGCCGAGAAGTTCGGGTGGGACCCACGCGTGGAAGAGGGTTCCTTCCTGTATGTGCGCGTGGTCCCGAGGACGGTGCGCGCTTGGCGCGGCGAGCCGGAACTGCGCGGGAGGGTCGTCATGCGCGACGGGACATGGCTGGACACGGCGTCATCGGCGCCGCCGTCCGCCTGACCGTGGCCGGCCAGCCGGCCGGGGCCGGACCGACCGGCTGGCCGAAAAGAAACCCATGGACGTATCCGTGAACGGTATTCATGGATGCGTCTCCGTGGTTTGGGCAACAATTCGGCGAAGGTCTGCACCACGAGCCCCGTCCGCACCTACAGTGCAAAGTGAACCGGCTTTTCTGAACGCGTTCAGAAGTTCGGAGGAGGGTTCACGGGGAGGGATTCGCGCGATGCGCAAGGGGGCCAGGGCTGCCGTCATAGGCAGTGTGTTCGCGGTGATGGTGGGAGGCGCCGGGTACGGCGCCTACAACGTGGTGACCTCGATCAGCGGGGGCGGTGCGACGGGAGACGGCGGGCCCGCCGCGGTGAAGAGCGGGCCGCCGAGCGGCGCCGAGGTCAAGGAGGCCAGCCGCGCGTTCTTCGCGGCCTGGGAGAAGGGCGACGCGGCCGAGGCGGCCGCGGACACGAACTACGCGTCGAACGCCGAGGGCCTGCTCGCCGGCTACCGCGACGACGCGCATCTGACCGACGTGAAGATCACGCCGGGCACCGCGTCCGGGGCTCGGGTGCCGTTCTCCGTCAAGGCGACGGTGTCGTACGACGGGAAGAGCAAGCCGTTCGCGTACGACTCCGAACTGACCGTCGTCCGCGGCGAGACCACCGGGAAGGCCCTGGTCGACTGGAAGCCGTCCGTCGTCCACCCGGAACTGAAGGACGGGGACACCCTGGTCACGGGCGAGTCGGCGAGCCCGGCGATCGAGGCCGTGGACCGGAACAACGTTGTCCTGACGAAGGAGAAGTACCCGTCCCTGGGGCCGATCCTGGACGCGCTCCGGGAGAAGTACGGCGACACGGCGGGCGGCACGCCCGGCATCGAGCTGTCGATCCGGCACAGCGGCGAGAGCAGCGGCGACACGACCCTGGTCACTCTCGCCGAGGGACGGGCGGGCAAGCTCCGTACGACACTCAGCGCGAGCGCGCAGGCCGCCGCGGAGAAGGCCGTCACCCAGTTCGCCGAATCCTCCGTGGTGGCCGTCAAGCCCAGCACCGGAGAGGTGCTCGCCGTGGCCAACCACCGCGCGGACGGCTTCAACGCGGCCTTCCTCGGCAAACTCGCGCCCGGCTCCACGATGAAGATCATCAGCGCGGCGACCCTCATCGACAACGGCATCACGACGGCGAACGGGCCCGCGCCCTGCACGCCCACCGCGGCCTGGCAGAGCCAGACCTTCCACAACCTCAAGGGCATGCAGCCACAGGAGAACGCCACGCTCTCCGACAGCTTCGCGCGCTCGTGCAACACCGCTTTCGTGAAGTACGCGGACGAGGTGAAGGTCGACTCCCTCACCAACGAGGCCCAGCAGCGCTTCGGACTCGGTCAGAACAACTGGAAGACCGGCATCGATTCCTTCGACGGCTCCGTGCCCGCCTCCGGCGGCCCGGACACGGCGGCCAACATGATCGGCCAGGGCCAGGTCCAGATGAGCCCGCTGAACATGGCGTCGGTGACCGCCACCGCGATGACGGGCGTCTTCCGGCAGCCGGTCATCGTGCCGCGCTCCCTCGACGACCGCGAACTGGCCACCGCGAAGGGCCTGTCCTCCGGTACGGTCGCCCAGCTCCGCTCGATGATGAACCGCACGGCCGTCAGCGGCACCGCGGCCCCGGTGATGGCCAGGCTCGGCGGCATCATCGGAGCCAAGACCGGCTCCGCCGAGGTCGACGGCCAGGCCAGGTCCAACAGCTGGTTCACCGGATACCGCAACGACATGGCGGCCGCCGCCATGACCCAGGAGGGCGGTCACGGCGGTCAGGCGGCCGGCCCGATCGTCGCAGCTGTGCTACGAACGGGCGGCTGAAGTCGCTCCGCACAGGACGGGACCCTAGGGTGGTGCTTCTCGTTGAGGAGCGAGAGGCACGGGGGCATCACGGGGCACCAGGGGACGGCGGAGGAAACAGGCTGTGGGCAAGAGAAGGCGCGTCGCCGAGCGACGGAAGACGAAGCAGCCCGCCGTACTCGGCGGGGTGATCGCCGTGGCCGTCGTCGGCGGGGCGCTGGGTGCCTACAGCCTCTACGGCAGTGGGGCGTCGGCCGACGAGGGGACCACGGCCACCACCCGCAAGGCGGTCAAGACGGGCCCGCTGTCGGCCGCCGAGGTCTCCATGGCGTCCACCGCCTTCCTGAACGCCTGGCAGAACGGCGATGTCACCGCGGCGGCCGCGGCGACCGACGACTCGGCCGCCGCCACGACCACGCTGACCGGCTTCGGCAAGGACGCCCACGTCAGCGACGTGACCCTGACCGGCGGCAAGCGCTCGGGCGCCGACGTCCCCTTCTCCGTCAAGGCCAAGGTCACCTACCGCGGTATGACCAAGCCGCTGTCGTACACCTCGAAGCTGACGGTCGTGCGGGGGGCCGAGAACGGCACGGCACTGGTCGGCTGGAAGCCGTCCGTGGTCCACCCGGACCTCCAGGACGGCGACCGGCTGGTGACCGGTGAGGCCGGGGCGCCGCCGGTCACCGCCATCGACCGGCACGGCGGCAAGCTGACCGCCGCCAAGTACCCCTCCCTCGGCACGGTCCTCGACGGGCTGCGCGAGAAGTACGGCAAGACGGCCGGCGGCAAGGCGGGCATAGAGCTGCGCGTGGTCCGCAAGGCCGCGGCCAAGGGCGCCCAGAAGACCCCCGACAAGACCCTGCTGACGCTCAGCGCGGGCACGCCGGGCGAGGTCCAGACGACGCTCAGCCCGACCCTCCAGGCGGAGGCCGAGCGTCTGGTGGCCGCCAAGCCCAAGGCGTCGGTGGTGCTGATGCGGCCCTCGACCGGTGAGATCCTCGCCGTCGCGAACACCAGCCACGGCTTCAACACCGCCTTCCAGGGCTCCCTCGCACCCGGCTCCACGATGAAGGTCATCACGGCGTCGATGCTCTTCGAGAAGGGCCTCGCCTCCCCCGACAAGCCGCATCCCTGTCCCAAGACGGAGACGTACGGCGGCTGGAAGTTCCACAACGACGACGACTTCGAGATCAAGAACGGCACGTTCAAGGCGAGCTTCGCGCGGTCCTGCAACACGGCCTTCATCACCCAGGCCAAGAAGCTGAAGGACGACGACCTGACCAAGCAGGCCCAGCAGGTCTTCGGCCTGGGCCTGAACAACTGGGCCATCGGGGTGCCGTCGGCGGACGGCTCGGTGCCGGTGCAGAGCGCCGCGCAGATGGCCGCCGAGCTGATGGGCCAGGGCGGGGTCCGCATGAACCCGCTGAACATGGCGTCGGTCGCCTCCACGGTCAAGTCCGGCACCTTCCACCAGCCGTACCTGGTCGCCCCCTCGGTCGACCACCGCACGCTGGCCAAGGCCTCCCGCACGATGTCCGCGACCACGCTCGCCCAGCTCCGCGAGGTCATGCGGTACACGGCCGCCGCCGGCACCGCCGCCGAGGCCATGGCCGGACTCGGCCCCGACTACGGTGCCAAGACCGGCTCCGCCGAGGTCGACAACCAGAAGCAGCCCAACGGCTGGTTCACCGCGTGGAAGGGCGACCTGGCGGGAGCCGGCGTCGTCCAGCAGGGCGGCCACGGCGGCAGCACGGCGGGCCCGATCGTGGCAGCCCTCCTGAAGGCCGGTGCCGGCGGCTGACATCCGCCCTCCGGCTCCGGGAAGCGCTCCTCGCCCCGCGGATCCGCCCGGGGCCGGGCCCGCGCCGCCCGGCGATACAACTGCCCAGGAGCAGACGGAAGTCGGGGAGCGCGGCGATGTCAGTGGGGCCTTCTACGCTCCGCGCATGACGTTCCCGCTTCCCGAAGGCCTGCCGTCCGGCCGCGGCGTGCCCGCCGGCTCACCGGTCATGTGGTACGCCGACAAGATGCCGTACGCCCGGCTGCTGGACGTGTGGACCCGCGCCCAGCGGCAGCAGGACACCACCGGCCTGCGCCCGATCCTCTGCCACGCGGACGACGACCACCCCCGCTCCCTCGACCTCGCCGAGATAGCCGCCGTCGACCTCGAACCCGCGATGGAGCGGGCGTGGCACGACGACCGCCGGCGCCGGCTCGCGTGGCGGGCCGAGCCCTCCGCTCCGCCGGAGATCCCCGAGGACGTCGCGGAGTTCGTCGAACCCTGGGAGGACGACCCGGGTCCGCCGTTCGACCGGTGGCCGGGCCTGGCCCCCGCCACCCTCCCCTCGGGCGTCGACCCCGACGAGGCCGCCAGGGCGGCCTTCACCCACGTCCTGGAGGAGGCGGGGGAAACGTCGCTCGGCCTCGTGCGGGCCGCGCGGAGCGCCGACGTCCCCGCCGTCATCGGCTGGCGCGCCGAAGCGCCCCTCCCCCTGCTCTGCGCGCTGCTGCGAAGCTGGGAGGACCGTTTCGGGGCGCGTGTCCTGGCCGCGATCGGATCGACGCTGTACGTCTCCGTCGCGAAACCGCCGCGCGACCGGCGGCAGGCCGACCGCATCGCCCTCGAACACCTTCTGACCACGGCCGACAACATCGTCGACGACCCTCCGACACCGTTCCCCGAGTACGCGGCGTCCCTCGTGGACGCCCCGCTGTGGAGATTCTGGTGGGACTGAGGCCGCAGGCCCGGCGGCCTGTCGGGGACCCGGTCGCGTGCGCCGTACACCGGCCACTAGCGTGCGGTGCATGAACGTCACCGATGAGAACGCCGGCGAGGGCCAGTCCTCCGTCGAGAACGACACCGACCCCCGTTTCGCCGAAGCCCTGCGGGAGCTGGGCCTCGGCGAGGTGATCGCACGCGTCCGGCGCTTCCCCGCCACGGCCCGCACCACCGCCGAGGCCGCCGCGGCGATCGGCTGCGATCCCAGCCAGATCTGCAAGTCGCTGTTCTTCGCGGCGGACGGGGCTCCGGTGCTGGTGCTGCTGGACGGCTCGGCGCACGTCGGCATGGAGCTCGTGCGGCGGGAGCTGGGCGCCGAGAAGATCACCCGGGCCGGGGCACACCTCGTGCGGGAGTCGACCGGGTACGGGACCGGCGCGGTGCCGCCCTTCGGACACCGTACGAGGATCCGTGTGCTGGTGGACCGTTCGGTACTCGGCCACGACACGGTGTGGACCTCGGCGGGCACGCCGTTCACCGTCTTCCCCATGGACCCGCGGAGCCTGATCGCGCACGCGGGCGCCACGCTGGTGGACGTGCGCGAGCCGATGGTGTGACGCCGCTCGTCGCCGCGGCCGTCACCTTCGGCGGCCGCCTCTCAGCGGCCCGTCGGCAACCCCAACTGCCCTCGGTCGCACCGCTCGTTCGACAGCCCCGCCTCGGCATCGCCCTGACGCCGAAGACCAGAAGAACGAGCCGAACAGCCTGCGAGCCCAACTCTCGCTCCAGGTCATCGGGTTGATGCGACAGTGCGCCGCACCGGGCCCCCGCCCGCGGTGCGTCCATACCGTATGCCGAACAGCAAAGCCTTTTTCTGTGGCGCCAGTTGGCGTCAACTCCGCGCCCGGCTCCTCCGCCGGACGCGATGGCCTCCGCGCTCCGACCACTCGGCGCTACTGCTAGTGTTCATCCAGTCACGCTAGGCAACTAGCTATCACGTGTAAGCGATGGAGAACCGAGGGTTCCATGCGTAAGTTTCAGCAGGTCGTGATCGCAGCAGCAGTGGCGGCCGGTGGCCTGACCGCCGTCGGCGCCGGAACGGCTGTCGCCGACACCCATGGCAACGGACCGCGGACGGTGGACCTTTACCGCCCGTACCAGGAGTGCAGCCCGCAGACGGTGTCGGAGAACGACATCCCGGTCGGAGTGCTCGGTCTGGGCCAGACCCGGGACACCGCCTGCGGCCAGCACAACCGCGCCTTCACCGGCTGAGGTCAGCGACGTCAGCATCGCGACGTTCGGTACGGGATCCCTTCGGGTTAACCCGAAGGGATCGAATGCCGGCAGCCGGCGCCGGCCAGGGCCGCTGAAGCCCGGAGGGGACGGCCTTTCGGGTCGGCCATGCCCCGCACGTTCCCCCAACCAGCGGCTCCATCCGCCTGTCAGGCCAACTGTCCAGCCGGCGCGGAAAGTTGGAAGGGCTCAGTGCCGCGGACCGCACCTGCGGCGCGGCCGATCCCGAGGGAGCGGCGCCCGGGGGCGCCCGTACTAAGGACACGCATCACATGTTCGACAGGAAAAAGATCGCGGCCCTCTCGGGGCTCATCGGCGGGCTCGCCGTGACGTCCATGGGCATCACGTATGCGCACGCCGCGGGAGACCCGGCGCCCTGCACCCGGAACTCCCAGGGGGACGTCATCTGTGTGCAGCACATCGAAGGCGGGACCGCCGGGCGCGACGCCATTCCCCATCAGGAGACCTGCATGCCGGTGCAGGCCGTGACGGTGCCCGCCCCCACGGGCAACGGCACTACACGACTCGGCCCTCGGGTGACCTGTTCTCCCGCCACGTCTGGAGCACCTCGACCGGCCGAAGGGAAGCGGGAACTTCCCGGCCTTCTTCCCTGAGGAGCACGACGGCCGAACCCCGCCCCATGGCGCCATTGGCGCTTTACCCCATACGAGGCTCCGGAGCGACATGGGGCGCAAATCCTCGATTGATTACACATAGCGTGCAAACGTTTACGTTAAGTGGTCATTTCGGGCGGTATGCCCGAATCAGGAAAGGGTTATCCATGCGCAAGTTCCAGCGCGCCATGATCGTAGCGGCGGCCGTAGCGGGGCTGTCCGCCCTCGGCGCCGGCATCAGCTTCGCCGACGGCAACGACAGCGTGCCCGTGCCGGTCACCGCCGTCGCCAACACGTTTGCCAACGCCGTGGCCGTCGGGGGTGGCTACTACCTCCAGCCGCAGGCCCAGGAGCAGGTCCAGCCGCAGGAGCAGGTCCAGCCGCAGGAGCAGGTCCAGCCGCAGGAGCTGAAGCAGGAGCAGGCCCAGGTCCAGCCGCAGGAGCAGGCTCAGCCGCAGGAGCTGAAGCAGGAGCAGGCCCAGGTCCAGCCGCAGGTCCAGGCGCAGGAGCAGGTCCAGCCGCAGGTCCAGGCCCAGCCGCAGGAGCAGGCCCAGCCGCAGGCCCAGGAGCAGGAGCTGAAGCAGGAGCAGGCTCAGCCGCAGGCCCAGGAGCAGGAGCAGGCTCAGCCGCAGGCCCAGGAGCAGGAGCAGGCCCAGCCGCAGGCCCAGGAGCAGGAGCTGAAGCAGGAGCAGGCCCAGGAGCAGGAGCAGGCCCAGGAGCAGGAGCAGGCTCAGCCGCAGGCCCAGGAGCAGGAGCAGGCTCAGCCGCAGGCCCAGGAGCAGGAGCAGGCCCAGCCGCAGGCCCAGGAGCAGGA
>NZ_JBIAQM010000040.1:62012-65983 GCF_042888945.1 Streptomyces sp. NPDC002698
AGGAGCAGGCCCAGCCGCAGGCCCAGGAGCAGGAGCAGGCCCAGGAGCAAGTCCAGGCGCAGGAGCAGGAGCAGGGCGGCAACGACTGAGTGCCAGAGCTCCGAGTGAAGGCCCGCCGCGGCCTCATTCAGCGTCGGGGATACGGACCGAGCGGTGCGCTGAGTGATATCCCGTGGTGCAGGTAGCCCGGACGCCGAGTTCGCGTCCGGGCTACAACCATCCTGTCGGCGGACAAGGCTCCAATTGCCCGATTTTCTCGACGCGGACAACGCCGGTCAACAAAGAATTATCTGATTCTTCACCACAAAGGAATTCAACGCATGCTCTTTTCACAGAAGACCGCGACCGTCGCAGCATTCGCCGGAAGCCTCGCCGCCATCTGCCTCGGCGCTACAGCACATGCCGCGGGAAACGCGGGCAACTGCCCCACCGAGCAGAAGGACGTCGTGTGCGTTCAGAAAAATGAGACGCACACCGACAAGGACGGAACGCACGTCATCAAGCAGGACCAGCAGTGCTCGACAACGGACCGGCCGAACGTGGTCACCCAGCAGGACCAACTCCTGGGAAGCGCCCCCGCCAAAGTGGGGCCGGTCGTGGAGTGCAACAACACCGTCGAGCTGCCCAAGGGGTTCAAGAAGCCGCACGTCGGCGCCTGAGCGCTCACGGAAAATGCTGGTCCGGGGAAGGGTTCCCGGACCAGCATTTCGTTTTCGAAGAGGCCGGCGTCCGGCAATCACATCCCTCGGGACGTGCCGTGGCGCGACAGCCTCACAGCGGCGGCCTTCGCGTTGATCCCATGCTTCCGTGACGGAGCGCGGGATCAGGCGAAGGCCGCCGCTGTGTTCGGAACTCAGGCAGACCCATCGGCATGTTCGGGGCCGTTTCGACGGCAGGGTCGAAACCCCGGACTCAGGGCTCGCGGACAGCTGAACCGCGGGTTCGAGACTTGACCCTTGCGGGTCGATGAGTCACTCGCCCGCAGGTTGCCCGTCTGTGAGCTCTCAGCCGAACGTGTTGTTGCAGCCCGCGGTCGAGCCCAGCGACGTCTTCTGGGCCCCCGGGGCGCCCTCTCCGCCCAGCAGGTTGCCGCCCAGCCCGTTGCCGATGCCGACCTGGCCGAGGACATCGAGGTTCAGGTCGTGCGACTGACAGGTGCTGTGCTGCGAGACCTTGAGGCTGTCGCCCCTGTCCCAGCCCTGATCCGCGTGGGCGACGCTGGCGCCCAGAAGCCCGACGTTTCCGAGGACGGCCATCAGGACAGCGGCCGTACGGAGCTTGCGCATGCCATCTCCAGAAGAAGTGAGGTGAATGCGATCCGCGAGGGATCGCCTCTATGTGACGCGAAGAAGTCAAGGGCGCCAGAACGGAGTGCCCGGAAGGTGCCAGCGCAACGCTGTGCCGCTTCTGAAGTGTTTTGGCGCACGAGAAGGCCCCGGCACTTTGCCTGAGGCCCAGTGCCGGGACCGTTCATGGTTGAGCGTTTTTACGCCTGAGGGGACTTCAGAAGGCGCTGTTGTTGCAGCCCTGGCTGGAGCCGAGCGAGGTGGACTGGGCGCCCGGGTTGCCTTCGCCGTTGAGGGCGTTGCCCAGCAGGCCGTTCAGCACGCCGACCTGGCCGAGGACGTCGAGGTTCAGGTCGTGCGACTTACAGGTGGAGCTCTGCGTGACGCTGAACTGGTCGCCACCCTCGCCGTGACCGCCGGCGTAGGCCGTACCGCCTACGAGTCCGATGCTGCCGATGGCAGCGACCAGGACGGCAACGTTGCGAAGCTTGCGCATTTCATCTCCGTGTGGGGGTGAGTTTTTGCGATCTGTGGGCAGATCGCGGTTACAGGGCAGAACATTAGCGACAAATGCCTTGAGTTGGACAACGACACGCTGATCTTTATGTCGCCAAGGTTTTATGTCGCCGAGAAAACACCGAAAGTCATATCGCGGGACGAGCCGAGCCCGGTCCGTCCACGCCTGTTCCCGGTATCGACGTGGTCGTCCGTCAGTGCTGCACGTTGGCGAAAGAATTCGCCTGGTTGTTGGCCTGGGTGCACTCGACGCCCCGGGTCTGGGACGAGGCGAGCAGGGCGATCGGGACGTTCGCGTCGAGCAGGGTCTGCGGGCTGCACTCCTGGTACGGACGGAACAGGTTGGCCTGCCCCGCCGAAGCGCCCTGCTGCTTCCGCGGCGCCTCAGGAGAGATCCGCGGGCTGAACTGCGGGTTCAGCTGGGGGCTGACCTGCGGGGAAACCTGAGCGCCACGCGCCGGCGCCAGCTGCTGCGGAGCCGGCGAGCCATAGGTCTGCGCGGTCGCCTGAGCGGAGGACGCCGAGGCCGCCTGGGCGTCGGCCTGCGAAACCGGGTGCGGCGCAACGCCGTTGGGCGCGGACGGGGTGACGGCGGAGCTCGGGCCGGCGCCGACGCCGGCCAGGCCGCCGGCTGTTGCGGCGACGAGCGCGATCTTGTGAAGCATACGCATGAGTTTCCTCGGCTCTTCAATTGACCTGTGCACGGAAGCTGATGTGCCGATGCGGCAGCGCGGTCTTCGCTGTCCTCGCTGCTCCATTCGGCCGCGATGGGCCATCCCTATCGCCCCATGGGGAACGAAAAAAACACGGGCTCGAAACGGGTGCGGGGGTGTGGTCACCCATTCGGTGCGGCGTGCGAGCCGTGACGCCCGGGCCCGTGGACGGCAAACGGGTGACGACCCGTCGAGTGCCGTGACCACGGCGCCGAAATCTCGTTCCTCGGAAGAGATGGCAGCGCCCGCAGACCATTCACAGGTAGAGGATCCGCTGCCAGCTCCGATACGAAGTCCGCGTGCTCCTCGAGACAACCGTAGCCTCCGGCGCGATGCGAGTGACGCACCAACTGCACGCGTGACCGCATTGAATGCAATGGACTCACATCTCAGGTAACGAAGGGCCGAGGGTTTCATGCGGAAGCTTCACAAGGCCGCGCTCGTCGTCGCGGCGGCCAGCGGTTTGGCCGGCATCGGCGCCAGCGGCAGCTATGCCGACTCACCGGAGGGGCGCCTCAGTACCACCCCGGCATCGGTTCCGGATCAGTCGGCTGCCCCGGCCGCGGCTCCCCGACCAGCCCCACAGGCCGCCCCGTCAGGAGCACAGCAGACCGGGTACGCCTCGGCCTCTGCCTCATCACAGGGAACAGCACAGGCCTCCAGCACGTCGAACCCTCAACAGGCCGCTCCCGCACGGTTCGTGCAGGCCACACCCGCGCAGCCGGCACAGGCCGCACCGGCACAGGTCGTGCCGCAGGTCATGCCACAGGTCATGCCGCAAGTGGCCCCGCAGGTGGCGGTACCCCAGGTACTCGACTCAGAGGCCCCGATGATGGTCGCCCCCCAGGTGAACCCGCAGCTGAACCCTCAGGTGAACCCGCTCGTCGACTCGACGATCACGCCCGCGAGCGCACCGGAACTGGCTCCGGTCGCCCTCGGGCAGATCGCGGCCCCTCCCGTCGGGCAACTGGGACTTCCCCAGCTCGGCTGACAGCCCGCTCCCGTACATCCGCAGTCCTGACCCGACAGGTCAGGTCCCCGCACTTCCTCCAAGGAGCTTCACATGCGCAAGTTGCACAAGGTAGTTCTTCTGAGCGTCCTCCTCGGCAGTGTCGGCTCCTTCGGCGCCAACTCCGCTTTCGCGTACGGCGATGAGGGCCACGACACCGACAGCATCGACATCACGCAGGGCGTCGAGTGCCGCTCGCACGACATGAACATCGAGGTGCTCGGCAGCGTCGGCGCCCTCACCGGCGTGGCCGGCAACCTGCTGAACGGAGAAGGGGCCGCGGGCGCGCAGAAGAGCCACCTCGGTTCCGAAATGGGTTGCAACAGCCGGGCACTCTGACATCGGGATGCACGGAGGCGGGGGGGGGGGGGGGGGGGGGGGGGGGGGGGGGCGCGGGGGGGGGGGGGGGGGGACAAGAAGACCAAGAACGAACCGACGCGACCAACG
>NZ_JBIAQM010000041.1:0-63004 GCF_042888945.1 Streptomyces sp. NPDC002698
TGATGCCCTCCTGGGCCGGGATGGGCAGGGTCACGATCTGCATGTTGACCTTGCGCAGCCGGTCCACGAACGGCACGACCATGGTGAAGCCGGGGCCGCGGACCTCGGAGCGCAGCTTGCCGAGCCGCAGCACCACGCCCCGTTCGTACTGTTTGACGACACGGGCGGCGGCCATCGTGTAGACCAGCCCCACGGACACGACGGAGACTCCCGCCACCACCAGTTCCTCGACCATCACGGCCCCCAGGGTCCGACGTGGCGCACCGGGCGTGCGGAGCGCGCGCTTCGAAGGTAGACCCGTCACCGGAGCGAGGGCGAGCCCCCGCACGCCGGTTGCGTGCGGGGGCTCGCCTGTCGCTGACCGCAGGTCTGGCTGTGGGGGGTTGTCGTACGCGCCGGTCAGTAGACGTGGACCCCGTAGGCGCTGAGGGCCTCGGTCACGGGCTGGAAGAACGTCGTACCGCCGGAGCTGCAGTTGCCGCTGCCGCCGGAGGTCAGACCGTACGCGACGCTGCCGGCGTAGAGCGGGCCGCCGGAGTCACCGCCCTCGGCGCAGACCGTGGTCTGGATCATGCCGTAGACGATGTCGCCGGAACCGTAGTTGACCGTCGCGTTGAGCGCGGTGACACGGCCGCTGCGGGTGCCGGTCGTGGAGCCGCGACGGTAGACGGTGGTACCCACGGAGGGCGTGGCCGCGCTGGCGATGTCCTGGCTGCCGACCGCGCCCGACTTGGTGACGGACGTGTTCGTGTAGCGCACGATGCCGTAGTCGTTGGTCGGGAAGCTGGAGCCCGCGGTGGTGCCGAGCGTGGTCGTGTGCCCGGAGTTCGACCACCAGGTGCCCGCGCCGTCGGTGCAGTGACCGGCGGTCAGGAAGTAGTAGTTCCCGCTGTTGTCCTGGACGTTGAAGCCGAGCGAGCAGCGCCAGCTACTCGCATAGATGGCGTCGCCGCCGGAGATCAGCTTGTTGAACTTGCCCGCGGTGTGCTTGATGGTGAGGGCGTCGGCGTTGGCGCCGGCGTCCTTCTTGATCTGCGCGATCTCGGCCTTCGAGACCGTGCTGTCGACGGTGACGACCACGCGGTTCGTCTTGGCGTCGACCGCCCAGGCGGTGCCCGCGATGTCGGACTGGAGTACCGACTTGTTGACACTGCTCAGTTGAGTGGAACTGAAGGTCTGGACGTCGGACGCGTTCGCGCTGGGGATCGCGAACGCTGCCGCGGCGACGAGTCCGGTGGTCACGGCGATCAGCCGACTCCGTCTCGCGATGCCGCTGCGGGGGGTGGTGCGCTTGATCCTCACGTTTCATTCCTCCGAAGGGAAGTAAGGGGCCCTCGCGTCGTGGGGTCGGGGCCCGTGAGGCGCAGCCGGGAGCCGCCCGTCCGGATTCCGAACAAGCCATGCTCCTGACAAGCGCTGAGGGGGAGTATTCGGCTGTGCGGCCGACAGGCGCAAGGGCGCCTTTCGGCCGTGCAGCGTTCAACTTGCCCTCATCCAGCGGAGGTTGATCATCGGACCACTGAAGGCGCAGGAGTTCCCGCGCGTTTTCAGGAGTCCCGGGGCCCTCGGGCCAATCGGCGCTCCCCCGCGGCGACGGCCACGCGCAGCGTATTTCCGGGCGGCGGGAACGGGCAGACGAAATGGTCGGCGAACGCGCACGGCGGAAGCACGGTCCGGTTGAAGTCCACCGTCGTACGCCCCTCGGCGTCGGGCGCCGCGGGGCGCAGGAACCGGAAGCGGTAACTGCCGTCCCCGCTGGTGGTGTCGGCGAAGACGGCCCACAGCGTGCCGTCGCTCTCGACCGACACCTGGAGGGTGAGGTCCTGCCCGTCCAGGGTGAAGGCGAGGACTCCGCCGAGGGCGAGCCCGCGGGTCACCCCGTCGGCGTTCTCGACGCGCACGGTACGGCTCTCGCCGTACGGGGTGAACCGTCCGGGCACCGCCCAGCGCTCGCCGTACGGCGTCGCCTCGATGCCGGCGAAGGCTTTCCGGGCGGGCGCGTCGGGGTCGTAGTCGCGTACGCCCCACATCCCCTCGCGCGCCAGGACGACGAACCGCCGCTCCCCGCGCCCGACCCGGGCTCCGCCGGCCGGTCCGTAGTCGGCGTCCAGCACGATGCCGCCGGTGAAGGGCTCGCCGTCGACCGTGAGCCCGTCCTCGGCGGCCGCCGTCAGGGTCACTTGGCCGCCCTTGACGGCCCAATGCCCGGGGATGTCCGGAAGTCGCCCTTCCGGATAGTCCTCGATCCAGTGGGTTCCGGTGAGCGCGAGCGGTCCGTACGGCGCCGAAACCGTCGCCACGCGGTGCTCCTGCCAGTGCTTCCAGTCCTCGGGTGCGTCCGTCGTCATGTGATCAACCCTTCCACACGAGCGGCTCGGCCAGGCCGAGGTGCGGACGCGACGCGATGCCCGTCCATTCGGTTATTCAGTTGTTCGGTTGTTCAGTGCGGAACGGTCCGCGGTCCTGGAGCGGCGGCATCACCCGGTCCGCGAACTCCTCCGGTCCGCAGGGCATCGCGGGGGCGCGAGGACGAAATCGTCGGCGGCTCCGCCCCCGTGCGCCTTCCGCCCGTCACACCCCGCAGTCACAGCACTCACAGCACTCGCAGCACTTGCACGCCTCGCAGCAACCGCAGTCGCAGTCGCAGCCGTTCAGGCACCCTTCGCGCTTCTTGCGCGACCACGGGCCCTCGTACTGGTCGGCGCAGCACATCTTGCAGGTGCAGCACAGTCCGACGGCGGCGGCGCAGCCGGCCCAGAATCCGCGCTTGCCGGGGTTGGGGGGCTGGACGGAAGGGCCGCCGCCGAAGGGGTTGCCGCCACCGGTGTACGGATTCCCGCCGTGCTGGGGCGGCCCGAAGGAACCCTCGGGTCCGAGCAGGACGGCGGATCCCGGCGCGTCGAGGAGACGGCCGGACCCGGGAGAGCCGAGGGCGCCGTGCGGTCCGTGTGATCCGTCCTCCGCGTGCCCGCACCCCGACGTCCCGAACGCGCGGTCCACCGAGCGGCCCAGTTCGTGGACGAGCAGTACGTGCGCCAGCCTGCCGTCGGTGAACTCGGCCTCCCGCAGGGCGAGCCGTATCCCGTGCAGGGCGTCGTCGGCGAGCCGACGGGCCTCGGTGAGCGAGGTCCCGGTGGCCGCGAGCGGGTTCCAGGCTCCCGACGCGGCGTCGGTCTCCCTGTCCTCCACGGCGTCCAGCAGATGAGCGAGCCGTCCGAAGAGCCGCCCGGCCTCGGCCAGCGGAGCGGCGTTGCCGGGGCGGCCCGCGAGGACGGCGGTGTACGCGAAGGCGGCGGCGGTGGCGGTCTCGGTGGGTTCCGTGACGGTCAGCAACGGCGTTCCCGGCCCGGCCAGCGCCTCGATCCCGACCTGCCGGTCCACGGCGTCGACGAGCACGGCCGTGTCGAAGCCGACGGCGGTTCCCGTTCGCGCCCCGGCCCTGCCCCAGCTCTCGGCCACCCGGCGCGCGGCGAGCGCGACCGGCTTTCGCGCGAGGAGTCCGTCCCCGTCGGCGACATGGTCGCGCACCTTCGCCGAGGCGAGGACCAGCGAGACGGCGGCGGCGAGCCGCGCGCCCTCGCCCTGCGCGACGGAGGCGGTCCGCATGCCGCGCAGCGGACAGGGGCCCGCCGTGCGACGCCATCCCGTCGCCCGCTCGGCCTGAGCCTCCGTCAGAACCGATATCAGCAGGCCGTCGTAGTTGGTGACCACCCGTGCCAACTGACCGTGGTCCCCTCGCAGCGCGAGACAGAGCCCGCACAGATGCGCCATCCACTGCGTCTTGAGCCCCTCACCGAGACGGTGGCTGCAGGGCCTCACGATTCCGAACACGACACTCCCCCGTGACCCGTACGACATTGCGGTCGGGCATCGTATCGACCCTCCCGTTCACCCGTACGCCCCGCTCGTCACCCGGTCGCCGCGAGAAATCATATTTCACTCTCAGTCAGCAGCCTTACCCCGTACGACCCTTGGGGGGCGCGGGCTCTCGACGGATTCGCTGTGCACCAGTACCGTCACGAAACCCCCACGCGGCGTCTATCCACTTGGCGCGACATCCGCATCATGGACGACCATGGGGATGCGGAAGCACGAAAGACCGCTGTGAGAGGAGGCGTCCATGGGATCGGTGCGCAAGGCGAGTGCCTGGCTTGGCCTCGTCGACGACAACGATGACGAGCGTTACTACGACGACGACTACGCCGAGGGTCAGGACTCCGGCGACGCCTGGGTCACCGACCCTCGCGTGAAGGTTGCTTCCGAGACGGCGGAGGAGAAGGGCCGCCGGATCGGCACGGTCACCCCGGACAGCTTCCGGGACGCACGCGGTATCGGCGAACTCTTCCGGGACGGCATCCCGGTCATCATCAACCTCACGTCCATGGAGGCCGCCGACGCCAAGCGCGTGGTGGACTTCGCGGCCGGCCTGACCTTCGGCCTGCGCGGCACCATCGAGCGGGTGGCGACCCGGGTCTTCCTGCTGACCCCCGCGCATACGGAGATCGTCAGCGGCGAGGCCGCGGGCCGTCAGACGGACGGTTTCTTCAACCAGAGCTGAGGCAGGGCCGCTCACCGGCCCTGCCCGGCCGGTGCTTCACACGCGGGACCGTCACCGGAAGGCGTCGAGCCCGGTGAGCGCCTTGCCCAGCACGAGCTGATGCATCTCGACGGTGCCCTCGTAGGTGAGCACCGACTCCAGGTTCGTGGCGTGCCGCATCACGGGGTATTCCAGCGAGATCCCGTTGGCACCGAGGATCGTGCGCGAGGTACGGCAGATCTCGATGGCCTCGCGTACGTTGTTGAGCTTTCCGAAGCTGATCTGCTCGGGGCGGAGCCGTCCCGCGTCCATGCGGCGGCCCAGGTGATGGGCGAGCAGGATCCCCTTGTGCAGTTCGACGGCCATGTCGGCGAGTTTGGCCTGGGTGAGCTGGAAGCCGCCGATGGGGCGCCCGAACTGCTCACGCGTCCTCGCGTACGCGAGCGCGGACTCGAAACTGGACCGCGCCGCGCCCATGGCGCCCCACACGATCCCGTACCGCGCGTGCGAGAGGCAGCCGAGCGGGCCCTTGAGGCCGACGACGTCGGGCAGGACGGCGTCGGCCGGCAGTCGCACGTCGTCGAGGACGAGCTCGCTGGTCACGCTCGCCCGCAGGGACCACTTGTGCTTGATCTCCGGGGCGGAGAATCCGGGCGCGTCGGTGGGCACGACGAATCCTCGGATGCCGTCGTCGGTCTGCGCCCAGACGACGGCGACACCGGCGACGGAACCGTTGGTGATCCACATCTTGCGCCCGTTCAGGACCCAGTCCCCGCCGTCGCGCTTGGCGTGCGTCCGCATGGAGGCGGGGTCGGATCCGTGGTCGGGCTCGGTCAGCCCGAAGCACCCGATGATCTCGCCGGACGCCATGCCCGGCAGCCAGGCCCGCTTCTGCTCCTCGCTGCCGAACCGGTGGATGGCGTACATGGCCAGGGAACCCTGAACCGAGACGAGCGAACGGATCCCGGAATCGGCCGCCTCGAGCTCCAGGCAGGCGAGGCCGTACTGCACGGCGCTGGCCCCCGCGCACCCGTACCCCTGGAGCGACATGCCGAGGGCGCCGATCCCGCCCAGCTCCCGCGCCAGTTCCCGGATGCCGGGCAGCTCGCCCTTCTCGTACCAGTCGGCGACGTACGGCAGCACCCGGTCCGCGGCCCAGCTCCGCACGGTGTCGCGGACGGCCAGCTCCTCCGCGTCCAGCAGGTCGTCGATCCCGAGCGGGTCGGCGGGATCGAAGGGCGGCAGCTTCGAGGACGCGGACATACGACAGCCTCCGGCAGGGTGATAACTAGCACCGCTAGTCAAGGATCTCGGCCCGACGTTACGACGCAGTCTCCCGCAAGTCCAGGGCACTTCCGCACCGCACCCGGGAGCTCCGCGCCCGCCCGGCCCGCCCGGCGGGCGACGCGGGGCGACCAGTGCCTCCGGGTCGGGGGTGCGGCACCGGCCCGCGGGCCGGAAGCCCTGCCCCGGAGCGGACGGGGAACCTAAGGGCTGTCCCGTAATCCCCGGCGGGCGCACGACGACAGCTACGGCACCTCGCCGCGTTGTCGGATCGCCCGAATACACCCGGTATGAGGACGACCCTCCGCCTTGCGATGCACCGCATCTGACGCCGCGCGCTGATCCACCGGGGATTACGGGACAGCCCTTAGGCGGAGACGCGGCTCTCGGCGGTCCCGGCGGCGTCACGGGGAACCGGAATGCCTGCGGGGCCCGGCGCGGAGGCCGGGACGGCGACGGCGTCCGAGGCGGGAGCCGGAATCGCGGCGGTACCCGTCGCCGCGCTACCTGTCGCGGCGGTGCCGCACTCCATGACCCGCGGCAGCCGCAGCGCCATCACGGCGCCGAGCAGCAACAGGCCGGCACTCACCAGCAGGGTCACGTGCAGTCCGTGCACGAAGGAGTCCCGGGCGGCCTGCCGCAGGGCACCGCCGGACGCGCCGCCGAGCCGGTCGGCGACCTGGTACGCCTCGCCCAGCGAGTGTCCCGCCGCCGCCGAATCGGCCGCCGGGACCCCGGGGACGGACGACAGCCCGGGCGCGTACGCCGCGTTCATCACGCTCCCCAGCAGCGCGATCCCTATCCCCGCGCCGAGCTGGTACGAGGTCTCGCCGATCGCCGCGGCGCCGCCCGACTGTGTTTGCGGCGCCTCGCTGAGCATGGACTCGTACGCCCCGAAGAGCGTGGTCTCCAGGCCGAAGCCCAGCAGCACGAAGCCGAAGAGCAGCAGCGCCGCGTTGTCGTTCCCGCCCATCGCGGTGAGCGTGACGACGGCCGCCGCGGTGAGACAGAACCCGAAGGACACCATCGCGCGCGGCCCGAACCTGCGCAGCAGCTTCGCCCCGGCGAGACCGGCGGCCATCGCCGCGATGGTGAGCGGCAACAGCCGCAGCCCGGTCTGGAGCGGCGACAGACCGAGCACGAGCTGGAGGTACTGCGCGGCGATCAGTTCCAGGCCCACCAGAGCGAGCATGGCGAGGACGATGCACCCCACCGACGTACTGAAGGCGGGGCGCGCGAACATGCGCAGGTCGACCAGGGGATGCGCGCGCCGCCGCTGCCGCCGCACGAAGACGGCCATCAGCACGGCGCCGACGAGCAGGGGTACGAGGGTGAAGGGGCTGAAGGGCGCCTCGCCGCCGCCGAGGCGCTTCACGCCGAGGACGACGCCGAACAGACCGGCGGCGGCCATGAGCGCGCCGACCACGTCCCAGGGGCCCTCGCGGCCGCCGCGGGACTCGGGCAGCAGCAGCCGTCCCACCGGCAGGCTGACGATCATCAGCGGGATGTTGACGAGGAAGACCGACCCCCACCAGAAGTGCTCCAGGAGGAAGCCGCCGAGGAGCGGTCCGACCGCCGCGCCGACGGCGGCGACGGCGCTCCAGATGCCGATCGCGAGCGCCCGCTCGCGCCGGTCGGGGAAGACCTCGCGCAGGATCGACAGCGTGGCGGGCATGATCATGGCGCCGCCGATGCCGAGCAGGGCGCGGGCGCCTATCAGAAGCTGCGCGTTCCCGGAGAAGGCCGCGATGCCGGAGGCGACTCCGAAGAGGGCGTAACCGAGGAGGAGGACCCGTCGTCGGCCGATCCGGTCACCGAGCGTGCCGAAGAGGATGAGGAGCGAGGCGCAGACGAGCGGATAGATGTCGACGATCCAGAGCAGCTCTATCGCGCCGGGCTTCAGGTCCTCGGTGACGGCGGGCACCGCGACGTGGAGAACGGTGGCGTCGACGGCGACGAGCAGCAGGCTGACGCACAGGACGACGAGGACGACCCAGCGGTTGGCACCGGCTCCGGCCTCCCGACGGCATCGCGCAGCGGCCGTGGTCGTCCCGGACATGTACGTACCTCCAGAGATTCCCTCGCGTTCTGCGGATCCGCAGGGTGGGGACTCCCTGGGGCTGCGGCCCGGAGAGCGGAATCCCGGGCCCACGCAACAAAGGCGAGTGAGCCGTCAGCGTACGCGAGTTCTCGCCCGTGACACGTGGCGGACCTCTCACGTTCGCCGGCCGGGTGTGTGGCGTACGCCACGCCGCCCGCACGTCGTCACACCCCGTACGGCCTGCCGGTTCCGCGGTCCGCCGATAATCGGGCCCGTGACCGATCCGGAGAATCCCGCCGCGACGCCCCGCGGGAGCGCCCTGCGCCGAGCCGCACCCGCGCTCCTCGGTTACGCGGCGGTGCGCGCCCTGGGCCTCGTCACGCTCGCCGTGTGGAGCGCGGCGAACGGGGAGAGCGCCCACCGGCTGCTGTCGGGGCGCTGGGACTCGCTCTGGTACACGAGGGTCGCCGAGCTCGGCTACGGCTACGAGGTCCGCCTCCCGAACGGTGACGTGCACGCGAATCTCGCGTTCTTCCCGCTGCTGCCCTGGCTGGAGCGGATCGGCCACGCGGTGACACCGCTGTCGTACGCGGACGCCGGACTGCTGGTCTCCGCGGTGGCCTCGCTCGCCGCGGCCTGGGGGATCTTCGCGGTCGCCGACCACGTCCACGGCCGGCGGGCCGGGGTGTGCGCGGCGCTGGTGTGGGCGATCCTGCCCGTCGGCATCGTGCAGTCGATGGCGTACAGCGAGTCACTGTTCACCGCGCTCGCCGCGTGGTCGCTGTACGCGGTGCTGACCGGCCGCTGGCCGGCCGCGGGACTGCTCGCCGCGTTCGCCGGGCTGACCCGGCCGGTGGGGATCGCGGTGGTCGCGGCCCTGTGGGTGGCGGCGATTAGCTCGTTCGTGGGAGAACACCGGCGCGGCGGAAGCGTGCCCCGGACGGACGGCGCGCGTCCGTGGCGGCGCGCCCTCGCCATGGTCGTCGCGCCGCTCGGCGCCGCCGGTTACGTGCTGTGGGTGGGGCATCGCACGGGCGGGGGCCCGCTCGGCTATCTCGACGTCCAGGCGGGGTGGCGCAACGGCTTCGACGGCGGCTACGCCTTCGGGCGCTTCGTCGCCGAGAAGTTCACCTCCTTCCCGTCCGCCCTCGCCGGTGCCGCCCTGGTCGCCGGAGTCGTGCTCGTCCTGTCGCTCTACGTGACATGCGTACGCCAGGGACAGCCACCGGCCCTCCTGGTCTACACGGGGATCGTCGTCGCGCTCGCCCTGTGCGCGTCGAGCTACTTCGGCTCGAAGCCGCGCCTGCTGCTCCCGGCCTTCCCGCTCCTGTTCCCTCCCGCCAGGGCCCTGGCGGGGCTGCGTACCTCCAGGTCGGCACTGGTCGTCGGGGGTGTCGCGGTGGCCTCGGCGGTCTACGGGGCCTTCTGGCTGAACGGCTCGGGGCCTCCCTGACCCGCCCGGCGGCACCCCGCGCGGGACCGGTGAGCGGGCGGCGAATTCCACACCATCACCCGGTGAACGAATATAAAAGTGCCATAAAATCGAAGACCCTCGGAGATCAATGGAATTGAAGGCTCCACGGTCACGGGATTAGAGATTCGTTGGAAATAAACATGATCCTGAGAGGAATCCCACATCACATCGTCATCACAAACCGAGTGAATCGGCCTGGAACGCAGCTCACTCGCTGTAACGTCGATTGAGTGCGTACCGAACGAAACCTCACCCGTCTGGACCGGGTCTTCGCCCGGCTGGACCGTGAGCCGGAACGACCGGCCCACATCGATGTGCCGAAGATGAGTCGGCACAGGGTTGTCCTCTTCGCGGCGACCCTGGCCTTCTACCTGGCGATCGTGTGGGCCGTGGCGATCACGTCGTGGCTGGTCCGGTTCGACTGGCAGGTCATGTTCTTCCGGCCCTACCAGCAGTGGCCGGAGATCCACGCGTTCCTGGACTACTACGTGGTGCTCGGCCAGCGCGGCCCCACCGCGGTGATGGTCGCCTCGTGGCTGGGCTGGCGCTCCTGGCGCCAGCACACACTGCGCCCCCTGCTCACCCTGGGCGCGTCCCTGCTGCTGCTCAACCTCACGGTCGGCGCGGCGAAGCTCGGCATGGGCCGTCTCGGCCCGCACTACGCCATCACCATCGGCTCGAACGAGATGGGCCTGGGCGGCGATATATTTCCGTCGGGCCACACCGCCAACGCCGTCGTGACCTGGGGAATCCTGGCCTATCTGGCGTCGACCCCGAGAGCCAGACGCTGGCTCTCGGCGCTGTCCGCCGTGACCTCGCTGGGCGTCGGCCTCACCACCGTCTACCTGGGTACGCACTGGCTGAGCGATGTCCTGCTGGGCTGGGCCGCGGGTCTGCTGATCCTGCTGGCGCTGCCCTGGTGCGAGCCGCTGATCGCGCGCTCCGAGGCCGGGATCTTCTCGCTTCGCGACCTGTGGCGCACCCGCACCCGTCGCGGCCGCGCCGTGCCCGCGCCGGCCCCCTCCCCGGTCCCCGCACCGGTCCTGTCCCCGCAGGCCGTCTCGGTGGACAGCGAGATGCCGGCCCGCGGGGCCGTCGCCTCCCGTCCGCCCAGATCCCCCGCCCACCTGGCGCCGGGCCCGCACACCGCCCGCTCGGAACGCACCCCGGTGACACCGGCGGGCAGTCGCCGTCCGACGCACCCGGACCGCCCGCCCCACCCGGACCGTCCGGCGCGCGCGGCCGCCGCGACGGCCCGCCCGCTGACGGGTGGCTGAGAGCCCGCTGACGGGTGGCTGAGAGCCCGCTGACGGGTGGCTGAGAACTGCGGGGCCGGTACGCACAGCCTCTCCCCGCACCGCGAAGGCCCCCGGCTCGTCGAGCCGGGGGCCTTCGCACGTCGTGGCGCGGCACCCGGCCGCGCTCGGCACTCCGCACGCCGAACGGGCCACGGTCCGCCGGGGCAGGGCGCTCAGCCCTTCCAGCAGCGCGTCACCGTGCCGTCCGTGACCTCGAAGTTGAGCCGCCCCACCAGGTACTCCATGGTGATGATCGCGCCGTGGGGCAACGCGCGGACCGTCGGCCAGCCGTGCTCCCGCGCGCGCTCCCGCGCACTGCCCACCTCCATCCCGACATAGCTCTCCGGACTGTCCTGCGGCTCTGTGTGAGAGGGGGGAATGGGTGCCATGACCGCCACGTTAGGCGGCACGCCCCGGCGGTGGAAGCCCGATCGGCGACGAAGCGTCACCTGTCCCCCGCCGGTCACACTTCTGTCACAGGATCACGACACGTGTTTCGCCGAACTCGATCCCCCGTATGAGGGGTTCCTTCGGTGTTCCGCACGCCTTCGAACGTAATTCGGAGTCGTCGTCCGGGCGTCCCGAATAGCCCGGTGAAATGGGCGGAGCGGTGGGTCGGCGCGTGCTCGGCGGCGGATTTCCCTATCCGGTCCGCTCCGATTACGGCACGCTCCGCGGAAGCTGACGCCGCATAGGAAATACACGCTTCGCCCACAGAACCCCCGCACGTTCCTCGGCCGGCACCCGGGACTTCCGTCACGGCACGCGGACCGTGCCGGCACCCCCTCGGGACCCGGCTTCCCAGGCCTGCTTCCCAGCCCCCGGGCCCGCTCAGGCACCGGCTTCCCGGGGCCCTGTCTCTCCGGCGCCCGGGACAACCGGCCCCGGCCTCTCCAGTGCCCGGGACAACCGGTCCCGGGCCGTCCTGATCGCGTCGCCGAGTTCGGCGGGCTCCAGGATCTCGAACTCGAAGCCCATCAGCATCACGTGGATGACCATGATGTCGAGGCTCGGCGCCCCGGTGCGCAGGAGGCAGCTGTCCTTCCCCGAGGCCTCCAGGGTCCCGGCCGAGGGTGAGATCCGCGCGGCGGCCTGCTCCAGCGGCACCAGCAGCCGGACGACGGCGTTCGTGGCGTAGGCGCCGGTGGAGACGCCCTTGGAGACGTACTCGGCCAGATTCTCGGCCGGTGGCGTACGGGGCGTGAAGCGCGGTCCGTGCGGCGGCCGGGGCGTGATGCGGTCGGCCCGGAACGTACGCCAGTCGTCGCGGTCGACGTCCCAGGCGACCAGGTACCAGCGGTGCTCGGTGCACACCAGCCGGTACGGCTCGACGGTACGGCGCGTCGAGGAGCCCCCGTGATCGCGGTACTCGAAGCGCAGCCGCTCGCTGTCACGGCAGGCGTTGGCCAGTTCGGTGAGGACGGCGGGGTCGACGGCGGAGGTCCCCGGGCCGCGCAGCATCGGCACGGTGAAGGCGTTCAGCGCGCCGACCCTGCGCCGCAGGCGGCTCGGCAGGACCTGTTCCAGCTTGGCGAGCGCGCGGACGGAGGACTCGCCGATGCCCTCGATGCCCTGCCCGGCCGCCGTGCGCAGCCCTACGGCCACCGCGACGGCCTCGTCGTCGTCCAGGAGCAGCGGCGGCAGCTCGGCCCCGGCGCCGAGCTGGTAACCGCCGCCCGTACCCGGGCTGGCGTTGACGGGATAGCCCAGCTCGCGCAGCCGCTCCACGTCACGGCGGACGGTGCGCGCGGTGACGCCCAGCCGCCCGGCGAGATCCGCGCCCGACCACTCGCGGTGGGCCTGGAGCAGTGAGAGCAGGCGCAGCAGTCGTGCGGATGTCTCCAACATGCCGCCGAGTCTGCCAGCGCTTGCGGACAGGTACTGTCCGCAGGCGCCGGGGACGTTCTTCAGGGGCGGTAGGCGATCTGCGGTACGTCGAAGCAGTTCGTGTTCATGTCGCCCTGGGTGACCCAGCCCCTGCCGTCGCGCCAGCGGGCCACCGAGAGGCAGGTCCGACGCGTTCCGGGCGGCTCGGCCAGGCGCTCGTAGGTGACGGGGAGCAGCAGCCCGCCCGCGGTGTAGGGCGTGCCCCGGTTCATGAACGCGTCGACGCACGCCCGGGTGATGCCCGTCCGGACGCAGGACTTCGCCGCGTCGGTGAACCACCGTGCCGCCGCCCAGCCCTCGAGCTGCCACTGGGAGCGGGCCGGCAGGCCCTTGGTGGCGTCGCGGAACTCCCGTACGGCGGCGTCGCCCGTGTCCTCGTGGTTCCGGCTCGACCCCGTGGCCCACAGCGCGTTGCGGCAGCGCGGCGCGTCCTTGTAGTCCTCGGGCACGGTGGACGTCCAGTTCTGGACGTTGGTCACCTTGGCGGTGACGTGGGCGCCGACATCGTCCATGGCCTTGCACAGCTGGGCGTTGCCGTGGGTGTCGACGGCGTCGAAGACGAGGTCGGCGCCCTGTGCCTTCAGGTCGGCCGCGGCGGCCCGGAAGTCGGGCAGCGCGAAGTCGACCTGTTCGCTGACGACCCGGTAGCCCTCGGCCCTGAGTCCCTGGGTGACCAGCCGGGCGTAGGCGGCGGAGGCGGACTGGTTGTAGGAGACGACGGCGGCCGTGCGGGCGCCGTGGACGCGCTTGAAGTAGCGGTAGACCTCGGTGCCGCCGTAGAGCTCGCCGTTCCAGCCGGGCGTGCCGTCGCGCGGCGCGAGGCTGCCGTAGATCCCGTACAGGTGCGGATAGGTGTCGTACGCGGCGCCGATGGGCTGGCCGCCGATGTCGGGCACGCCCGCGCGGGACACCTGGGAGGCGCCCGCGTAGTCGAACGCGGTCGTGGCGACGAGGGCGACGACCTTGTCCTGGTCGATCAACCGGTGCACGCAGGCGCTGTTGCCGACGCCGCTGCCGCCGTCGTCGCACAGCCGCACCTCGACCGGCCGTCCGCCGATGCCGCCCCGGGCGTCGAGCCGGTCGAACCAGGCCTTCGCGCCGTCACGCGGTCCCGTGAACGCGGAGGCGCCGACGGGGCTGGTGGCGCTGCTGATGATGCCGACGCGGATCGGCGCGGCGGATTCCCGGGGCGTGGGCGTGGCGCGGTTCTCGAAGTCGCTCTCGGGGAGCCGGCTGCCGCAGGCCGTGCCGAGCAGGAGCAGCAGGCCCGCGACGGCGGCGCCCGTCGCTGTGCGCCGCACCGCTGATCAGCAGCCCGGGACGGGACTCGACGACCCGTTGCCGCTCAGCTGCACCAGCGCGCAGAGCGTCTTGACGGAGACCTTCCAGGTGCCGTTCTGCTCGACGGCCGTCCCGGAGGCGTTCGGCAGGGCGGTGGCGCCGTTCAGGGTCAGCGTGTAGGTCACGTCCGCCTCGGTCGGCGAGGTGAACTCGATCTTCTCCACATCGGCCTTCACCTGCTGACCGCGCTGGTCACCGTTGAAGCCCTGGAGCAGCGGGGCCATCTGGTCGCCGTTCTGCAGGACGGCCTGCTTATCCTTCGCGGAGACGGCAGGGTCGAAGAACTTCTCCCAGTTCTGCCTGATCTCCTGCTGGGCCGCCGCCGGGTCGGCCGGAGCCGTGGCGGACGGCACGCTGGTGGACTGCTCCGCCGTGGGTGTGGGCGACGCGGAACTCCCGCCGCCGCTGTCGTCGCTGCACGCCGTGAGGGCCGCGGCGAGGACGAGTACCGCCGCCACCGCCACTCCCCCGACGTTCCCCCGCCTGAGGTCGCTCCCGAGAACCATCTGGCTCACCACCGGGTGTCGGTCCGGGCCAAAAGCGCCCGGTGCTTTCAGGGTCAGCTTCCAGAAGGCATAGTGCAAGCCATCGGCTGACATGGACAGATACCCGACGTGTGGGAGTCCGGATGCGGACAGCTCGGCTGCGGAGCGTGCACCCCGTCCAGTGGGCCGGCTGGGCCGCGCTGGCCGCCGGTACGGTGCTGTGCGTCATCGGCTGGTACGGCGTCTCGGGTGAGCGGTACGCGGAACGTCAGCTGCCCTACCTCGCCTCCTGCACGGTGCCCGGTGCCGCGCTGCTCATCGCCGGCGCGGTGCTGCTCGCCCAGGGCCGGAACGCCTCGGCGGCGGCGCGCGTCGAGGAGCTGTACGGGCTGCTGGTGGCCGCCGGCGCCGAGGAGCCGGGGCCGGCGGCGGCCGGGCCCGTGGCCGTCGGCGGCGCCCTCCTCATGGTTCCCGGCGGCACCCTGTACCACCGCGCGGACTGCCCGCTGGTCGCCGGGAAGCCGGAGGCCCTGCCGGCCGACTCGCGCGTCCTCGCGAGCGGTGACCTGGGACCGTGCCCGATCTGCGAGCCCGACGCCGAGGACGACGCCTCCACCGCCGGGCCGCCCTCCCCCGCCGCCGCGGGCCCGCCCCTCGCCGAACGGCCGACCGCGCCCGATCGCCCGTCCACGCCCGACGGCCCGACCGCCCCCGGGCGCCCCTCCGCCGGTCCCGACGACTGAGGTCCCCGCCGATGTCCTCGCTGACGTACGACCTCACCCTGGCCGGTCTGTCGATCGGCGGTGCCGCGGCGCTCACCGGGATCGGGCTGATCGTCACCTACCGCGCCACCGGTGTGCTCAACTTCGCGCACGGCGCGATCGCCATGGTGTGCGCGTATCTGCTGCGCCAGTTCACGGTCGAGTGGGGCTGGCCGCTCGCGCTCGGCGCGTCGGTGACCCTGCTGGTGGTGGCCCCGGCCATCGGGATGGCCCTGGAGCGCTTCGTGTTCCGGCCGCTGGCCGTGCTCGGCGGCGACCCGGCGCGGACCCTGGTCGCGAGCATCGGGGTCTTCGTGCTGCTGGTCGGCGGGGCGGCGCTCGTGTGGGGCACCGGCGCGCGGGCGGACGCGCCGACGCTCGTGTCGGCGGATCCGTGGGGGCAGCTCGCGGTGGCCGTCGCGCTGGCCGCGGGGGTGGGCGCGGTGACACGCTGGACCCGCTTCGGCACGGAGCTGCGGGCGGTCGTCGACGACCGCCCGCTCGCGGTGCTCGGCGGTATCGACGCGGACCGGGTGGCCGCGGCGGGCTGGGCCTTCGGCTCGTTCACGGCGGGCCTGACGGGCGTGCTCCTCGCGCCGTACGTGCGGCTGGACCCGTACGGCCTGCCGCTGCTCGTCATCGAGGTGATGGCGGTCGCGGTGGCGGCCCGGATGCGCAGCCTCCCGGTGGCGATCGTGGTCGCGCTCGGTATCGGGGTGGCCCAGAGTCAGCTGACCCGGCTGCATCCCACGGGCTGGGCGGAGCCGTTGCTCCAGGCGGTCGGCGCCAACCTCTTCGTGGTCGCGCTGCTCGTCGCCGCGCTCGTACTGCCCGGCATCGGCACCCGTGACGCGCTCCCGCGTCCGGCGGCGGTCCGCGTGCCGGCACCGCCCGGGGCCTGGGCCGTGGCCGTCGTGCTGTTCCTGCTGCCCCTGGGGTTCGCGGGCTCGGACCTGCGCACGTCGGTGCAGGTGCCCGCGCTCGGTGTCGTCCTGCTGTCGCTGGTCGTGGTCACCGGCCGCGGCGGCCAGATCTCGCTGGGGCAGGCCGCGTACGCCGGTCTGGGCGCCCTGTTCACGGCGCTGCTGGCCGCGGGCCGGTTCCCGGGGCTGCCCCGGCTGCCCGAGCTGGCCGCGCTGGCGGTGGCCGTGCTGCTGGTGGCCCCGCTCGGCGTGCTGACCGGCTGGCCGGCCATCGAACGGCACGGTCTGGCGCTCGCGGTGGCCACCTTCGCGGTGGGCGTGGGGGTCAGCCGGTTCGTCTTCGCGCAGCCGTACGCGGTGTCCGGTCTGTCCCTGGACCGCCCGGCCGGATTCGGCGGCGACCGCGCGTACTACGTGCTCGAACTCGTCCTGCTGGCCGCCGCCCTGCTCGCCGCGCACACCCTGCGCCGGGGCCGGACGGGCCGGGCCCTGGCCGCGATGCGGGACCACGAGGCGGGCGCCTCGGCGGCGGGCGTCCGCGTCCCGGAGCTGAAACTGACCGCGTTCGTCGCGGGGGCCGCGCTGGCCGCGCTGGGCGGCGGCATGCTCGGCATGGGGCTGCGTGCCTTCGACGCCGGCCAGTACGACCCGGTCCGCAGTCTGCTCTGGTTCGCGGCGGTCGTCGTGCTGGGCGCCGACAGTGTCCTCGGCGCGCTCGTCGCCGCGGCTCTGCTGGTCGGGCTCGACGCGGGGGCCCGGGGCGGGGTGGCGGCCGCGCTGATCGGCCTCCTCGCCGTCCTCGTCGGCCGCTTCCCCGAGGGCCCGTACGAGGCCCTGCGCACGGCGGCGTCCCGGCTCCGGCTCCGTCCCCGGGCGACCCTGACACCCCTGGGCGTCAGGGTCCGCCGACACCTGCTCACCGCCGGCGCGGGGCGGCCCCGGGCACTTCGGGAGACGGCCGCCGCGGGGGCCGCGGCGACGACCGGCCCCGACCGGGAGCCGGGGTGCCGTCCGGGCCTCACGCCGGCCGGCGGCGGCAGGCGAACCGCACCCCGCCCGGATCCCGCCGCACCGGCGGGATCCGACGGGGAAACCGGACCACACCCAGAACCCGCACCGGCCGACGACGGCCAGGAAGCCGGGCCGCGCCCGGGGACCGCCGCCGAGGTCGCGTCCGCGGGCAGGTCCGGCGCGGGAAGGCGGACGGTCGCCGGGAGGGAGCCGGTACGGCGGGCAATCTCCGGAGCCGCCCGGCGGGCCGGGGCGGACCCGCGACCGCTGGCCACCCGTCGGCTCCGCGTCGCCTATGGCGGGTTCACCGCACTCGACGGGGCGACTCTCGACGTCCCGCCGGGCCGGGTCACCGCGGTCGTGGGGCCCAACGGGGCCGGGAAGAGCACCCTGTTCCACTGTCTCGCGGGCACGCTGCGCCCCTCGGGCGGACAGGTGCTGCTCGGAGGGCGGGACATCACACGGCTCGCGGCGCACGCGCGGACACGGCTGGGCATCGCACGGACCTTCCAGCAGCTGGCGGTCTTCCCGTCGCTGACCGTGGCCGAGAACGTGCGCGTGGGCGCCGAGCAGGGCCGGACCGCGGATCCGGGGGCGGCGGAGCGGGCGCTGCGGCTGCTCGGGCTCGACGGGCCGGTGCGGTCACTGCCCGCGGCGGGGCTGCCCACCGGGACGCTCCGGCGCGTCGAACTGGCCCGGGCGCTCGCCGGGAACCCCCGGGTGCTGCTGCTCGACGAGCCCGCGGCCGGTCTCGACACCGGCGAGGTGGCCGCGCTGGCCCGGGTGCTGCGGGCGCTGGCCGCGGACGGCATGGCCCTCCTGGTCGTCGAGCACGATCTCGATCTGGTCGCCGACCTGGCGCACACCGTGCACGTCATGGCGGCCGGACGGATCGTCGCCTCGGGGCCCGCCGACCGCGTCCTGGACACGAGGCACGGCGGATGAGCATCGCCCTGCGCGGCGCGCGCGTACGCTACGGCCCCCTGGAGGCCCTGCACGGCGTGAGTCTGGTCGCCCCCGGCCCCGGCCTCACCGTGCTGCTGGGCCGCAACGGCTCCGGCCGTACGACCGTGCTGCGCGCCCTCGCCGGGACCGTGCCGCTGGCGGCCGGCGCCGTCGTCTGGGACGGCGCCGACGTGACGCGCCTGCCCGCGTTCGAGCGGGCCCGGCGCGGACTGTGCCTCGTCCCGGAGCGCCGGGCGGTGTTCGGTTCCCTGACCGTCCGCGAGAACCTGGAACTCGGGGCGGCCGACCTCGCGGCAGCGCTGGAGGCCTACCCCCGGCTGGAGCCGCTCCTCCCCCGCCGGGCGGGCACCCTCTCCGGCGGGGAACAGCGCATGCTGGCCCTCTCCCGCGCCCTGTCGGCCCGCGCGCGCGTGGTGCTCGCCGACGAACCCGCGCAGGGCATGTCGCCGGCGGTCGCGGCCCAGACGTACGCGCTGCTGGGCGCTCTCGACGCGTGCGTGGTGATCGCCGAGCAGCGGCTGCCGCCGGCTCTGCGGGAGCGGGCGGGCCGGACGACGTACGTCCACGAACTGCGCCGTGGCGCGGTCGTGTTCAGCGGAGAGGCCACCGAGACGGCGGCGCGGACCGGTGGGCCTCCGGGTTCAGGGGCGGGCCGAACAGTGCGGGGCCCCCGCTACGGGAGGCGCCCGCCGGCTTCGGGATGACGAGCCGGAGGCCCTTGGCCAGCCGGTCGGGGCTGCCGCCGATCTTCTTCTTGTTGACGTTGTAGAGCGTCTGCCAGCCGCCCGTCACGCGGTACTTGCGGGCGATCGACGCGAGCGTCTCGCCGGTCTTCACCACGTGGAAGGGGCCCTGGAGTCCGTACGACCTGGAACACTCGGGCCAGGCACCCCAGCCCTGGACGGCCAGCACCTTCTCGGCGACCTTGATCTGCTGGGCGCGGGTGGCGAGATCGGCGCGGGGAGCGTAGGCGAGCCCGCCGAACCGGACCCAGGTCGGCTGCCAGAACTGGAGCCCGCCGTAGTAGCCGTTCCCGGTGTTGGCGTGCCAGCGGCCGCCGCTCTCGCACTCGGCGAGACAGGTCCAGGGCCACTGGTCGTTCGCGCAGTCGGAGGCGGCCCGGACGGACCCGGGGCCCGGGAGCGGGGGCGGCGCCGCGGCGTCCGCGTCGCAGGGAACGAGGGCGGTCAGTACGGCGGCGACCACGGCCGCGTACCGCGCACGTCCGTTCGGAAGCCGGGACGCGATGCGGGTGCTGGGCGGAATCCGCCTGGTCGGCATGAAGGACATCGGGCCACGCTAAGCAGCGCGTCCCGCTCGCCCGCCCAGCCCGTGCCCGGCGCGCCCAGGGCCCCACCCGGTCGGAGGACCGGGTGGGGCCCGGGGTCTGTCGCCCGGATCACGCGGCGGGACGCGGGGCAGCGCACCGCGCCTCGGCGCCCCCTGGTCCGAACGGCAGACCCTCGTGCCCGGCACGAGGGGGAGCGTGGCTCAGATGTCGAGCCGCTGGCCGGGCACGATCAGGTCGGGATCACCGCCGATGACGGACTGGTTGGCGGCGTAGATCTTCCGCCAGGTGGTCCCGTGCCGCGCGGCGATGGCACTCAGGGTGTCGCCTTCGCGGACGGTGTAGTCGCCGCGGGACGAGCCGCGGCCGACGTGGTCCGGCGTGCGGGCCGGCGTCTTCGCCGGTTCCCGCTTCGCCGGGGCGGACTTCCGGGCCGGCTCGCGCGCCGGCTTCGAGGCCGACCCGGTGCTCGCGGATCCGGCGGCCTGCCCGGAACCCGAGGAGCCGGGCGCGTTCCCGTAGGCCCCGGCGCGGGCCGAGCAGGTGGGCCAGGCACCCCATCCCTGTGCGCTCTGGACCTTGGTCGCGACGGCTATCTGCGCGCTCCTGGAAGCCTTGTCGGCGGTCGGCGCGTACGCCGTGCCGCCGTAGGCGCGCCAGGTGCCCGCGGAGAACTGGAGCCCCCCGTAGTAGCCGTTGCCGGTGTTGATGTGCCAGTTGCCGCCGCTCTCGCACCGGGCGATGCGGTCCCACACTCCACTGTCGGCCGCGGCGGCGTCGCCGGTAGCGGCGAGCAGTCCGAACGGGGCGAGCAGTGCCGCCCCGGCGAGGACCGCCGTCGTACGTGTCCTGTTCGCCGTACGAGCCTTGTGACCGTTCTCGTGAGTGCTATCGGCACATGCGGACATGTATTTCCCTCTCGAAACACCCGGGGTCCCCCAGGACGGGACGCGGTGACCTGCGCGTAGGACGCGGCCCTCGCGCTCCGACCCGTCCACCGGCGGCGTGCTGTGATCCGAAGCGGATCGGCCGGCGGACGTTCCCGAGCGGTGCTCGTTGCACACGGCGAAGGAATCTATGGACCCCGGCGCCCCGATATCAACCAACTCCTTGTCATTCGAGGCCAGTTAGCGGTTACCGCGGGTATCATCGATTTTCGGCCACCCATTTCATTGGGTGATTTCCGGATTTGTCGACCCTCGCCTCTTGTGATCTGTGACCCACTTCACCCATTCAACTTCCCCCGTACTTCCGGAAGTTGACTGGGAGTAACCGATTCCGGGGGCGCCTTCACCCTGGGCGTCGGATGGTTCGATTCCGTTCGCCCTCGGGCGTGACTCCGGCCACAGATCACCCGTTGACATCTTCATGAGCCGGGAACCCCCGGTTCATGGGCCGGGAGCCACCCGGCACCGCCACGCACCGCATCCCGAGGAGCCACCGTGCCGCGCATGCTCGACGTCAGCGACGACGTACGCGCCGAGATCGGCGACGAAGAAGCCGACCGGCTGCTCGCCGGAGAGAACGCCCCCGGCAGTTACGACTGCACGTCGTGCCGCACCCCGGGCGACTCGGAACAGGAGCGCACCAGCACCGTCCTGTTCATCGGCGACGAGACCGCCGTCCTCGCCTTCGCCCACGCCACCTGCCTGCCCTCGCAGGTCGTGCAGGTCACCGAGGAACAACTCCAGGGCGCCGTCCGCTCGATCCACCCCGACGGCGCGCCCACCGACCCCTCCCTCGCCCCCGAGCAGGCCGTGCTCGGCGTCACCAGCGGACTCGTCCTGATCAACGGCGAGCTGCACCCGGCACTCGTCGTCGAGCCGACCGGCCCGATCGTGCGACCCGGCTCGACCGACATCGGCGACGACTTCCTGCCCCTGCTGATCGAGCAGGGCTTCATGCCCGCGACCGAGCTGAACTCGGTGCCGCCGGTCCTGCACGGCTGGTCCGTGCTGCTCGCGGCGGGCCAGCTGCACGCCGTGCTCCAGCCGGGCACCGGCGGCGGCTCGCCCGTCGCCTGGTGGCAGGCCCACCAGGCGCTCCAGGTCACCGACAGCTGGCGCGCCGCCGCGAACAAGCTCCAGCAGGTGCTCCTGTTCGCGGCGCCGGTCGGTTCGATCGGCCGTCAGCCCCGGGAGGACCTGCTGCGCGACGCCCTCGACAAGGCGGCCGCCAACGGCAAGCTGGTCGCGGCGACGATGCCGCTCGCCGGCATCTGAAGACGGCGGGACAGCCGACGGAGCGGGGCGGGGAACCACGGGCGAGTGGCCGGCGCCGGCCACTCGGGGGTGCCCGTGCGGTTCCCCGCGCCCCCGCGCGCGCCGCTCACTCCGGACGGGCCGCGAAATGACCGCTCCGGCCGCATCCGTTGGGCGGTGGGGTCGTTGGCACGTACGTGCACACCTACGACGTCCCCGGCCACCGGCCCTTCCAGCCGGTCCTCCCCTCCGGCTCCCCCCTCCGTTCGAGCAGAGAGGTGCCGGCGCCGCGACCGGTGCAGGACCCTCATCAGGGCGGCTCATCGGCCACGCCGATCTACGACGCGCTCCACGCCGAGTGGATCAGAGCGTTCAGGACCCTGCCCGGCGACCGTCACGGTGAGGAGAACCTGGAGTTCAAGGCCTTCGGGATCCTCGGGCGCGGTCCGAACTCGTTCAGCTCGTCGGGCACGTACAGCTCGTACAGCGCGGGAGCGCAGACCGCACGGCAGATCACCGCACAGCACGGGCACACCACGGCGACGACGGCCGTCTGGCAGCCGGGCGCGCGCCAGCACGGCACGGGCATGCATCACATCCCGGCCGCACTCCCGCCCGCCCCGCGCAGGGGCCTGTGAGCGGCGAGATCCATGAGCGGTGACGCGTGAGGGGCGGCTCCCCCGGGGAGCCGCCCCTCACGCTTCGCCCGTGGGCGTCACTTCTTCTTGTTGGTACCGCGCTTCTCGCGCACCCGCACCGAGATGTGGATCGGCGTGCCCGCGAAGCCGAACTCCTCACGCAGCCGGCGCTCGATGAAGCGGCGGTAGCCGTGCTCGATGAAGCCGGAGGAGAAGAGCACGAACCGCGGGGGCTTGGTGCCCGCCTGCGTGCCGAACAGGATGCGCGGCTGCTTGCCGCCGCGGACCGGGTGCGGGTGGGCGGCGACCAGCTCGCCGAGGAAGGCGTTCAGACGGCCGGTCGGAACGCGGGTCTCCCAGCCGTCCAGGGCCGTCTCGATCGCCGGGACGAGCTTCTCCATGTGGCGGCCGGTACGGGCCGAGACGTTCACCCGGGGCGCCCAGGCCACCTGGGCGAGCTCGGTCTCGATCTCCCGCTCCAGGTAGTAGCGGCGCTCCTCGTCGAGGGTGTCCCACTTGTTGAAGGCGAGGACGATGGCGCGGCCCGCGTCGACCGCCATGGTGACGATGCGCTGGTCCTGCACGGAGATGGTCTCGGACGCGTCGATCAGGATGACCGCGACCTCCGCCTTCTCCACGGCGGCGGCGGTGCGCAGCGAGGCGTAGTAGTCGGCGCCCTGCTGGAGGTGGACGCGCTTGCGGATGCCCGCCGTGTCGACGAACTTCCAGGTGACGCCGCCGAGTTCGATGAGCTCGTCGACCGGGTCACGGGTGGTGCCCGCGATCTCGTTGACGACGACGCGGTCCTCGTTCGCCACCTTGTTCAGCAGGGAGGACTTGCCGACGTTCGGGCGGCCGATGAGGGCGATGCGGCGGGGTCCGCCGACCGCGGTGCCGAAGGTCTGCGCCGGGGCCTCGGGCAGCGCCTCCAGGACGGCGTCGAGCATGTCGCCGGTGCCGCGGCCGTGCAGCGCGGAGACCGGGTGCGGCTCACCGAGACCGAGGGCCCAGAGGTACGAGGCGTCGGACTCGCCGCTCATGCCGTCGACCTTGTTGGCGCACAGGATCACGGGCTTTCCGGCCTTGCGGAGAAGGCGCACGACCGCCTCGTCGGTGTCGGTCGCGCCGACCTTGGCGTCGACGACGAAGACGACCGCGTCGGCGGCCTCGATCGCGTACTCCGCCTGCGCGGCGACGGACGCGTCGATGCCGAGGACGTCCTGCTCCCAGCCGCCGGTGTCGACGAGCTTGAAGCGGCGGCCCGCCCACTCTGCCTCGTAGGTCACGCGGTCGCGGGTCACACCGGGCTTGTCCTCGACGACGGCCTCGCGGCGGCCGATGATGCGGTTCACCAGGGTCGACTTGCCGACGTTCGGGCGGCCGACGACGGCGAGGACGGGCAGCGGGCCGTGGCCCGCCTCCTCGATCGCGCCCTCGACGGCCTCGATGTCGAAGCCCTCTTCCGCGGCGAGCTCCATGAACTCCGCGTACTCGGCATCGCCAAGCGCCCCGTGATCGTGCTCTGCCGAGCCGTCGGGCTGGATGTGGTCGTTCATGAAGTCCGTACCTCGTCGTTCATTCGTGGTGATCGGTGGATCACCCGTAAACCGGGTGATCCACTACTAAGTGTCGCCTAACGCCCGGCGGGGCGCCCGGCGTTTTCCCTGCGTCCGGTCAGACGCATGGCTTCGCCCAGGTGGGCGCTGAGCTGCTTCTGGATCCGGCCGGTGGCCTCGTCCAGCGCCTGTCGCGTGCGCCGGCCGCTGCCGTCGCCCGCTTCGAAGGGGTCTCCGAAGACGACGTCGACCCTGCTGCGCAGCGGGGGCAGCGCCTTGGTCAGCCGACTGGTCCGCTCGGAGCTTCCCAGCACCGCCACGGGGACGATCGGGGCTCCGCTGCGCACCGCGAAGTACGCGAGCCCGGCCCTCAGCGAGGCGAAGTCGCCCTCGCCCCGGGTGCCCTCGGGAAAGATCCCGAGGACTCCGCCGGACGCCAGGACGCCGAGGGCGTCGGTGATGGCGGCCCGGTCGGCGATCTCCCGGTCGACCTTCAGCTGGCCGATGCCGAGCAGGAACGGGTCGAGCGGGCCGACGAACGCTTCCTTCTTGATCAGGAAGTGTGTGGGCCTGGGCGCGACGCCCATGACCATCGGCCCGTCGATGTTGTGGGAGTGGTTCACGGCCAGGATCGCCGGGCCGGTCGCGGGGACCTTCCAGGCGCCGAGCACGCGCGGCTTCCACAGCCCGTACATCAGGCCGACGCCGATCCGGCGCCCGACCTCGGCACGTCTCGCGGAGGGTGCGGTCACTTGGCGGCCCGCTTCTCCTCGACGAGGGTGACGACGCACTCGATGACCTGCTGGAGCGTGAGGTCGGAGGTGTCCACCTCGACCGCGTCGTCCGCCTTGGCGAGGGGGGAGGTCTTGCGGCTGGAGTCGGCCGCGTCCCGCTTGACCAGCGCCTCACGGGTCGCGTCGATGTCCGCGCCCTTCAGCTCACCGCTGCGCCGGGCGGCACGCGCCTCCGGGGAGGCGGTGAGGAAGATCTTCAGGTCGGCGTCGGGCAGCACGGTGGTGCCGATGTCCCGGCCCTCGACCACTATGCCGGCGGGCGCGGACCCGGCGAGGGTGCGCTGCAGTTCGGTGATCCGGGCACGCACCTCGGGGACGGCGCTGACCGCGCTGACCTTGGAGGTGACCTCCTGCGTACGGATCGGGCCGGCGACGTCGGTCCCGTCGACCGTGATGGTCGGCTCGGCCGGGTCGGTACCGGAGACGATCTCCGGCTTGCCCGCGGCGGCGGCTATCGCGGAGGGGTCCGTGATGTCGATGTCGTTGCTGACCATCCACCACGTGATGGCGCGGTACTGCGCCCCGGTGTCCAGGTAGCTCAGACCGAGCTTCGCGGCCACGGCCTTCGAGGTGCTCGACTTGCCCGTGCCGGAGGGGCCGTCGATGGCGACAATCACAGCCGGAGCGGTACGGGCGGCGCCGTTGTCCACGGTGGGAACACCTTCCTGGTGCGGGGTGGAGGTCTCTGCGGGACGCGATCGCGCCCCGCACAAGGTTACCGGCCCCGCGGACCCCGTATTACTGGCCCTTCCCGGCGGCGGTATCGCCGGCCCTTCCCGGCGGCGGTATCGCCGGCCCTTCCCGGCGGCCGTCTCACTGGCGCAGCGCCCAGCCCCGCTCCCGCAGTGCCGCGCCGAGCACCGGCACCGCCTTCGGCTCCACCATCAGCTGCACCAGACCGGCCTGCTGACCGGTCGCGTGCTCGATGCGTACGTCCTCGATGTTGACGCCGGCCATCCCCGCGTCGGCGAAGATGCGGGCGAGCTGACCGGGCTGGTCGTCGATGAGGACGGCCACGACCTCGTAGGCACGCGGCGCGGAGCCGTGCTTGCCGGGGACACGGACCTGGCCCGCGTTGCCGCGGCGCAGGACGTCCTCGATGCCGCCGGCGCCCTCGCGGCGCTTGGCCTCGTCGGAGGACTGGAGGGCACGCAGGGCCTGGACCGTCTCGTCGAGGTCGGCGGAGACGTCCGCGAGGAGGTCCGCGACGGGGCCCGGGTTCGCGGAGAGGATGTCGATCCACATCCGGGGGTCGGAGGCCGCGATCCGGGTCACGTCGCGGATGCCCTGCCCGCAGAGCCGTACCGCCGTCTCCTCCGCGTGCTCCAGGCGCGCGGCGACCATGCTGGACACCAGGTGGGGCATGTGCGAGACGAGCGCCACGGCGCGGTCGTGGGCGTCCGCGTCCATGACGACGGGCACGGCACGGCAGTGCGAGACCAGTTCCAGGGCGAGGTTCAGGACCTCGGTGTCCGTGTCCCGGGTCGGGGTGAGCACCCAGGGCCGGCCCTCGAAGAGGTCGCCGCTCGCGGCCAGCGGACCGGACTTCTCACGGCCCGACATGGGGTGCGTGCCGATGTACGGGGTGAGGTCGAGGCCGAGCGCCTCCAGCTCGCGGCGGGGACCGCCCTTGACGCTGGCGACGTCGAGATAGCCGCGGGCGAGACCGCGCCGCATGGCGTCCGCGAGGGTCGCGGCGACGTGCGCCGGAGGCGCGGCGACGATCGCGAGGTCGACGGGCCCCTCGGGTGCCTCGTCCGTGCCGGCGCCGAGCGCGGCCGCCGTACGGGCCTGCTCCGGGTCGTGGTCGGCGAGGTGGACGACGACGCCGCGGGAGGCGAGCGCGAGGGCCGCGGACGTGCCGATCAGCCCGGTTCCGATGACGAGTGCGGTCCTCACTGGGCGATGTCCTTGCGGAGCGCGCCCGCGGCGCCCAGGTAGACGTGCACGATCTCGGCGCGCGGCCGGTCGGACTCGATGTGGGCGAGAACACGGACCACCCGGGGCATCGCGCCCTCGATGTCCAGTTCCTGCGCGCAGATCAGCGGGACGTCGACGATGCCGAGCTTGCGCGCCGCCGCGGCCGGGAAGTCGCTGTGCAGATCGGGTGTCGCGGTGAACCAGATGCTGATCAGGTCGTCCGTGGTGAGCGCGTTGCGCTCCAGGATGGCGGTGAGCAGCTCGCTGACCTGCTCGTCCATGTGGCCGGCCTCGTCCCGTTCCAGCTGGACGGCTCCCCGGACCGCTCGTACCGCCACGGTGATGCTCCTCGCTGATCTGTGTACACGTCGTGTCACACCAGCGTAGTCAGCCCCCGGGGGCGCCGGTGCGCGGCGCCCGCCTGACGAGACGGGGGCCGGGTACGGGATCCGGCCGGGACCGGCCGTCCGGGCGCGTCGATGTCACCCGAATCGCCCCATTCCGCTACTTCTGGCGAGAATGCGCCCGTGCGCCTCTGGACGCGGGCGCGCGTGTCCGCTCTCATGGCAGGAGACCGCCCAGGGGGAGGACCGGATGAAGCGACCAGGGCCCCTTCTCACCCTCCTCGCGGGGCTGGTGTTCGGCGTGTTCCTGCTGACGCTCAACGCGACGACGGGGACGAAGAGCACCTCGAACCCGTACGGGGAGGCGTCGCCGGGCGTCTCGGTGTCGGCCACCGCGCCACCGGACTCCGCCTCGCCGTCGCCGTCGCCGAGCCCCTCGCCGTCCCGCGGCGCCGTTCCCAACGCCGACTACGCGGGCCGTACCGACGACGACACCTCGGCGGTGGCGGTCTCCCTGCGGGGCGGCAAGGCGATCGCGTACTTCTGCGACGGGCACGACAAGGAGTCCTGGCTGAAGGGTGCCGTCGAGGACGACGGGACCCTGAAGCTCACGGGCAGTCACGGCGACGAGCTGAACGGAACCCTCCAGGGGGGCGACAAGCTGATCCGCGGCACCGCCGACGTCGGCGGGGAGCGGTACGCCTTCACGGCGGACAGGGCCGTCAAGCCCTCCGGCCTGTACCGGGCGACGGCCACCGTGCGCGGCGCGAAGGTCGACGGCGGCTGGATCGTGCTGCCCGGCGGACGGCAGGTCGGCGTCGTCGAGCGCGACGGCACCCCTTCGGCGGCACCGTCGATCGACCCGGAGACCGGCGCCGTGACGATCGACGGACAGAAGATCATCGCCCGCCCTGTCACCCCCTGACCGCCTCTTTCCACCGGGAGCCGTTCATGACCGTGGACCCGAACGCCGCCACCCAGGGCTTCCCCTCCCCGCCGCCCGGCCACGGCCGCGCCGACGCGGCCCGCTACCTCGTCCCGGCCCTGGTCGCCGCGGCCGTCGCGGTCGGCCTCGGTGTCTACGGCAAGGTCCACGACCCCACGGGAACGGCGTTCAATATCGCCGGTTTCAGCAGCACGGGCGCCGTGAAGTCCTGGCTGGCGACGGCGGCGTTCTTCTTCGCCCTCGTCCAGCTCGTCTCGGCGCTCATGATGTACGGGAAGCTGCCGGGCCCGGGCTGGGCGGCGAGGCTGCACCGGTGGTCGGGACGGATCGCGTTCCTGGTGGCGGTACCGGTCGCGGTGCACTGTCTGTACGCGTTGGGCTATCAGACGTACAGCACACGCGTCATGTGGCACTCGCTCCTGGGGTGCTTCTTCTTCGGTGCCTTCAGTGCCAAGATGCTGCTGCTCCGCTCGGAGCGCCTGCCCGGCTGGCTGCTGCCCGTCGTCGGCGGACTCGTCTTCGCCGTGCTCACCGCCGTCTGGCTGACATCCGCCTTCTGGTTCTTCCGTACGTTCGGAGTGACGACATGACCGACCGCTCGACGCGGCGCACCGTGATCCTCGCCGCGGGGACGTCCGCGCTGCTCGCGGGGTGCAGCGAGTACGGCGACAAGAACAGCTCCTCGGACGAGTCGCCGAAGGCGTCCAGCGGGCAGCAGCTCGCCACGACGAGTGACATCCCGGTCGGCGGAGGCACGGTCTTCAAGGACCAGAAGGTCGTGGTCACCCAGCCGGCGAAGGGCGACTTCAAGGCCTTCTCGGCGGTCTGCACCCACCAGGGGTGCCTGGTGGACAAGGTGGCGGACGGAACGATCGACTGCCCGTGCCACGGCAGCAAGTTCGGTGTCGAGGACGGGGCGGTGAAGGCCGGTCCCGCGCCGCGTCCGCTGCCCGCGGAGAAGATCACGGTGCAGGGAAACTCGATCCGGCTGGCGTGAGAGGGCCCGTAGGCTCCGGACATGCGCTCCGAAGCCCCCGTACCCCACGCGGCCCCGACCCGGCCGGTGTCCCCGGCACCGGCGGTGCCGCCCGCGCCGTCCGACGCGCCCGCGTCAGCGCCAGAGGTCCCGGCGGCCGGGCTGTCGCTGGTGCGGGACCACACGGTCTACTCCTGTGTGATGGGGTCACGCGCCTTCGGACTGGCCACCGACGGCAGTGACACCGACCTCCGGGGCGTCTTCCTCGCCCCGACCGCGCGGTTCTGGCGCTTCGAGAAACCGCCGACCCATGTCGAGGGCCCGGCGCCGGAGCAGTTCAGCTGGGAACTGGAGCGGTTCTGCGCGCTCGCGCTGCGCGCCAACCCGAACATCCTGGAGTGCCTCCACTCCCCGCTCGTCACGTACGCGGACGACACCGGCCGCGAACTCCTCGACCTGCGCCGGGCCTTCCTCTCCCGTCAGGCGCACGAGACGTTCACCCGCTACGCCCTGGGCCAGCGCAAGAAGCTGGAGGCCGACGTCCGTACGCACGGCGCCCCGCGCTGGAAGCACGCCATGCACCTGCTGCGCCTGCTCACGAGTGCGCGCGATCTGCTGCGCACCGGCTCCCTGACGATCGAGGTCGGGGAGCAGCGCGAGCCGCTGCTCGCGGTGAAGCGGGGCGAGGTGTCCTGGAGCGAGGTCGAGCGCTGGATGGTCCGGCTGGCGGCGGAGGCCGAGGAGGAGGCCGTCGGCAGCCCGCTCCCGCCCGAGCCCGACACCGCGCGCGTCGAGGACTTCCTGATCCGGACCCGCCGGGCCTCAGTGCTCCGGGACGCCGCCGGAGACCGTTAGGGCCTGTCGGACGGGAATGGTCAGACAGGCCCCGGTCCTCCCGGGACCATGTCCTGTCCTCCCCCGAACCCGTCCAGCCGGACCCTGACCACGAAGGCCTGCAGAGCGTCGTACGCGGAGGCGGCGTCCGGCAGTTCGGAGGCCTCCTGTGCCTCGTCGAGGAGTACGTGCAGCCGCTCCACGTCCTCCTCCACACGAGCGCGCGGGACGTCCGCGGGCCCGTGCTCCCGTTCCGCCTTCGCGGCGATCAGGTCCGCGAGGTACGCGGGAGAGGCGATCTGCCCGGCCAGCGTGGGCAGATCGGCCTGCACCTCCCCGCTGCGCATGAGGTGGATGCCGGTGAGCAGCACACGGAACGTGTAGAGCAGCGGCTTGAGTTCGCCGCTCTTCTCGAAGAGCCGCCACTGTGTGGCCGCGAACCCCCGGTAGTGGTGGGCGTGGTGACGGGTGACGACATCGGGGGCGAGCGAGATCAGCTCACGGTGTTCGTCGCTCGTGCGCACGACCAGCGGCGACAGGAGCTGCTCCAGCACATAGCCGTTGCGCCGCAGCATGAGGCGTACGAACTTGCGCAGGTCGTGGGTGACCAGGTCCATCTCGACCCCGTCCCGGAACCACATGCGCGACCGGGTCTCCTCCGGCTCGCCCAGCCCGACGAGGGCGGCCGTCGGCAGCACATGGACACCGCGCAGGTCGACGTCGGAGTCGCGGGACGGGAAGCCGTACAGGTGCGCTCCGGAGACGGTGGCGAAGAGCACGGGGTCGGGCTGTCCAGCCACCACGCTCGCGAGGTCGGCGCCGGGACCGAGGACGTTTGTCATGGCTCAAGCATCCCAGAGCGCCCCCAGCGACATGAGGTCGCTCTGGTACTCGACGCGGTCGGCCCAGTCGGTCGGCCAGGCCTCGGAGCCGTGGTGGGCGCCCGCGAAGGCCCCGGTCAGGCAGGCGATGGAGTCGGAGTCGCCCGAGGTGCAGGCGGCCCGGCGCAGCGCGGTGACGGGTTCGTCGACGAACATCAGGAAGCACAGCAGGCCGGTGGCGAACGCCTCCTCGGCGATCCAGCCCTCACCGGTGGCCAGGCAGGGGTCGTCCTCGGGCGACACGGTCCGCACGGCCTGGCGGAGGTTGTCCAGGACGGCGATGCACTCGTCCCAGCCGCGGGAGATGTACGCCTCGGGAGTGGCGTCGTGGCAGAAGGTCCACAGGTCGCCGAGCCAGCGGGAGTGGTAGCGGTGCCGGTTCTCGTGCGCGTACGCGAGCAGCAGGCCGATCAGTTCCGCGGGCCGGGCGCCCTGGGAGAGCAGCCGGACGGTGTGCGCGGTGAGGTCCGAGGCGGCGAGCGCGGTGGGGTGGCCGTGGGTGAGCGCGGCCTGGAGCTGGGCGGCGCCGGCGCGCTGTTCGTCGCTGAGTCCGCGGGCGAGCCCGACGGGCGCCACGCGCATGTTGGCGCCGCAGCCCTTGGAACCGGTCTGGCTGGCCTCCTGCCAGCGGCGGTTCTCGTCCTTGAGGAGGTTGCAGGCGACCAGGCAGGTCCGGCCGGGGGCCCGGTTGTTCTCGGGCGACCGGTACCAGTCCACGAACTCCTCGCGGACCGGCCGTTCCATCCGCAGCGGGCCCAGCAGTCCGCGGTCCATGGCGGTGCGCAGTCCGTTGGCCAGCGCCAGGGTCATCTGGGTGTCGTCGGTGACGATCGCGGGCCTGGGCAGCGCCATCTGCCGCCAGGGGCCGCACTTCTCGAGGATGGCGGGCACGGTGCTGAACTCGGTGGGGAACCCGAGCGCGTCTCCGAGGGCCAGGCCGATGAGGGAACCGGTGGCTGCGCGCTTGGTCAGGGTCGTGCTGGTCATCGGGGCCGTCCTTACGAGGTGGGACGCAGCAGTGGTGGGTGCAGAACCTTGGCGCCGCCCGCGCGGTAGAGGGCGGCGGGTTTGCCGCGGCCGCCGGTGAGGCGTGCGGCACCGGGGACCTGTTCGACGAACCCCGGCGTGGCGAGGACCTTGCGCCGGAAGTTGGGCCGGTCGAGCGTGGTGCCCCACACCGTCTCGTAGACGTGCTGAAGCTCTCCGAGGGTGAACTCGGGCGGGCAGAAGGACGTGGCGAGACAGGAGTACTCCAGCTTGGCGCCCACGCGTTCGTGGGCGTCGGCCAGGATCCGGTCGTGGTCGAAGGCGAGCGGGCCGATCGCGTCGAACGGCAGCCACCGGGCCTGCGCCGCGTCGCCGCCGCCGTGCGGTTCGGGCGGGTCGGGCAGCAGTGCGGCGAACGCGACGGAGACGACCCGCATACGGGGGTCGCGGTCGGGTTCGCTGTAGGTGCGCAGCTGCTCCAGGTGGAGTCCCGAGAGGTCCGACAGGCCGGTCTCCTCGGCGAGTTCACGCCGTGCGGCCGTCTCGGCGGACTCGCGGGGCAGCACGAAGCCGCCGGGCAGGGCCCAGCGGCCGGCGTACGGTTCCCGGCCCCGTTCGATCAGCAGGACCTGGAGTGCGCCCGCGCGTACGGTCAGGACGGCCAGATCGACGGTGACGGCGAAGGGCTCGAAGGCGTACTTGTCGTAGCCCTCGGGCGCCTCACCCCCCGGCGCGCGGCCCTTGCCCGTCTCCACTCCCGCGTCCCCTGCTTCCCATGGTGACCTTTTATGGTCACCCTGACCATGGTCATTACGACTATAAAGGGAGCGCGGGGTGTCAACAAGGCTTTCGACCGGGGAAGTTGTGGTCCAGGTGCGCAGGGAGGCCCGGCCCTCGTACCCCTAGTACCCCTCGCAGGACCGCCGGGCCCGCAGATACGTCTCCCGGAGGCGAAAACGAATCGGCCGGCCCCGGAGAAGTTCCGGGACCGGCCGATTCGCGCGCGGGATGTCCGCGGGCCGCGGGAGCCGTGGGGCTCCCGGGCCTCAGGGTGCTTCCGGGGTCAGAGACCGACCTCGGCCATGAGCATGCCGACCTCGGTGTTCGACAGGCGGCGCAGCCAGCCCGACTTCTGGTCACCCAGGGTGATCGGGCCGAAGGCGACGCGCACCAGCTTGTCGACCGGGAAACCGGCCTCGGCGAGCATGCGGCGCACGATGTGCTTGCGGCCCTCGTGCAGGGTCACCTCGACCAGGTAGTTCTTGCCGGTCTGCTCCACGACACGGAAGTGGTCCGCCTTCGCGTACCCGTCCTCCAGCTGGATGCCGTCCTTGAGCCGCTTGCCCAGGTCGCGCGGGATCGGGCCCACGATGTGCGCGAGGTAGACCTTCTTCACGCCGTACTTGGGGTGGGTCAGGCGGTGCGCCAGCTCGCCGTGGTTGGTGAGCAGGATGACGCCCTCGGTCTCGGTGTCGAGCCGGCCCACGTGGAAGAGCCGCGTCTCGCGGTTCGTCACGTAGTCGCCGAGGCACTGGCGGCCCTCGTTGTCCTCCATCGTGGAGACGACACCGGCCGGCTTGTTCAGCGAGAAGAACTGGTACGACTGCGTCGCGACCGTCAGGCCGTCGACCTTGATCTCGTCCTTCTCCGGGTCGACGCGCAGACCCTGCTCCAGGACGATCTCGCCGTTGACCTCGACCCTGGCCTGGTCGACCAGTTCCTCACAGGCACGCCGGGAGCCGTAGCCCGCTCGCGCGAGGATCTTCTGGAGGCGCTCGCCCTCCTCCTCGGCGCCCGGGAACGTCTTGGGCAGCTTGATGTCGGGCTTGCCCGCGTACCGGTCCCGGTTGCGCTCCTCGGTCCGCGTCTCGTACTCACGGGAGCGCGCGGGCTCGGTACGGCCGCCGCGCTGCTGGCCCTGCTTGGGGCCGCCCTTGGCGCCACCGCGCGCCGAGGCTCCGCGACCGGACTTCGGGCCTTCGTGCGTGCCGCCGGGGCCTACGTCGTAGCGACGCTCCTCGGGACGGGGCTTGCTGGGACGCTTCGGCTGGTCGTCGCGCCCCTGCGCCGAGCTCCTCGGCTGGAAGCCGCTCCCGCCGGTTCCCCGCGAGCCGCTCCCGCCGCTGCCGCGCGAGCCGCCGCCGCTCCCGCCGGTTCCACGGGAGCCACCGCCCCCGCCGGTCCCACGGGAACCGCCACTGCCGGTCCCACGCGAACCGCCGCTGCCGCGCGATCCGCCGCTCCCGCCGCTCCCGCCGGTTCCCCGCGGGTTGCCGCGCCCGCTGTTCCTGCCGCTGCCACTGCCACTGCTTCGCATCAAAGTTCCGTCGTCGTCGTGTCGTCTGCGTCTGCGTCCGGTGCATCCGGATCGAACGACGGGACCCCTTCCAGCGTCTCGGCCTCGATCGCGTCCGCCTCGGGGAGGAAGGGCGCGAGCTCCGGGAGCTCGTCCAGACCACGCAGGCCCATTCGCTCCAGGAAGTAGTTCGTCGTCGTGTACAGGATCGCACCTGTTTCGGGTTCCGTGCCCGCCTCCTCGACCAGACCGCGCTGGAGGAGGGTCCGCATCACGCCGTCACAGTTGACTCCGCGGACCGCGGAGACCCGGGACCGGCTCACCGGCTGGCGGTACGCGACGACGGCGAGCGTCTCCAGGGCCGCCTGGGTGAGCCGGGCCTGCTGGCCGTCCAGGACGAAGCGTTCGACGGCGCTCGCGTACGCGGGACGCGAGTAGAAGCGCCAGCCGCCCGCGATCAGTCTGAGCTCGAATCCGCGGCCCTGGACGGTGTACTCGTCGGCCAGCGCGCGCAGCGCGTCCGCGACCTGCCGCCGGGGCCGCTCCAGGATCTTGGCCAGGTGTTCCTCGGTGGCCGGCTCGTCCACGACCATCAGGACGGCCTCCAGGGCGGCCCCGAGATCGAGGCCGGCGACGGTGGGCGGCCCCGCGGGGGTGCCGGTGCTCTCCTCGCTCACGCCTTCTCCTTCTCGCTCCCGCGCCCTGCCGCGTCCTTCGCCGCTTTCCTCGCCCCGTTCTCCGCCTCGTCCCGCGCCGCTTCCGCCGGCCGGTCGAACTCGTCCGTCACCCGCGGACCCTCGTCGGCCTCCCCGCCCGTCCAGCGCACCACCAGGTCCCCGAGAGCCTCCTCCTGGTCCAGGGCGACGGCCTTCTCCCGGTAGAGCTCCAGCAGGGCCAGGAAGCGGGCGACCACGGTGAGGGTGTCGTCGGTGTCCTCCACGAGCGAGCGGAAGCTCGCCTCGCCGAGTTCCCGCAGCCGCGCCACCACGATCCGGGCCTGTTCCTGCACGCTGACGAGCGGCGCGTGGATGTGGTCGACGTACACCTGGGGCTTGGGCCTGGGCTGCATCGCCTTCACGGCGAGCCTCGCGAAGCCCTCGGCCCCGATGCTGATGACGACCTCGGGCAGCAGTTCGGCGTACTGCGCCTCCAGGCCGACGGTACGGGGATAGCGGCGGGCCTCCTCGTCGAGGCGCGCGTTGAAGATGTCCGCGATCTGTTTGTACGCGCGGTACTGCAGCAGCCGCGCGAACAACAGGTCCCGCGCCTCCAGCAGGGCCAGGTCGGCCTCGTCCTCGACCTCGGCGGCGGGCAGCAGCCGGGCCGCCTTCAGGTCGAGCAGGGTCGCCGCGACGACCAGGAACTCGGTCGTCTGGTCGAGATCCCAGTCCGGGCCCATCGCCCGGATGTGCGCCATGAACTCGTCGGTGACCTTGGACAGCGCCACTTCGGTGACATCGAGCTTGTGCTTGGAGATGAGCTGGAGCAGCAGGTCGAAGGGCCCCTCGAAATTCGAGAGCCGCACCTTGAAGACACCGCCCCCGGAATCGGCGGGAGCACCGCCGGCGCCCTCGTCGGCCGCGGGGGCCTCTCCAGCGCCCGCGCCGTCCGTACCGGGCCGCGGGAGGTCGCCGGGTGCCGTGGGCGCCCCGGTCGCCTCTCCGCCACCCGCGGGCGGCTCCGCCGGCCCTTCCGGCGCCGCGGAGGGCGCGGTGGGGGCTACAGGCGCTCCCGGGGGCTCGGCCGGTGTCCCGGGCCCGCCAGGCCTCCCGGCGCCCTCCCGGGGCGTCTCGGGCGGCTCCGCGGGGGCTTTCGGGGGTTCGGCCGACGGGCCGGCCGGGACGGAAGGAGGCTCAGGCGGTGCCTCGACCGGTCCCGGCGCGCTGCCGGGACCGCGCCCCAGCGCGCGCCGACGGCCGCCGGAGGCGGCTGACGGGGGCGGGACGTTCGAGGTCATAACCGTCGAAGGCTACCGCTACCGCCCGCGCAGTCGCCGGACGAGAATGCTCGCGTCCCCGCGGGACTCCAGATCCGCCAGGACCACGGCGACCGCCTCGCGGACGATCCTCCCGCGGTCGACGGCGAGACCGTGTTCGCCGCGGAGCACCAGACGCGCGTGCTCGAGGTCCATCAGCTCCTCGGCGGACACGTACACCGTGATCTTCTCGTCGTGCCGTTCCCGCCCGCTGGGCCGGCGGTTCGCGGCGCGTCCCCGCTTGCGGGACGACTGCACGGACGTGGAAGGGGCGGCAGAACCTTCCTGCGCCGGCCGGCCGCGCCCCGAACGGTCCGGGGCGCCGGCCCGGCTGCGGGACTCCCCCGCGTCCGACGACTCGGTGCCGGCGGCGACATGTTCGTCGCCCTCGCCGTCACCGCCCTGGACGGGCACCGACTGGGGCGCGTCCTCCCCGGCCGCCGCGTCGCTCTCGCCGGCCGGAGCCGGCACCCGGGCCTCGCCGTTGGTCCGGCGGTTGGGGGTGGACGACTGGAGCGCCATGCCCCCGGTGGTACGGAACAGTTCGTCGGCCCCCGGCAGACTCACTCGGCGTGACACCGGGCGAGCACCTCCCTGGCGAGCTGGCGATAGGCGGCGGCGCCGACGGAGTTGGAGGCGTAGGTGGTGATCGGCTCACCGGCGACCGTGGTCTCCGGGAAGCGGACGGTCCGGCCGATCACGGTGTGGTAGACGTGATCGTCGAAGGCCTCGACCACGCGCGCGAGCACCTCACGGCTGTGCACCGTGCGGGAGTCGTACATCGTGGCGAGGATGCCGTCGAGCTCCAGCTCGGGGTTGAGCCGTTCCTGGACCTTCTCGATCGTCTCGGTGAGCAGCGCGACACCGCGCAGCGCGAAGAACTCGCACTCCAGCGGCACGATCACCTTGTGGGCCGCCGTCAGCGCGTTCACGGTGAGCAGGCCGAGCGAGGGCTGGCAGTCGATCACGATGTAGTCGTAGTCGGCCAACAGCGGCTTCAGGGCGCGCTGGAGCGTGGACTCGCGGGCGACCTCGCTCACCAGCTGCACTTCGGCGGCGGACAGGTCGATGTTGCTGGGCAGCAGGTCCATGTTCGGGACCGCCGTCTTCAGGAGCACCTCGTCGGCCGCCATGCCCCGCTCCATGAGCAGGTTGTAGACGGTGAGGTCGAGCTCCATCGGGTTGACGCCGAGTCCCACGGACAGCGCGCCCTGCGGGTCGAAGTCGACGAGCAGCACCCGGCGTCCGTACTCCGCGAGCGCGGCACCCAGGTTGATGGTCGACGTGGTCTTGCCCACGCCGCCCTTCTGGTTGCACATCGCGATGATCGTCGCGGGGCCGTGACTGGTCAGCGGACCCGGGATCGGGAAGTAGGGCAGCGGGCGCCCCGTCGGGCCGATGCGCTCACGGCGCTGACGGGCCGCGTCGGGCGCGAGCGTGGCCGCGTACTCCGGATCGGGCTCGTACTCGGCGTCGGGGTCGTAGAAGTGCCCCTCGGGCAGTTCGTCGTAGTCGGCGAAGTGGGTGTGGTTCTCGCCACTTCCGTTGCCGGCCATGGCGTTCACGTGATGGCCATCCATGCTCGGGTGTGCTGTCTGAGTCATCCGGGGACTCTGATGGGCTGCGAAGGTGCGGACAGCGACGGAGCCGACAGCCTCGAGCCCCGTGGGGCTCTGGCCCCGCGCCGGCATTCCTGGTTGACCACCCCCGGGAGTAAATGTCGACTCATTCACAAGTCGTCTTACCTCCTTGGTGACCAGGGAACTTCTCGATAGGTCAGCGTGGCACCATGCCGACGATTGGCGACTCTATGGCGTGTCACCGCTCCGCAGCAACACAATCCGCCGGACCCGACCCGATGTGTCGGCAACCGAACATCCCTCTGTCAAGGGCGTAAGGCCGTCGCACGGCAGGTTTCACCGGTGTGCGAATCGGTCGAAGAGTTACGTTCGTGGCGACTTGAACGAGTGCCGCGAAGTGACCCGACGCACACCCGGCCGGACCTTGTCGGGCAAGGTCCGGCCGGGTGTGCGGTGTTGACGACCTGTGTTGACGTATCGCCTTTTCCCGGCGCCGAGTCGGCAGCCGATGCCGGCTTCCCGGAGTCACCCCGGGAGCCGTCGGGAAACTCAGCCGAGCAGGCTCTCCAGCGCGACGTGCTCCAGCCCGTGGGCCTCGGCGACCTCGCGGTAGACAACCTTGCCGTCATGGGTGTTGAGGCCCTTGGCCAGCGCGTTGTCACGGCGCAGGGCCTCGGTCCAGCCACGGTCGGCGAGCTCGACGATGTACGGCAGCGTGGCGTTGGTCAGCGCGTACGTCGAGGTGTTGGGGACCGCGCCGGGCATGTTGGCGACGCAGTAGAAGACCGAGTTGTGGACCGGGAAGGTCGGCTCGGCGTGCGTGGTGGGACGCGAGTCCTCGAAGCAGCCGCCCTGGTCGATCGCGATGTCGACAAGGACACTCCCGGGCTTCATCCGCGCGACGAGCTCGTTGGTGACCAGCTTCGGCGCCTTGGCGCCGGGGATCAGGACGGCCCCGATCACGAGGTCGGCCTCGAGGCAGGCCTTCTCCAGCTCGAAGGAGTTGGACATGACGGCCTTGACCTTCGTGCCGAAGATCTTGTCGGCCTCGCGCAGCTTGTTGATGTCGCGGTCGAGCAGCGTCACCTCGAAGCCCATGCCGATGGCGATCTGCGCGGCGTTCCAGCCGGAGACACCGCCGCCGATGACGACGGCCTTGGCCGGCAGCACGCCCGGGACACCGCCGGGCAGGACGCCGCGGCCGCCGTTGGCGCGCATCAGGTGGTAGGCGCCGACCTGCGGGGCGAGACGGCCCGCGACCTCGGACATCGGGGCGAGCAGCGGCAGGGCGCGGTTCGGCAGTTCGACGGTCTCGTAGGCGATCGCCGTGGTGCCGGACTCCAGGAGGGCGTCCGTGCACTCCTTGGAAGCGGCCAGGTGCAGGTAGGTGAAGAGCGTCTGATCCTTGCGGAGGCGGTGGTACTCCTCCGCGATGGGCTCCTTGACCTTCAGCAGCAGGTCGGCGGTGGCCCAGACCTCGTCGGCGGTGGACAGGATCTGCGCCCCGGCGGAGACGTACTCCTCGTCCGTGATCGAGGAGCCGACACCGGCGTTCTGCTCGACGAAGACCTGGTGGCCGTGGCGCACGAGCTCGTGCACACCGGCGGGGGTGATGGCCACCCGGAACTCGTTGTTCTTGACCTCGCGGGGGATGCCGACCTTCACGTCGATCACGGTCCTTGACTCAGAGGGCTCTGGGGGATGCATGCCGAGGCGATGCAAGCCAGGCAATGCATGTCATACCCGACGTACGGGAGCACACCGGGAGACACCACGGAAGAACGCGGCGGAGCCAGTCTAATGAAGGGATTCCCTCTGTCTAGCCTTTCAATGCATCAATCTTCAGTGGATGCACTGCGGATTTCGTAGGCGTTACTGTCGCGTTCCGAGCCGGATGTGCTCTCAAGGAGCTCCTCTCCCAGCATGCGCTCGGCCGCCGCCCGGTGCAGCCGGGCGGCCGCCGGGTCGCCGAGCCGGTCCAGGGTGTCGGCCAGCCTGACCTGGAGCGCGGCCTGCAGCCGGACGTCGTCCGCGCGGCGCGCCCACTCGACGGCTTCCTGACAGGTGCGCAGCGACTCCTCGGGGCGTCCCGCGTACTCCTGGACCCGGGCCATCTCGCTCAACGCCCTTGCCTGGGAGGCGACATCACCGTTCTTGCGGTGCCAGGCGACCGCGGCGCGCCAGTTGACCTGAGCCTCGCCGTAGCGGCCCGCGTAGGTGTGCGCGGTGGCGATGCGCCCGTACAGCCGGGCGGCGTCCACGCGCTCGTCCCGGGCGAGCCGCTGGGCGAGCGCCCTGCCGTACCAGTCGGCGGCCCGGTCGTGGTCCCCGAGTTCCTGGTGGGCACCGCCTACGGATTCCATCGCGCGGCCGGTCGCGTACGGGTCGTTCGCCTCGCGTCCGGCGTCCAGCGCTGCCCGGTAGCGGGCGAGGGCGTCGGTCCCGCGGCCGGTCTGCGCGTCGAGGTCGGCGAGATTGAGCAGGGCCGCCGCCTTCTCGCGCGGCAGGTTCCGGCGCTCGGCGACATCCAGCACGAGACGGTGGATGCCGTACAGGTCGGCCGCCGCGGCCCGGGTGCCGAAATGAGCCGCCATCGCCCGCACCAGGGCGGCCATCAGCCGCCGGGCGAGGGTGTCCAGCTCCCCGTCGGCGACCGCCAGCCGCGCCGAGGCGAGCAGCGCGGGCCGGCGCACCCGCAGCCAGTCCTCGGCCGCCCCGGGGCCGGAGAAGCGCAGGGCGCGCGGCATCCCCGCGAGCTTCTCCCGGGCGGGCGAGCTGTCGGTCTCGGTGATGGCACGGCAGGACACCAGGAGCCGTACGGTCCGTTCCAGCATCCGGGCGCGGGCCAGCTGCACCTCGGCGGCCCGGTCATGGGTGTCGACGAGCGTCCGGAGCAGGGGGTGGAGGCAGCCGGGAACCTCGTACTGCGGCAGCTCCGAGGGGATCGCCCGCACCAGGCCGAGGCCGACGAACTCGTCCAGCGTGGTGTGCGCCGTCTGGACCGAGCAGCCGGCCAGCGCGGAGGCGGTGTGCGGGTCGACGAGGCCCGCGGGGGCCAGCGAGAGCAGTCGCAGTATCCGCGCGGCGGTGCCCGGCAGGGAGGCGTACGAGAGCCGGAAGACGCGGTCCAGCGGTGTGCCGTCCTCGCCCTCGGTGCGCAGCTGCTTGGCGAGATCGGAGACGGCGGCGGCGGGGCGCGCGGCGAGCCAGCCGCCGGCCAGCACCAGGGCGGCCGGCTGGCCCGCGCACAGTTCGACCAGTCCTTCGGCGGCGAGCGGGTCGACGGTGATGCGGACCGAGCCGGTGAAGTGGCCGAGGAGTTCGAGGGCGGACTTGGTGTCCAGGCCGCCGAGCGTGCAGGGGCGGACGTCCGCGATCCCGGTCAGCGGCCCGCCGGAGACGGCGACGGCCAGGCAGTCCGGGGAGTCGGGCAGCAGCGCGTCGACCTGCTCGGCGTCGGCGGCGTCGTCGAGCAGGAGCACCGCCCGGCGGACCGCGAGGGCCTCGCGCAGCCGCTCGCCGAGGTCGTCGGCGTCGGCTCCGGGGGGTGCGGACAGGCCGAGGGCGGTGAGCAGTTCCCGCGCGGTGGCCTCGGTGGGCACCGGGGTGCCGTCGGGTTCGGTGAGGCGGGCGCGCAGTATGCCGTCGGGGTAACTCTCGGCGACCTGCGCGGCGAGCCGGGCCGCCAGCGCGGTCCGGCCGGAGCCGGGCTTGCCCGCGATGAGCAGCACCCGGGCCCGCGGGGCCTTGCGGCCGGCGATGGTGTCGAGACCGGCGCGTTCGATGTCCGCCCGAAGTTCCTTCAACTCTCTTGCACGGCCCAGGAACTGACTCTTCGCAGGAGGGGACCCGGCAGCCGGCCGCTGCCCCTGGGACGACACCTTGGTGCCGCCGTCGTCCACCGCCTGATCCGCCACGGGCCACGCTCCCGTTCCACTGCACGCGCAAGCCCGCCGGGACTCCGGTACGGACGTTTTCCCGAGCCTAGTTCACGCTCTGCGACGATCCGTGCGGAGCGCGGCGGCGATATCCCCCGATCGGATCAGGTGATCGTAGGACCGCTACCCCCGGACGGACGTACGCGGCCCGTCCGGGGCCGGCCTCCGGAACGGCGCGGCCGCCCCGGAGGCGGACGTCAGGCCTCGAACGGGCGCGCGGGCCAGGGCGCCTCGGCCGGGCGCAGGGCGTCCAGTCCGGCGCCGTGCCGCGCGGCGAGCAGCGAGAGGACGCCCACGACCAGGCAGTTGTTGTGCAGGTCGCCGGCGAGCACACCGCCGACGAGTTCACCGAGGGGCACGCGGGCCAGCTCCATGTCGGCCTCCTCGTCCTCGACCTCGAACCGCTCGCCCTCCGCCTGGGAGAGGTCACGGGCCAGGAAGATCCGGATGGCTTCGTCGCAGCCGCCGGGCGTGGTGTAGACGTCGGTCAGCACCCGCCAGGTCTCCGCCTTGACGTGCGCCTCCTCGTAGAGCTCGCGCTGGGCGGCGTGCAGCGGGTTCTCGCCGGGGATGTCGAGCAGCCCCGCCGGGATCTCCCACAGCTTGTGGCGCACGGGGTGGCGGTACTGGCGCAGGACCAGGACACGGTCCTCGTCGTCCAGGGCGAGCACGGCCACGGAGCCCGGGTGGACCTGGTAGTCGCGGCGGACGACGGATCCGCCGGGCATGACCACGTCGTCGGTGCGCACCGAGGTCTTGTTGCCCTTGAAGGGGGTCTCGGTCGCCCGGACCTCCCACTCCTCGGGGGTGTCCTTGATCGTCATGGCCTGTCCTCCCACACGCAAAAAGAGTCCGGTCCGGTGACGGAACCGGGGCACGCGCCCGCGGGAACTCCCGCGGACCCGCACCCCGGTCACCGTACAACCTGGTGCCGCTTGGCCCTACTTGCCCGTCTTGCGTGCCACCGCGGCCTTGACCAGGCCCGCGAAGAGCGGGTGCGGCCGGGTCGGGCGGGAGCGCAGCTCGGGGTGCGCCTGGGTCGCGACCAGGTACGGGTGGACGTCGCGCGGGTACTCGACGTACTCGACGAGCTTGCCGTCCGGGGAGGTGCCGGAGAACTGGAGGCCGGCCTTCTTCTCCAGCTCGGCGCGGTAGGCGTTGTTCACCTCGTAGCGGTGGCGGTGCCGCTCCTCGACGTACTCCTTGCCGTCGTACACCTCGCGCACGATCGAGCCCTCGGCGAGCTTGGCCGGGTACATGCCCAGGCGCATGGTGCCGCCCATGTCGCCCTCGCCCGCCACGATGTCGAGCTGCTCGGCCATCGTGGAGATGACCGGGTGGCCGGTGCCGGAGTCGAACTCGGTGGAGTTGGCGTCGGGGATGTCGGCCAGGTTCCGCGCGGCCTCGATCACGATGCACTGCAGGCCCAGGCACAGGCCGAGCAGCGGGATGCGGTTCTCGCGGGCGTACTGGATCGCGCCGACCTTGCCGGAGACGCCGCGGTCGCCGAAGCCGCCGGGGATGCAGATCGCGTCGACGTCGCCGAGCTGCTTGGCCGCGCCCGCGGGGGTCTTGCAGTCGTCCGAGGTGACCCACTTGATCTTGACGCGGGCCTTGTTGGCGAAACCGCCGGCGCGCAGCGCCTCGGTGACCGAGAGGTAGGCGTCGGGCAGGTCGATGTACTTGCCGACGAGCGCCATGGTGATCTCGTGGACCGGGTTGTGGACGCGGTCGAGCAGGTCGTCCCAGGTCGCCCAGTCCACGTCGCGGAACGGCAGGTCCAGCTTGCGGACGACGTAGGCGTCCAGGCCCTCGGTGTGCAGGACCTTCGGGATGTCGTAGATCGACTTGGCGTCGATCGCGGCGACCACGGCGGCCTCGTCGACGTCGCACATCAGCGAGATCTTGCGCTTGATGGCGGTGGGGACCTCGCGGTCGGCCCGCAGCACGATCGCGTCCGGCTGGATACCGATGTTGCGCAGCGCCGCGACCGAGTGCTGCGTCGGCTTGGTCTTCAGCTCGCCGGACGGGCCGATGTACGGCAGGAGCGAGATGTGCACGACGAAGACGTTGTCGCGGCCGACCTCGTGACGGACCTGGCGGACCGTCTCCAGGAAGGGCAGCGACTCGATGTCGCCGACCGTGCCGCCGACCTCGGTGATGACGACGTCGACGTCGTCGGTCGCCATGCGGCGGATGCGGTGCTTGATCTCGTTGGTGATGTGCGGGATGACCTGCACGGTGTCACCGAGGTACTCGCCGCGCCGCTCCTTGGCGATGACGGTGGAGTACACCTGACCGGTGGTCACGTTGGCCGAGCCGTCCAGGTCCACGTCGAGGAAGCGCTCGTAGTGCCCGATGTCCAGGTCCGTCTCGGCGCCGTCGTTGGTGACGAACACCTCGCCGTGCTGGAACGGGTTCATGGTGCCCGGGTCGACGTTCAGGTACGGGTCGAGCTTCTGCATGGTGACGCGCAGACCCCGCGCCTTGAGCAGCGCGCCCAGGCTGGAGGCGGTCAGTCCCTTGCCGAGGGAGGAGGCGACACCCCCGGTGACGAAGATGTGCTTGGTCGTCGTGGCTGTGCTGTTTCGAAAAGCACTGGGCGGCATGGCCAAGAGGGGGCTCCCGTGGTCGGTCTGGGGTGCGTGCCGGCGTGGGGCCCGGAGATTTCCGGGGGTTGCCGTCGCTGCGGTTCGGGGGTTTCTTGCCCACCGGTCCACGGGCTACCAGGGTATCAGCGACCGGACGAGGTCGCTTCCGGCCACGCTCCGCGCACACCTGGGCACCCGGCCCGGCACACGGTTCACACACCGCTCACTCGATCGGCTCAGCCGGGTTGTCCGGAGCGGCACGCGGATCATCCACGTGCGTCGTATCCTGCTCGGACACTCGCCGCCGAGCCCCTCCGGCACACGGCACCATCCCGTACGTAACCGGAACCAAAGAGGGCCTGTCAGTTCGTTCGAAACGACAATCGCATCGCCCATCGCACCGACAACCGGCGTTTCGCAGCGACGCGCGACGGACGTCCTCCATCATCGACGTTCCGCAGTTACCGACTCCATTGCCTACTGTTTTTGCAGTACCTACGTTCCCTTTGACCGCAAGAGCGACCGCCCCGCGAAGGGGCGCCGTGGCCGTTCGACTGGAGATGCACGTGGCCGGGCGCATCGAGGACTACGCACTCATCGGAGACATGCAGACAGCCGCGCTGGTCTGCCGGGACGGCACAGTCGACTGGCTGTGCCTGCCCCGCTTCGACTCCCATGCCATCTTCGCGGGACTGCTCGGTACGGAGGATCACGGCTTCTGGCGGCTCGGTCCCGCGCACGCCGCCGACGCGCAGCCACCCGCGGCCTCGCGCCGCCGGTACCGCGGCGACTCGCTGATCCTCGAATCCGAGTGGGACACACCGCGCGGCACGGTCCGGGTGACCGATTTCATGCCCCCACGCGACGGCGCGCCGCAGCTGATCAGGATCGTCGAGGGCGTCACGGGCCGGGTGCCGATGCGCTCCACGCTGCGCATGCGGTTCTCGTACGGCCGTGTCGTGCCCTGGGTGCGCCGGCACGAGGGGCGCACGGTCGCGGTCGCCGGACCCGACTCGGTCTGGTTCGACACGAACTGTCAGACGTACGGCAAGGACCTGACCACCTACGCCGACTTCACCGTGGCACCGGGCGAGCGCATCGCCTTCACCGTGTCGTGGGAGCCCTCGCACAAGCAGCCGCCGCCGCTGCCCGAGCCGGAGCAGTCGCTGGAGGCGACCGAGGAGTTCTGGCGCGACTGGGTCGACCAGTGCACGTACCACGGCCCCTACCGCGAGGCCGTCGTCCGCTCCCTGATCACGCTGAAGGCCCTGACGTACGCGCCCACCGGCGGCATCGTCGCCGCGCCCACCACCTCCCTCCCGGAGGAGATCGGCGGCGTACGCAACTGGGACTACCGCTACACCTGGCTGCGCGACGCGGCCATCACCCTCTCCTCGCTGCTGCGCACCGGCTATCGCGAGGAGGCCCGCGCCTGGCGCGAGTGGCTGCTGCGCGCGGTCGCCGGCGACCCGGAGAACCTCCAGATCATGTACGGCATCGCGGGGGAACGGGAATTGGGCGAGGCCGAGCTCGACTGGCTTCCCGGGTACGAGGGTTCGGCGCCCGTCCGGGTCGGCAACGGCGCCGCGCACCAGCTCCAGCTCGACGTCTACGGCGAGGTCACCGAGGCCCTGCACCTGGCCCATATGACGGGCCTGTCCCGCAACGACTACGCCTCGCTCCTCCAGTTGAAGCTGATCCGCTACCTGGAGACCCACTGGGACCAGCCGGACGAGGGGATCTGGGAAGTCCGGGGCCCGCGGCGGCACTTCGTGCACTCCAAGGTGATGGCCTGGGTCGCCGTCGACCGCACGATCAAGCTCATCGAGTCCGGGGACGCGCACGGCCCGCTGGAGAAATGGCGCGAACTGCGCGACGACATCCACCGGGACGTGTGCGAGAAGGGCTACGACCAGGAGCGGAACACCTTCACGCAGTCCTACGGCTCGAAGGAGCTCGACGCCTCCCTGCTGCTCATCCCGCAGATGGGCTTCCTGCCGCCGGACGACAAGCGGGTGATCGGCACCATCGAGGCGATCCAGCGCGAGCTGTCCACCTCCGACGGCTTCATCCTGCGCTACCCGACCTCCGGCGAATACGCGGGCGTGGACGGTCTGGAGGGCGACGAGGGCGCCTTCCTCGCCTGCTCGTTCTGGATGGCCGACGACCTCGCGATGATCGGCCGGGTCGACGAGGCCCGCAAGCTCTTCGAGCGTCTGCTGGCCCTGCGCAACGACCTCGGTCTGCTGGCCGAGGAGTGGGACCCGCGTCTGCAGCGCCAGGTCGGGAACTTCCCGCAGGCCTTCAGCCACGTCCCGCTCATCGACACGGCCCTGCGGCTGACGGCGAGCGGGGCGTACGGCGGCTGAGCCGTGCCGGGCGCGTGGGGGATCCCGTCCCCGACGCGCCCGATGCGCCGTACCCGCCTAGCCTGGAGGAAGTCCTGTCCCCTCATGGAAGGGGGCGGCTTCCATGGCTCCCCTTTCGAAGGCCGGCGCGGCACTGGCCGCGTTCCGCGCGGGTCTCTCCGGCGATGTGGTCACCCCCGACGATCCGGGGTACGACGAAGCCCGGTCGATCTTCAACGCGATGATCGACCGGCGGCCCGCCGTGATCGCGCGGTGCGAGGGCGAGGCCGACGTGACGCGCGCGGTGCGCTTCGCGCGTGAGCTGGATCTGCCGATCGCCGTACGCGGAGGCGGTCACAGCGTCTCCGGAATGTCGCTCAACGACGGCGGTCTCGTCATCGATCTCAGCCGCATGCACGCGGTCACCGTCCACCCCGGGTCCGAGACGGTCCGGGTCGAGGGCGGAGCCGTGATGAGCCATCTCGACCGGGCCACCCAGCCGTACGGCCTCGCGACCACCGGCGGCCGCGTCTCCACGACCGGCGTCGGCGGCTTCGTCCTCGGCGGCGGCAGCGGCTGGCTGGACCGCTCCTTCGGCCTCGCCGTCGACAATCTCCTCGGGATCGAGCTGGTGACCGCCGACGGTTCTCCGGTACGCGCCACCGACCAGGAGAACCCGGAGCTGTTCTGGGCCCTGCACGGCGGCGGCGGGAACTTCGGCGTCGCCACCGCGCTCACCCTCAAGCTGCACCCGCTGCCCGAGTTCTCGATCGCCCTGGTGATGTTCCGGCCGGACGCCGGCCCCGACGTCGTGCGTGTCTACCGCGAGATCATCGCGAACGGGCCGCCGGAGGCGGGCGGCGGCGTCCTCTACCTGACCGGCCCGCCCGAGGAGTTCGTGCCGAAGGAACTGGTCGGTACGCGGCTGTGCGCCGCTCTCGTGACGTACGCGGGCGGCGAGGAGGACCTGCGCAAGGTCGCCCAGCCGCTGCTGGCTCTGCCGCACGAGGTCGAGATCGTCACCGCCCTGCCCTACGCCGACTTCCAGTGCATGCTCGACGACCCGCCGGGCCTGCGGAACTACTGGTCGGCCGAATACGTCACCGGCGCGCCCGACGACTTCGTGGACGTCTTCTGCGCCCTCGGCGAGGCCATGCCCGTCCCCACCGGCACCCAGCACGTGCTGTTCCCGCAGGGTGGCGCGATCGCCGCCGGACCGTCCCGGTTCCCGGTCCCCTACCGCGACGCGCCCTGGGCCGTGCACCCCTTCGGGATCTGGGAGGACCCGGCCGACGACGAGCGGTGTGTCGCCTGGGTCAGGAAGGTCCGCGAGGACGTCCGGCCGTGGAGCACCGGCGCGGTCTACCTGAACTTCATCGGGGACGAGGGCACGGACCGCGTCACGGCCGGGCTCGGCGAGGACAACCTCAGGCGGCTGGCCGCGGTGAAGGCCGAGTACGACCCGGACAACGTCTTCCGCTTCAACCACAACATCACCCCCGTACCGGCCGCCGCCTGACCTCGGCGCTCACCCGGACACCGCCCGCGGCGGCTCCCCCGGCCGCCCGCCCCGGCCCGGAGATGCCTCCGCGAGCCGTCCGCGGGTAGCGTCCGCTCCATGGACAGCCGTTACGACACCCAGGGCGCCGGAATCACCGTGCAGAGGGCCCTTGAGCTGCCCGGACTGCGCAGCGGGCTGCCGGAGATCATCGCGGGGGCCGACCGGCTGCAGCGGACCGTGCGCTGGGTGCACGCGGGCGAGGTGCCGAACATCGCCTCGCTGCTCAAGGGCGGCGAACTGCTGCTGACCACCGGGTACGGTCTCGGCACCCGCCCGGCCGACCAGCGCGCGTTCGTCCGCACCCTGGCCGAGCGCGGGATCGCGGCGCTCGTCGTGGAACTCGGCCCGCGCTTCACCCGGCTCCCGGCCGCGCTCGTGGAGACGGCGCGTTCCACCGGTCTGCCGCTGGTCCAGCTGCACCGCGAGGTGCCCTTCGTGACGGTCACGGAGGAGATCCACACCGAGATCGTCAACGGCCACTACGCACTGCTCCAGCAGGCCGAGGAAGTGCACCGGCGCTGCACCGAGGCCCTGCTCGGCGGCGGCGGAGTGCCTCAAGTCCTGCGCATCCTGGCCGACTTCAGCGACAACCCGGTCTTCCTGGAGACGGCCGACGGACAGCTCCTGTACGCGGCCGGGTCCGGCTCCACGGGCGCCGACCCGCTCCAGGTCTGGGAGGGGCTGCGCGGCCAGCACAAGGAGGAGCCGCCCGCGGGAACCACCCTGGTGGACGTGCCCGGCGGCGGCCCCGGCACCGGCTCCGTACGGGCCCGCCTGGTGCTGCTGTCCGTCGGCGCTCCGGTCGCCCCGGTGCACCGGATCGCCGCCGAGCGGGCCGCCGGCATCCTGGCCGTCGTGCTGATGCAGGCCCGCCAGGAGGAGGAACTGGCCGCCCGGGGGCGCGGCGACTTCCTGACCGACCTGGCCGAGGGCCGTATCGAGGCCGAGGACGCGCCGGCACAGGCCCGGGTGCTCGGCTTCAAGCCCGGCTCCGGCCCGCTCCTGCCGGTCGTGATGCGACTCGCCGACGGTCTCGCGCCCGGCGGCGGCTGGGCGGTCCTGGCCCGCGCCGTCGCCGAGGAGCTGGCCTCGGTGGGCGTCCCGGTGCTGCTGGGCGTACGTCCCGTCGAGGGCCGGGTCCCGCTGCTGCTGGGCCTGCGCTCGGAGTCGGAGCGGCAGGCCGTCGCGGACCGGGTCGCGGCGGCGCTGCGCGCCGGGGTGGAACGCGCGGGCATGCAGCGGCCCGGGGCGCAGCCGCCGGTGGTGGTGGTCGGGGTCGCCGGGGGCTGGGCGGCCGCGTCGGCGGGTCTGCGGCACGCGGCGGAGACGGCGACGGCCGCGCAGGGACTGTCGGACCGGCCCTGGTACGACGCACGCCGTCTGGACATCGACCTGCTGCTGTGGCGACTGCGCGAGCACCCCGACCTGGCCGCCTTCGTGGAGCGCGCGATCGGCCCGCTCCGCGACCACGACGTCCGCTCCAAACCGCCTCTTCTCCCCACCCTCCAGACGTACTTGGCGCACGCGGGCCGCAAGGCGGAGACCGCCCGCGAACTGCATCTCAACCGGCAGACCCTGTACAACCGCCTCGCCAGGATCGGTGAGTTGCTGGGCATGGACCTGGACGACCCGCAGACGGTACTGGCGTTGAGCCTGGCGCTGCGGGCACGCAGGCACGTTCCCTGAGGGCGGCCCGACTGCCCGCCTGCCCGACTGCCCGCCTGCCTGTCGCCCCAGGTCCCGGGTGTCAGACCAGCGGCCGGAACCGCGTGAACTCGTCGTAGACGCTCAGCACCTGGGCGACCGTCTCGTCCTCGGTCGGCCACGTGGCGGCCTGCCGGGCGCCCTTCTCCCGCAACGCCTCCCGGCGCTCCGGATCGGCGAGCAGCCGCAGGACGGCGTCGGCGAGCGCCTTCGCGTTGCCGTACGGGACGAGTTCGGCCGCGTCGCCGACCGTCTCGGGGATGCCCCCGACCGCTGTCGCGACGAGCGGAACACGCGCGTGAAGGGCCTCCTGCGCCAGCACCGAGCGCGACTCCCACCGGCTGGGCAGCAGGACGAGGTCGGCCGCCGCCAGCAGTTCCGTGACGTCCTCGCGCCGCCCGATGAGCCGGACCGGCAGTTCCTCGTCCTCGATCCGGCGCTGGAGAACGGCGCGCAGCGGCCCCTCCCCCGCGATCACCAGCAGCGGCATGGGATCGAGGCGGCACCAGGCGCGCGAGGCGTCCAGGAGGGTGTGGTAGCCGCGGTACCGGTCGAGCGAGCCGACCGCGATGAGCAACGGGCGGTCGGTCGAACCGAGTTCGGCCCGCGTCTTGTGCCGGAACCGGTCGGGTTCCACCGGCTCGACGGGCAGGCGCGGCGCCGGGAGCGCGACGGCGGCGAGCCGCGCGTCCCGTGCTCCCCTCCTGCGGGCCCGGTCCACCAGGTCCGACGAGGTCCCGAGCACCACCGCGGCGGCTCTGGCGACCCGGCGTTCGAGGAGCCGCAGGACATGGGCCCGGGCGCCGTCCGCCTCCGAGCGGGTGTGCCAGGTGACGACGAGGGGAACGCGTCGCCCGCTGAGCGCCAGCACGGCCCGGAGCGCCGCGTGGATCCCGTGCGCGTGCACGAGGTCGGCGTCCGCGCAGGCCGCCCGCAGCGCGGAGACCGAGGCGGGGTCGCTGCTGCGGGGCACGGGAACGTGGTGCGCGCCGACCCCGGTGAACCCGTACACGCGGTCCGCCTCGGCGGGAGCGCAGACGGTGACCCGGACCCCTCGGGCGACCAGACCCGCGGCCAGCGACCGTACGTGCGCGCTGCTGCCCGCGCTTCCGCCGCCGAGCACCTGCACGGTGCGCAGCGGCGACTGGCCGTGCGCTGAGTGGCTGCTCACGTGGCTCACGCGGCCGGGGCTCCTGGTTCGGCGTCGGACGGTCACGGGGAAACGTACAGAAGGTCGTGCGGAGGAGGGGTACCGCACGTCGTGCACCGCGTACTACGCCAAGGATGCCAGGCCTCCCGGGCGTTCCGGCACCGCCGTCACGACGAGGGCACGTCAGACAAGGCAACCCGGCGACGACCGTCACCCGCACGAGTGATGAATAGTCCATTCCGGGGAGGACGGGATCACAAGACCGAACAAGCCCCTTGGCCCCCGCGAGTCACCTGGGCCTCTGGAAGACCCCGGCGCATCACATGTCACCTCGGTACCGGAAACGCCCCGGCGCGCCGCACCGGCACGGAAGGTGCACCCGCGTACCGAGAGGCGCATCCGGGAGACCGCGCTCCCCGGCCCGGCTTTACAGATGCGGGGCAGATTTCAGCCCTTGCCCGGCCGTTCACAGGTGCGGAGCCGAATCCAGCCCCTCCACCCGGCCCTTTACAGCTGCGGGGCAGATTTCAGCCCCTCCGGCGTTTGAGGAGCGGGGTCCGGGGCGGAGCCCCGGGTACGGGAAGGGCAGGGGCGGAGGGAGCGAAAAAGCAGGCGGCACGACCACGGAGCCCGGGCGGCCCCGCCCAGGCGGACCAGTCGAGGCGGACAGCCCAACCGGGCGGTCCAGGCGGGCGGTCCAGCCCCGCCGAGGGGGCAGGACCGCCCCTGCTAGGCGTCCGCGCGGGCCGCCGCGAGCAGTTCCTCCGCGTGCGCCCGGGCCGTCTCGGAGTCCTCCTGGCCGGCCAGCATCCGGGACAGCTCGCGGATGCGCTCCTCGCCCTCCAGCACCTTCACGCCGGACCGGGTCACCGAGCCGTCGTTGGTCTTCTCGACCAGGAGCTGCCGGTCGGCGAAGGCGGCCACCTGCGGCAGATGCGTGACGACGACGACCTGCGCGCTCTTGGCGAGCTTCGCCAGCCGGCGCCCGATCTCGACCGCGGCCTTGCCGCCGACACCCGCGTCGACCTCGTCGAAGAGGTACGTCGGCACGGGGTCGGTCCCGGCGAACACGACCTCCACCGCGAGCATGACCCGCGAGAGCTCGCCGCCGGACGCCCCCTTGGCGATGGGCCGCGGCGGCGCCCCGGGATGCGGGGCGAGCAGGAGTTCCACCTCGTCGGCCCCGGCCGGGCCGTAGGCCACCGGGCGTCCGCCGACCTCCACCCCCTCAGGGTCGTCCGTCTGCCGGAGTTCGAAGGACACGCGCGCGTGCGGCATCGCGAGCGAGGCCAGCTCGGCGGTGACGGCGGCGGCGAACCGTTCGGCGGCCTCCGCGCGGGCGTCCGTCAGCGCCTGGGCCAGGCCGCCCAGTTCGCCGCGCAGAGCGTCCCGCTCGGCGGTCAGCTCGCCGAGCCGGTCGTCGTCGCCGTCGAGTTCGGTGAGCCGCTCGGAACTCCGCTCGGCCCAGGCGATCACGGCGTCGATGTCCTCGCCGTACTTGCGGGTCAGCTGGGTGAGCGCGGCCCTGCGCTCCTCGACCGCCGCCAGCCGCAGCGGGTCGGCGTCGAGGTCGTCGGCGTAACCCGCGAGTTCGCCCGCGACGTCGCCGAGCAGGATGGCGATCTCCCCGATGCGCCCGGACAGCGTGGCGAGGGCCGAGTCGTGCGACCGTACGGCCTCCAGTGCCCGGTGGGCGCCCGCGACGAGCGTGGCCGCGTCGATTCCCTCCGGGTCCTCGGGGTTGCCCGCCAGCGCGGCGTGCGCGGCGGTGGCGGCCGATGCCAGCGCCTCCGCGTGCCCGAGCCGTTCCGCTTCCGCCGCCAGCTCCGCGTCCTCGCCGGCGCGCGGCTCGACGGCCGCGATCTCGTCGAGTCCGAAGCGCAGCATGTCGGCTTCCTGGGCCCGTTCCCGCGCCCGCGTCGTGATCTCGTCCAGCTCGGCCGAGACGGCCCGCAGCCGGCGATAGGCACCCGCGTACTTGGCGAGCGGCACGGCGACCGCGTCACCCGCGTACCGGTCCAGGGCCTGTCGCTGCCGGGACAGTTTGAGCAGCCCCTGCTGGTCGGTCTGGCCGTGCACCGCGACGAGTTCGTCGGCGAGTTCGGCGAGCACGCCGACCGGCACCGAGCGTCCGCCCAGGTGCGCGCGTGAACGCCCCTCTGCCGAAACGGTACGGCTGATCAGCAGCATGCCCTCGTCGAGCTCGGCACCCGCTTCCTCGGCCCGTACGACGGCCGTCCCGCCCGCGGGTACGCTGATCCGCCCCTCCACGACCGCGCTCTTGGCGCCGATCCGCACGAGGGCCGGGTCCGCACGCCCGCCCAGCAGCAGCCCGAGGCTGGTGACCACCATCGTCTTGCCCGCACCGGTCTCACCGGTCACGGCGGTGAAGCCGGGTGACAACTCGACGACCGCGTCGTCGATGACTCCGAGCGACCGTATCCGCATCTCCTCCAACACGTCCCCGACCATACGAGGTTTTCCCGGCGCCGTGCGACGCCGCCCCCCGCAAAGAGAACCGAGCGTTACCTTCCGGAGGTGATCTCGTTCGCCGACGGCCCGCGCGGAGGCGGCCCGGCACCCGGGCGGAACCGGGTGCCGGGGGGTGTGGCTAGGGCCTGTCTGACAATTCGCGTCGTCGCCCGGAGGGCGGCCCGGCGGCGTCATGGGGGTCCCCCCTGCTCGAGCGAAGCCGAGAGCTTGGGGGAGCGTGCTCTCGGCGTGCCGGCCCCGGACCTGCGTACTGGACGTACTCGGGTCTGGGGCCGGTGCGGCGAGAGCGCGTGCATGGCGTCGCCGGGCAGACGGGAATTGTCAGACAGGCCCTAGTGCGGTGCCCCGCGCCATCCGGAGACGGGCAGTGCGAACTTGGCGACGAGCCGGTCGGTGAAGGACGCGTGGTGCAGCCTGGCGAGCCGCACGGGCACGGCTCCGCGCCGCACCTCGACCCGCGCGCCCGGCGGCAGTTCCACGGTCCGCCGTCCGTCGCACCACAGGACGCCCGGCGGAACGTGCGGCAGCACCTCCACGGCGAGCACCGAGTCCGGTGAGGTCACCAGCGGCTTGGCGAACAGGGCGTGCGCGCTGATCGGCACCATCAGCAGCGCCTCGACCTCGGGCCAGACCACGGGCCCGCCCGCGGAGAAGGCGTACGCGGTCGACCCGGTCGGGGTCGCGCAGACGATCCCGTCGCAGCCGAACCCGGTGACGGGCCGCCCGTCGATCTCCAGCACCACTTCGAGGAGCTTCTCGGCGGACACCTTCTGCACGGCCGCCTCGTTCAGCGCCCAGTCGGTGTGCACGATGTCGCCGTTGCGGTGCACGACCACGTCGACGGTCATGCGTTCCTCGACCTCGTAGGCCCTGGTGACGACCCGGTCGACGACCTTGTCCAGATCGTCGCGCTCGGCCTCGGCGAGGAAGCCGACCCGCCCGAGGTTGACGCCGAGCATCGGCACACCGGAGGCGCGGGCGAACTCGGCGCCGCGCAGCAGCGTTCCGTCACCGCCGAGGACGATGAGCAGCTCGCAGCCGTCGAGGCACTGCGGAGTGGCCTCCTGGACCAGCTCCACCTCGGCCGGCAGCGGCAGATCGGCCGCCTCGGCCGCGAGGACCCGTACGCCGATCCCGGAACGCAGCAGCCCCTGGACGACCAGCTCGGCGCTGCGGATGGCTGCCGGCCGCCCGGTGTGGGCCAGCAGGAAAACAGTACGAGCTCGGGTCTGTGTCAACGCGGCCCCTCCGCCACTGCACGGTCAACGTCGGCCGGGTCGAGTTCGGGTGCCCCGGCACTCAGCCACAGAAAGTACTCGACGTTGCCCGACGGTCCGGGCAACGGGCTCGCTGTCACGCCCTTCACTCCGAGCCCCAGCTCCCGGGCCCGTCCCGCCACACCGCGCACGGTCTCGGCGCGCAGCTCCGGACTGCGCACGACACCGCCGCTGCCCAGCCGGTCCTTCCCCACCTCGAACTGCGGCTTGACCATCATCACCAGGTCGGCATCCGGCGCCGTGCACCGCGCGAGGGCGGGCAGCACCAGTCCGAGCGGGATGAAGGACAGATCCCCGACAACAAGGTCCACGGGCTCCCCATCGATCGCCTCCAACGTCAACTCGCGTACGTTCGTACGGTCCTTGACGGTGACGCGTTCATCGCTCTGGAGAGACCACGCGAGTTGTCCGTAACCTACGTCCACGGCGACGACGTGGGCGGCGCCCGCGCGCAGCAGTACGTCGGTGAAGCCTCCGGTGGACGCGCCGGCGTCCAGTGCCCGCCGCCCCTCGACCTTCAGGCCCTGCGGCCCGAAGACGGCGAGCGCGCCGGCGAGCTTGTGTCCGCCGCGCGAGACGTAGTCGGGGTCGCTGTCGTCCTTGCTGACCACGATCGCCGCGGCGGTCTCGACCTGCGTGGCGGGCTTGGTCGCGAGGGTCTTGCCCACGCTGACCCTGCCCGCGGCGATCAGCTGTCCGGCGTGCTCGCGCGAGCGGGCGAGTTTCCTGCGGACCAGCTCGGCGTCGAGGCGGCGGCGTGCCACTCCTGCCACGTTCGGTTCAGCTCCTGCGGTCGTACGGCGATGGAAAGGATCGCCCGGGACGTTTCCCGGGTGTCCCGAAGGATCTCATTGCGGGGCGCCGACCGGGCGGCCGGCCGGAGCCGGGACTCCCGGGCGGACGTCGAGCGCGGTGAGCGCGTCGCGCAGCCCCCGGTGCACATCCTCGTACACCTCGAGGTGTCCGTCCGTGGCGAGGTGGTCGGCGTCGGCGAGGCGGTCGAGCCGGGCGTCGACGTCGGCGTGGCCCGTCGGGACACGCGGGATGTTCAGCGGGGCCGGTGCGGCGGGGTCGTACGCGGGTTCCGGTTCCGCCTGCGCGGCCGGGCCGGGCTCGTGCTCCGCCATGGCCTCGGGAGGCTCGCCCTCGGGGACTGAGACGTTCATGCCCCGACGCTACCGCGAAGGGCTGCGGTACCGTCGATCACGATGGCGACGACAGAGGAGTGCCGCACCGCACTCGACAGGCTTTCGGACAACATGGCGGGCGCCGACGGGAACGTACGCGCCGCGGCGGCCCTGGACCGCTCGCTGAGCTGCCGTATCACCGACCTGGACATCACCTTCGTCGGCCGTCTCAGGGGCGGCCGGATCGAGGTCCTCGACACGCTCCAGGGCCCGCCTCCCGAGCGGGCCCAGATCCGGCTGACCATGAGCGGCGACGACCTGGTGTCGATGGTGAACGGCGAGCTGAACTTCGCCAGGGCCTGGGGCTCGGGCCGGGTGAAGCTGGAGGCGGGCCTGCGCGACCTGTTCCGGCTCAGGACCCTTCTCTAGCGGCCGCGGCGGCGGGGACCCTGGCCTTGCGTGCCGCGGGCACCACGAGCGGTGTCCCGGTCTCGGGGTCGTCGATGATCTGGCAGCGCAGCCCGAAGACCTCCTCGACCAGCTCGGCCGTGACGATGTCGTTCGGGGCGCCCTCGGCGATGACCTCGCCGCCGCGCAGGGCGATCAGGTGGGTGGCGTACCGGGCCGCGTGGTTGAGGTCGTGCAGCACGGCGACCAGGGTGCGGCCCTGGGTCTCGTGGAGCTCGGCGCACAGGTCGAGGACGTCGATCTGGTGCTGGATGTCGAGATAGGTCGTCGGCTCGTCCAGCAGGAGCAGCGGGGTCTGCTGCGCGAGCGCCATCGCGATCCACACGCGCTGGCGCTGGCCGCCCGACAGTTCGTCGACGTAGCGGTCGGCGAGCTCGGCGACCCCGGTCGAGGCCATCGACTCCTGCACCACCCGCTCGTCCTCCGCGGACCATTGGCGCAGCAGGCCCTGATGGGGGTAGCGGCCCCGGCCGACGAGGTCGCCGACCGTGATCCCGTCCGGTGCGATCGACGACTGCGGCAGCAGCCCGAGGGTACGTGCCACCTTCTTCGCGGGCATCGACTGGATCGCCTGTCCGTCGAGCAGCACCCGTCCGGCCGAGGGCTTCAGCATGCGCGAGAGGGCACGCAGCAGTGTGGACTTGCCGCAGGCGTTCGGGCCGACGATCACGGTGAAGGAGTTGTCGGGAATCTCCACCGACAGCTTCTCCGCGATGACGCGCTGGTCGTAGCCGAGGGTGACGTTGTCGGCGGACAGGCGGTTCACAGTGCTCCTTGGGGTGTTCTCGTGCGCCTGGTCGTTCGCCCGCGCCGCGTTCTTCGGTTCCCGCACGGCCGGGTCCGCCTGGCCGCTCATATCCGGCCCGCCTTGCGCTCGGTGACCAGCAGCCACAGCAGGTAGACACCGCCGAGGACGCCGGTCACGACGCCGACCGGCAGCTGATCGGCGCCGAAGGCGCGCTGCGAGGCCCAGTCCGCGACGACGAGCAGGGTCGCGCCCATGCACATCGACGGCATGAGGTTCGGTCCGGGCGACCGGGTGAGCCGCCGGGCCAGCTGCGGGGCGGTGAGCGCCACGAAACCGACGGGGCCCGCGGCGGCGGTGGCACCCGCGGTGAGCAGCACGGCGGCCACCATCAGCAGCAGCCGCGTCCGCTCGACGCTCACTCCGAGGGCGTACGACACGTCGTCGCCCATCTCCATCATCCGCAGCCCGCGCGCGTTGCCGAGGACGAGGGGGACGAGGACGGCGCACAGGATGAGCAGCGGCCAGACCTGGGCCCAGTCCCGGCCGTTGAGGGAGCCGGTCATCCAGACGACGGCGCGGGCCGCGTCGACGAGGTCGGCCTTGGTGAGGAGGTAGCCGTTGACCGCCGTGACGATCGCGGAGACGCCGATGCCGACGAGGACCAGGCGATAGCCGTGCACGCCCCGCTTCCACGCGAGCAGGTAGATGGCGAACCCGGTCAGGAGTCCGCCGACGAGCGCCCCGAGGGCGACCTCGGTCGCGCTGCCCGAGTACAGCACGATCATGATGAGCGCGCCGGCGGTGGAACCCTGTCCGAGTCCGAGCACGTCGGGGCTGCCCAGCGGATTGCGGGAGACCGACTGGAAGAGCGCTCCGGCCAGCCCGAGCGAGGCCCCCACCAGCAGCCCGACGAGAACGCGCGGCAGCCGCAGGTCGTTGACGATGAACTCCTGGCTGGGGCTGCCGTCGCCGGCCAGGGTCTTGAGCACGTCGCCGGCCGGGATCGGGAAGTCGCCGGTGCCGATGAGGACCACGCTCGCCGCGGCCGCTGCCACCAGCAGCAGGACGACCACCAGGAACGTGCGGATGTCGAGGCGGACGGACAGTCCGCCGCCGGTGCGGACGGCCCGGACACGGCGCGCGGGGAGTGCCGGGACGCTCCGGTCGCGTGCGGTTCGGATGCTTCGGACACGTGGGGTCGTCACAGCTGCGCCGTCCTCCGTCGCCGTACGAGAAAGATGAAGACCGGACCGCCGAGGACCGCGGTGACGATGCCGACCTGGAGTTCCGCCGGCCGGGCGACCATCCGCCCCAGGACATCGGCGCCGAGCAGCAGCACGGGCGACAGGACGGTGGCGTACGGCAGGATCCAGCGCAGGTCGGGCCCGGTGAAGGAGCGGACGGCGTGCGGGACCATGAGCCCGACGAACACGATCGGTCCGCAGGCGGCGGTGGCGGCGCCGCAGAGCACGGTCGCGGCGGCCATCGACAGCGCGCGGGTGCGGTTCAGGTTGGCGCCGAGCGCCCGGGCGGTGTCGTCGCCCATGGCCACCGCGTTCAACGGCCGGGCCAGGGCCAGCGCGACGAGCGTGCCGACGGCGAGGAAGGGGGCCACCTGCTCGATCGTCGAGTCGGTCGCCGAGGCGAGCGAACCGACGGTCCAGAAGCGCATCTTGCCGAGCGCGGCGTCGTCCATGATCATCACGGCCTGGAGATAGCCGTACAGCGCGGCACTGATCGCGGTTCCGGCGAGCGCGAGCCGTACCGGGGTCGCGCCCCGGCTTCCGCCCAGGAACCAGACCAGCGCTCCGACCGCGGCCGCGCCGAGGAAGGCGAACCAGACGTAGCCGCTCAGCGAGGTGACGCCGAAATAGGTGATCGCGGTGACGACGGCGGCGGACGCGCCCGCGTTGATCCCGAGCAGACCGGGGTCGGCCAGCGGATTGCGGGTGAGCGCCTGGAGGACGGCACCGGACAGCCCGAGCGCGGCGCCGGCCAGCAGCCCGAGCACGGTGCGCGAGATCCGGTCGCCGACCACGACATCGGCGTATGTCCCCGAGTCGTGGAACAGGCCGTGCCACACCTGGTCCAGCGGCAGCGCTTTCGCGCCGATCGCGATACTCGCCAGCGCGACCAGCAGCAGGACGCCCACGGAGACGAGGAGCCCGAAGGCCCGTATCGCCCGGCGGGTTGGGGGCGCGGGGGCGGTTTCCGCGCGCTGTTCAGGAGGACTGTCGACCAACACGAGGTTAGGTTAGCCTACCCTCGTGTCGACGTTTCGGGGCGCCCGCGCACCCGGCCTCGCGCCGAGGCCCAGGTCAGCCGCCCCACCGGCCCTGCCCCGACCACGAGCGGGCACCGGCACCGTGCCCTTCCCGGACACCTGGAACGGACGGGGACCGGGACAGGACCGGCCCCCGTTCACTCCAGGTCCGGTCCGGTCCGCTCCAGGTCCGATCCCGGTCCCGGTCCGGTCGGACAGGTCCTAGAGGCCCAGCCGGGCCAGCGCCTTCCCCCCGTCCAGCTCGCACGTGCTCTCACCCGCGGCCGTCCACGCCGCCGCGCACAGGGCCCGCAGTCCGTCGAGGGCCTCGCCCTCGCCCGTCAGCTCGAGTTCCCGGTCGCCCGCCGTCGCCGTCCAGCCGCCACAGCGGAACCCGTCGCCGGCCTCGACGACCTCGGGCTGCCCGGTGAGCATCCCGCGCAGATCTGCGTCGACATACGTCGGCCGGTGCTGCGGAGGCGCGGCGAGGAGCTGTGCCCCGTCCGCCACACCGGTGAGAACGAGCAGCGAGTCCACCTCGCCGTTGAACGCGCCCTCGATGTCCGTGTCCAGCCGGTCCCCGACCACCAGCGGCCGCTCGGCCCCGGTCCGCAGAATCGTCTCGCGGTGCATCGGGGGCAGCGGCTTGCCCGCCACCTGCGGCTCGGCACCCGTGGCGATGCGGACGACCTCCACCGCCGCGCCGTTCCCGGGCGCGATCCCACGCGCGCCCGGAATCGTCAGATCCGTGTTGGAGGCGAACCACGGAACCCCGCGCGCGATGGCGTAGCACGCCTCCCCGAAGCGGGACCAGGTCAGATCGGGACCGCCGTACCCCTGGACGACCGCCACGGGCTCGTCCTCCGCCGAGTCGACCGGCTCCAGCCCGCGCTCGCGAAGCGCGACCCGCAGACCCTCGCCGCCGATGACGAGCACCCGCGCACCCGCCGGCACCTGCTCGCTGATGAGCCGGGCCACGGCCTGCGCCGAGGTGATGACGTCCGAGGCCACCGTCGGTATGCCCAGCTCCGTGAGGTGCCCGGCGACCGCGTCCGGGGTGCGCAGCGCGTTGTTGGTGACGTACGCGAGGTGCATGCCGCCCGCGCGCGCCGTCGCCAGCGAATCGACGGCGTGGGCGATGGCGTCACCGCCCGCGTACACCACCCCGTCCAGGTCCAGCAGCGCCGTGTCGTACGCCTCGCTCAGGGCCTGCCCACTGCCCTCGGGCCGCGTCCTGACGGTCTGGCTCATTGCGCATCGCTCCTCGTTCGATCCCGTTGCCCCGATCATCGCGCATGCCACTGACACACTTACGATGCCCCAATGAACTATGCAGGTCCCGAGGAGGAAACACCGGCAGGGAGCGGCCTCGAACTCACCCCGTTCCGAGGCCTGCGCTACGACCCCGACCGGGTCGGCAGCCTGGCCGCCGTGACGTCCCCGCCGTACGACGTGATCGTCCGGCCCGACGGACTGCTCGAACTCGAGTCGGCCGACCCGTACAACATCGTCCGGCTCATCCTCCCCCAGGACGGCACCCCGGCCGCCCGCAACCGCCAGGCGGCCGACACGCTGAACCGCTGGCTGTCGGAGGGCATCCTGGCCGCCGATCCGGAGCCGGGCCTGTACGTGTACGAGCAGCGCGACGGCGACCTGCTGCAACGGGGCGTGATCGGCAATCTGCGGCTGTCCGACCCGGCCGACGGTGTCGTGCTCCCGCACGAGGACGTGATGCCCCACGTCATCGCGGACCGCGCGGCCCTGATGCGCGCCACGTCCGCCAACCTCGAACCCCTGCTGCTGACCTATCGCGGCAACGGTTCCGGATACGGCACCGCCGCCGTCATCGAACGCACCGCGGCCCTGCCGCCGCTGCTGTCCACCACCACGGAGGACGGCATCAGCCATCGTCTGTGGGCGGTCACGGACCCGGCGGAGCTCTCGGAGATCCGCACGGACCTCGGCCGGCACCAGGCCCTGATCGCCGACGGCCATCACCGCTGGGCGACGTACCTTCGTCTACGCGCGGAGCATCCTTCCCCGAGCCCCTGGGACTACGGTCTGGTCCTCCTGGTGGACACCGCCCGTTATCCGCTGCGTGTCCGGGCCATCCATCGCCTGCTGCACGGCCTGCCGGTCGCCGAGGCGCTGGCCGCCCTCGGTGACTCCTTCCGCGTACGCCACCTCGACGTGCCCCTCGCCGAGGCGCTGGAGGCCCTCTCCTCGGCGGCTTCCGCGGGGAACGCGTTCCTCCTCGCCGGCGACGGCTCCTTCCACCTCGTCGACCGCCCGTCGCCGGACCTCCTCGCCCGTACGGTCCCGGCCGAGCACCCGGAGGCCTGGCGCTCACTGGACGCCACGGTCCTGCACGCCACGCTCCTGGACCATGTGTGGGGCATCCCGGAGGACTCTCCCGCACACATCGCGTACATCCACGACACGACCGCCACGGTCGAGAAGGCGGAACGCGACGGAGGCACGGCCGTCCTGATGCACCCGGTCCACGAGGACGTCGTACGTGATCTGGCGCGCCAGGGGGTCACGATGCCGCGCAAGTCGACCTCGTTCGGGCCGAAGCCGGCGTCCGGGCTGGTCCTGCGGGCGCTCGCTCCCTGAAAGGGCGGTCCCCGAAAACGCCACGTGGGCGGCGGCACACCTTCCGGTGTCCCGCCGCCCACGTGTTTGCGCCGTGGTGTCCGGCGTCAGCTCTGCGGACGGTGAGGAGCGTCGTCCTCGTCTTCGTCCTCGGCCTCGTCCTCGTCCTCGTCGAGGTCGTCGACGTCGTCCGTGATCTCGTCCGTGGTCACGGACTCGATCTCGTCGTCCTCGCCCTCGTCGTCTTCGCCTTCGTCGTCGTCCGCGTCCTGGTGCTCGGCCTCGGCCTCGACACGGATCTCCGTCACGGTCTCGGTGGCGTCCCCGTTCCCGGCTTCCTCGTCGTCCTCGACGAGGACGTCGACGAACTCGACTCCGTCCAGCTCGGCGAGGCGGTCGGAGGCGTCCGTGCTGCCGTCCTTGTCGGACTCGACGGTCTTGGCGAACCACTCGCGTGCCTCGCCCTCACGTCCGGCGGCGAGGAGCGCGTCGGCGTAGGCGTACCGCAGTCGCGCGGTCCAGGGCTGGACGGAGTTCGAGGCGAGCTCGGGGCTCTGCAGGGTGACGATGGCCGCGTCGAGCTGGTCCATGTCACGCCGGGCGCCGGCGGCCACGAGCCGCATCTCGACCTGGCTCGCCTTGTCCAGCTTCTGCACCTCGGGCGCCCCGGCCATCTCCAGCGCCTTCTCGGGCCGGCCGAGGCCACGCTCGCAGTCCGCCATGACGGGCCACAGCTCCACGCTGCCGGTCATCCGGCGCGCGGCGCGGAACTCCGCGAGCGCCTCGCTGAACTTCTGGTTCGCGTAGGCGGCGAAACCAGCCGCCTCGCGCACGGCGGCGACACGCGAGGCCAGCCGCAGGGCGATCCTCGAGTACGCGTAGGCGCCCTCGGGGTCCTCGTCGATGAGCCGGGCGACCATCACCAAGTTGCGGGCGACGTCCTCGGCGAGCCCCTTGGGCAGGCTCAGGAGCTCCTGGCGCACATCCTTGTCGATCTCCTCGCCCGTGACGTCGTCCGGGATGGGCAGCCGCTTGATCGGCTCACGGTCCCGCTCCCGCTCGTCGCGGTAACGGCCGCCACCGCGCCGGTCGTCGCCACCGCGGTCGTCGCGGCCGCGGAAGCCACCGCCCCGGCTGTCGTCACGACGGAAGCCACCGCGGTCGTCCTCATGGCGCGGGCCGCTGGGCCGGTCGTCACGGCGGAAGTCGCCACGATCGTCGCGGCGGAAGGGCGGACGGTCGCTGTCCCTGCGCTCGTCACGGCGGAAGTCGCCACCGCCCCGGTTGTCGTCACGGCGGAAGCCGCCGCGGTCGTCGTCGCGGCGCGGGCTGCTGGGCCGCTCGTCACGACGGAAGGACGACGGACGGTCCGCGTCCCGACGGAAGCCGCCACGGTCACCGCCGCCACTGACACCACGGTCGTCGCGACGGAACCCACCACGGTCACCGCCACCGCTACCACCACGGTCATCGCGACGGAACCCACCACGGTCACCGCCACCGCTACCACCACGGTC